>JADFYM010000044.1 GCA_015233035.1 Magnetococcales bacterium
ATCGTTTCGTCCACGAACTCTCCTGGATGCCCGCCTTCGCGGGCATGACGGAAATGGGAATGACACGAAATTCGCTTGTCATTCCCGCGAAGGCGGGAATCCAGGGTTCTGACTGGAATGGCCGAAACGATAAGCAAGGCCGATGTGTGTAATGGAATACTTATAGCGACGGCGACGAATCGGGCGGAGCCGTTTTGTCTGGACAGGGCAAGGAGGTAAACCGACAAATCATTCTCAGGGCGGGAGCAGTTAAAATGGTCGTCGCAATGGCCATGAACAACATGCCGGAAAAACAGGTCGCCGAGACGACTTTCACTTCCAGAAGAACAGTCAAGACAACCACTTCCATCATTCCTTTGGTCTGCATCAGCGTTCCGAGCGCACAGGCAACGGGCCAACCTTCGCCCATCCAACGGGCCGGAAGCGCGGTGCCCCAGAATTTACCCAACACGGAGGTCACGGTTGCTATCAGGAACACTTCCAACAGGCCGCCTGAAAACAGGTCAAAGTGGGTGGTCAAGCCGGTGCGGATGAAAAAAAAGGGCAACAGGACCATGACGGTGATGGGTTCCAACTGGGCGATGATGGCCTGAGCCACCTTGCGCGGCATGATGGCACCGGCGACAAAGCCACCTAATACGGCATGCAGCCCACACCATTCGGCCACAAAAGCCGAGCCAAAAATGGCCGCACAGACCATGACCAGACCACTCTCGGTCAGCACCTCGCTGCCACCGATCCGGTGCTGCAACAGGACGCGCACGGGCACAAACATGAGAAAGAGATAAATCAGGCCGACGACCGACAACCAGAAACCGCTGAGGGGTGTCATGCCGCGCGGTGACAGTCCCACCAGGATAAAGGTCAGCAAGACCCACAGGGTTGCATCATTGATCGCGGCGATGCCCAGGGAGATGCGCCCCACCCGATGGGTGATCAAGCCGCTTTCCCGCAAGATGGCACCCAACACGGGCAGTGCCGTGACGCCGATGCACACCCCAATGGCCGCCGCGAATTGCCCCGTGGTGGCCGCCGGACCAACTGCTTCGGGATGGAGATAGGCAATCCACCATCCCGCCAACGTGCCGAGCAGAGTGGGGGTAAAAATGCTGGACAGACTGACCACGACAAAAGAACGTCCCAACCCTTTGAAGGTGGAGGGTTGCAGGTGCAGTCCGGTGAGAAAGGCGAACAGAACCACGGCCAGCCAGGCGAGACCGGAGAGTGCAGTCAACGATTCCCGGGTAAACAGGAGCGGCCAGAGTTTTGGCGCAACACCACCCAACACCGCCGGTCCGAGCACGATACCGAACAAAATCTGCAAGACCACCAGGGGGATCCAGTTGCGCAATTTCAGCAGTCGCCATACCAGGTAGGGCAGGCAGACGACCAGCAGGGATTGCATAAAAAAGAGGGCGACAGTGGTCATGGAGTCCAGTACAGATGAGCAGGAGACCTATCCAACAGCATGGATGGAACGTAATGTCCTTCGGGCAAAAAAGCAACAAAAAAAGCGTCTCCTCTCTGCCTGGCTCCGCTCCGTTGGCCGTGCATGCGGTCGCATACGCTTGACAACGGTTCCTTTTTTTGGTAAAACCCATCTGGTCTTTTCCGGTTGGCCGCGTTGGTCATGAGTCACCGAAAAAATCAGTCGGGGGCTCCCTTGGTTCAGGAGGACGTAGCGTGAGAAAATTCTGGATTATCCTGTTCGCCTGGCTGGTTGTCTTGCCAACGACAGGCTCTGTTTTGGCGTGGGCAGAAAGCTATTCCGGGCAGGCCGTACTGGAATCCGTTCAGGCCAGCGGCCATCTCAGTGCCAGTGTGGTGTATGGCATGGTGGCATCCGGTCAAGCCACCTCAGCCGCCATGGCGGTTCCACTGGCCGTGGGGGGGGCCGTTCTGGGTTCTGCGGGAGCCATGAGTACGGCCGCCGCCTGGGATTCCGTGCGCGCCGCCACCGCCCCGATTGGCACTCCATTGGTCGTCACCGAAGAGGTCATAACCATTGTCCCTCCCAATACAGCCCTGCAACCTAAAGAGCAGCGATAACATTTAATTGGGTGTTTCATTAATACGCCACCGAAAGGCTCCTGACTGGCGGCTTGGAGAGCGAAATGAGTGTCAAAAACGTCTTTTTGTTGTTTTGTTGGTCGTGTTTTGCGACAGGAATGTTTTCGTTTATGGCATTGGCCCAGGCGGATGACCCGTTCAGTCTGGGCCAGTTCAAGATTGAGAGCCAAATCATTCCTGTGGGACCGTCCGGTCCGGTGAGTCGACCTTTTCCTGTGCTGCCACCTGCTTCGGTGAGCCAACCCGTTTCACCCCAGCCGAAAAGCCCGCACAAGGTGGAGCAACCGCCCGCTCCGGCTCCCCGTTCCGCTCTGGAGATTTTGCGCCAGTCGGCGGAACAGGGCGATGCGACGGCGCAGGTCGCGTTGGGTGCCTTGTATGATCAAGGCAAAGGTGTGCCCCAGAATCCAGAGGAGGCGATGCAATGGTATCGCAAGGCGGCTGAACAGGGCAATGCGGTGGCCCAGTCCAACCTGGGTGAGATGTATTATATCGGGCTGGGTGTGCCACGGGACTATGCGCAGGCCTATCTGTGGACCAGCCTCTCTGCGGCACAAGGCAATGAAAAAGCGATAAAATATCGAGATTTTATCGAAAAACGCATGTCCCAGGCCGAAATCAATGCGACGCAAGAGCAGGTAAAGACCAAAATGGTCGCGCAGGGAAAACCCCTCGCCCGTGCGGAGCAGGTCGAGCATAGATCGGAACCGCAGGCAGCGGTGGAACCCCCGCCCGCAACGGTCGCCCCGGTGGATATTGAGCAGACCGTTCGTGCCTGGGCCAAGGCGTGGACCTCCAGAAAGGTGGAGGAGTATCTGGCCTTTTATTCCCGCTCTTTTGTGCCAGAAAAATTTCCCAGTCGTGAGGCGTGGCAAAAGAACAGAAACAAAACTCTACAATCGGCGGGTTCCATTCGTGTGACGCTGACCGACATGAAGGTCACGCTCCTGGATGAAAATCGTGCGCAGGTTACTTTTATGCAGGAATATTGGTCGAATAATTATCAGGATAAAGGCAGGAAAACCTTGTTATTACAAAAAGAAGGGGATGTTTGGCAGATTGTACGGGAGCAGAGTTGACTGACATGGGGTGGGTTGTTGGTTCTGGGTCGCTTCTCCCCTGACATATGCTGTTTGGTATGGCATAAATTTTTTTTGATTGACCGCTTGCAAATAACCATCGGGATGAGGTATCCTGGCATTGATTGCAACCTCAGGAGGAAGGAGAAAACACAATGAATTACGGTGAACGCATTCAAATGGCCCGCAAGCAGGCCAAACTCACGCAGAAAGAGTTGGCGGATCGGGTCAGTGTCAGTCAAACAGCCATCCATAAATTGGAATGTGGGCGGTCCAGATCGTCGCGACGTACTGTTTCCATTGCCCTGACGTGTGGCGTGGATCCCATCTGGTTGGAAACCGGACGGGGGGAGATGTCGTTGATCGGGGCAACCCCCGGCATGACCCAGGCCGAACTGGCCACGGCGGCGGAGAATGGCGATGCCCATCGGGCACCGTTGTTCGCCCGTCTGCCGCTTATCTCGTGGGAAGATGCCAGTCGGTCGTGTGAAGAACCGAACGAGTCGTTTCATCCTGGGTCGGTGGAGGCCTGGCTGCCCATTGCGCCCCGCTCCAGTGACCGGGCCTTTGCCTTGCATGTGCCGGACGACTCGATGGAACCCGAATTCCGGGAGGGGGAGATCATCATCATCGATCCCACGCGGGCGGGCAAACACAACCAGTTTGTTATTGTCCGCCTGGAAGGCGATGCCACGGTCATCTTCAAACAGTTGCTGGTGGTCGGGAATCGTACCTATCTGAAACCCTTGAATGCCCGCTATCCATTGATTGATGTTCAAGGTGCCATGCAGTTTTGTGGCGTGGTGGTGGGCAAGTTCAAGGAGTATTGATCTGCGCCATCATGGTTTCGATGGCCTCTTGGGCCTGGCTCAGGATCGCCTTGCGGGCGTTCTTGGCCAGCCCACGGGTTTCGATGGGTTGGCCGATGTGCAATTGGATCACGCCCGGTTTTTTCAGGAAGGATCGGCGTCCCCAGAACAGTCCGGCGTTGTGGGCCACCGGCACGATCGGCACCCCGGCCGCCATGGCCAGCATGACCCCGCCGGCATTATAGTGGCCAACGGTTCCGGGTGGTACACGGGTGCCTTCCGGGAAGATCAGGATGGAGGTGCCTTGCGCACAGTGTTGTTTGCCTTCTGCTTGCAGAATGCGCAATGCCTCTATTTCGCGGTGACGATGGATGGCAATCTGGCCCGTGGCCTTGAGTGCCCAGCCAAAAAAGGGGATAAACAGCAGGCTTTTTTTCAACACCAGAACAAACGGGGGAAAGATGGCGTGCAATGTCACCGTTTCCCAGGCGGATTGGTGCTTGCATAACAAGACAAAGGGTGGGGGCGGGAGGTTTTCCAGGCCGGTTATGTGGTCGTGCAGACGACAGACGACGGCCAACAGACGGCGATTATACTGGGCCCAGGCGCAGGCCATGCGACGGCGTTGGGCCTGGGTGGTGACCGGCCAAAGGGCGACAATGAGCGTGGCATAGGCAATAATGCCAACCACAAACAAGACAAAGAATAGTCCAGAGCGCAATACGTCCATCGGGTGATTTGCTGTGACCTGTGCTAGAATGCGAACTTGTCTCTTGACGGGGGGTGTGCCGATTTTTTGGCATACCGCCGGATGGCTTCTTTGAGGCTGACCAGCCGTTCGTAAATCGCCCAGGCACCGCGAAAACTGTAGATACCTGAGACGACCGTCTGGTTTTGGTCACGGTCGAAAATTCGGTACCCTTCTTTGTTGGCAACAATTTGCAGTGGTTCCATACCCGGTCCCTTCGTCGGTGAGTAGACATCCCGACGAGACATAAGCATTTTTTGTGCCGTCTGTTGTATCGGTATGGATTATTGTTGCAGTCTGGTTCTTGCCAGGAGGCAAATCCCCCGGACCCCTGGCTCAGCCTGTCGCCAGACCAGGCAGCGCGGTCACTTTTTCAATGTCTTCCGGTCCATTGACAGCCACCGCCCGCACCGTCTCATCAATCCGTTTGATCATGCCGGTCAGCACCTTGCCGGTACCCAACTCGATGAAGGTATCCACGCCCAGTTCGATCAGGCGGCGCATGCTGGCTTCCCAACGCACACTGCCGGTGACCTGCTCCACCAATCGTTCCCGAACGGTGGCCCCCAGAGTGACTTCCTGGGCGGTGACATTGGCGATGAGGGGGACAGTGAGATCTTGAATGACGGTCTGCCGCAACGCGGCGGCCATGGCATCCGCCGCAGGCTGCATGAGCGGACAGTGAAAGGGGGCGGAAACCGCCAGCATCATGCAACGCTTGGCCCCCCGTCCTTTGGCGAGCGCGACGGCCTGTTCCACCGCCCGCTTGTGACCAGAAATGACAATTTGCTGCGGGGTATTAAAATTGGCTGGCACACATACGCCCGCCATGGTGGCGGCCGCCTCGGCGCATACCTCGATGACATCCTGCGCCGGTACATTCAACAGGACGGCCATGCCCCCTTCGCCCAGGGGAACGGCCCGTTGCATGGCCTGACCCCGCAACCGGACCAGCCGTATCGCCTCTTCTGCCGCAAAACCACCTGCCGCCACAATGGCAGCATATTCTCCCAGAGAATGACCCGCGACAAAATCAGGCCGAATACCCGTGCGGGTGGTGAGCAGATGACAGGCCGCCAGAGCGGTGACCACCAGGGCGGGTTGGGCGTTTTCCGTCAGCGTGAGCTGTTCTTCCGGGCCATGCCACATCAGGTTGCTCAACGGGAAACCAACCACCCGGTCGGCCATGGCAAACAGCTCGGCAGCCCCGGCGTCATGCGTTGCCAGCGTGTGACCCATACCCACAGACTGCGCACCCTGGCCAGGGAAAAGAAAGGCAATCCTGCTCATGGCATCCCCTCAATGTCCTAGTGGCTCAACCAAGCTGATCGGACAGGTTCTGAAAATGGTTGCGGGTCCAGGGGGATCATCCCCCTGGCGGGTCCAGGGCAGAGCCCTGGTGGGGTTCGGGGCGAAGCCCCGGAAGGGGGACATTGCAGGGGCTGAAGCCCCTGCACCCCGCCAGGGGAGCGGACCCATAAAACTTTACCTGTCAAAGCAGGTTGGTTGACCCACCAAACCGAGCCTACCTCGGGATGCGCAGTTTTTCAGACGTCATTCCCGCGCAGGCGGGAATCCAGGTGATACCTGTGCAAACTGGATCCCCGCTTGCGCGGGGATGACGGAAACCACGCATTCCGAAACAGGTGTGGTTTAGAACGCATTCCGAATCAACTCTTTTTTGATCGAGTCCAGTTCAATAAATTCATCGGCCTGACGACGCAACTCGTCGGCGATCATGGGGGGTTGGGTCATGAGAGAACTGATCACGGTCACATGTTTGCCCAGATCCTGGACCGCTTCCACCACACTCCGAAAGTCGCCATCCCCCGAGAACAACACCGCATGATCATAGTAGGGTGCCATGCGCAACATGCCAATGGCAATCTCAATGTCCATGTTGCCCTTGGTGCGCTTGATGCCCGTGGCCGGATCGATATATTCCTTGATGGGCTTGGTGATGACGGTATAACCGTTATAGGCCAACCAGTCCACCAGCGGACGAATGGGAGAATATTCCTGATCATCTCCCAAAGCGGTATAATAATAGGCGCGAACCAGTCGACTCTTGTTCTGAAAAAAAGTCAAAAGCTTCTTGTAGTCAAAATCAAAACCCAGGGAGCGAATGGCAGCATAAAGATTGGATCCGTCAATAAATATCACAATGCGTTCGTCTGTATAGAACATAATAATTTTCCTTGCATAATAATTGTTTGTCCACACAATAACCCCCGCACGCATCGTGTGTGGAGGTGGACAATTGCATGACAACCCCATTCGCCCTCTGGAGTGGGGTGTTTTTTTAATGTCTGTTGGGTGCAGCAGGGCCAGAAATGATATGTAGCCGTTTTTTTGATAAATTTTTTCAATATGGTAAAAATGGAGCGGGAGAAGGGGTTCGAACCCTCGACGTCAACCTTGGCAAGGTTGCACTCTACCACTGAGTTACTCCCGCGACACTCAACTACCGCCCGGCCAGCCTCGGCGAGGATGGCTGGGATATGTTCGTATGGAGGCCGGGGTGGGATTTGAACCCACGAAATAAAGGTTTTGCAGACCTCCGCGTTAGGCCACTTCGCCACCCGGCCAGACAAAAAAGGTGGAGCGGGAGAAGGGGTTCGAACCCTCGACGTCAACCTTGGCAAGGTTGCACTCTACCACTGAGTTACTCCCGCATATTCCTTTTACACCACATCCTCTTTTGTACCGACTTGCGTAGCCGTTCCGAGAACATGACCGCATGTTAAAAAAAAATGGTGCGCGAGTCAACTGTTCTTGAAGCTTTTCAAGATTTATGTCCCGGATTGCAGTTTCGGCCAGGCTTCCTTGAGGTAGTGATAGCCGGACACAAGTGTCAAACCTGTTGAAATATAAAGGCAAATTACGCCTGGTATCTGGAAGGGAATATCCCAGAGACCGGTTTGCACCAGCAGCATGATGATGGCCGCCATTTGGAAACCGGTCTTCCACTTGCCGGTGGTGGAGACGGGAATGCGGTGGCCGAGGCCAGCCATGCGTTCGCGCAGGGCCATGATGGTAATTTCCCGGGCCAGAATGATCAAGACCAGGATGAACGGAGCCTGGCCGTTGGCCACCAACAACACCAATGCCGAGATGACCAGCAACTTGTCGGCCACGGGGTCAAAAAAACGGCCAAACTGGGTGAGGAGACTGCGGCGGCGGGCGATATAGCCGTCTGCCCAATCGGTGATGGCCGCCAGACTGAAAAAAAGGGCGGCGAGGACAAACCCCCAGCGGCCAGGGAGATAGGAAAATCCCACAAAGAACGGAATCAGCAGGATCCGCATGGCCGTCAGGGTGTTGGGCAGGTTCCAAACCATGGTCTCTATCAGGGCTCTTCCTGAAAAAATTGAACAATTTTTTGTGCCAGACCTGCCGACACACCGGTAACCGTCAACAGGGTGGCAACGTCGGCCTCCCGCAGTGCCTTGACCGAACCAAAATGGCGCAGCAACAGGCGTTTTCGTTGTGGGCCAATGCCGGGGATCCGGTCCAGAACCGAGCGAACCTGGGCCTGACCGCGTTGATCCCGGTGCAGGCCGATGGCGAAACGATGGGCCTCATCGCGGATCCTCTGCAACAGGAATAGTACCGGAGAATGTGCGGGCAAGACAATGGGTTCTGGTACATGCGGCAAAAAGAGCCGTTCCTGGCCGTCATCCTGGTTGGCCCCCTTGGCGATGGCGCAGAATGACAGGCCTGCAATGGCGCATTCCTGGGCGACGGCCAGGGCGGCGTGCAACTGGCCGCGCCCGCCATCCAGCAGGATCAGGTCTGGCCAATCGGCCAGGTCCGGGGTATCCGGCGGGTCGGTGGCGGGGCTGTGCCGGGGGGATGCCCATTTGGCCAGCCGCCGGGCGAGCATCCGGGCCATGCGGGCCGTGTCATCCAGCAGATCCGGATCCTGGAGATTAAAATGCCGGTACCCTTTTTTTTGCCATCCATCCGGGCCAAACACAACCAGGGAACCCACGGGATGAGTACCCTGAAAATGGGACACATCGTAGGCCTCAATGCGGCGCAGGGGGTGGGGCAGAGCCAAGACGGTCGCCAGTTCGCCGACCAACCGGTCAAAGGTGGCGCGACTTTGCTGGCGGCGTTGCAAGGCCTGTTCGGCGTTGAGGGTGGCCATGTTGAGCAGACGCTGCTTTTCGCCCCCGGTCGGTTTGTGGATGCGTACCGGGCTGCCGCGCAGACCACTCAGGGCCGCCGCCAGCCAGTGCCGTTGTCCCAGAGCCAGATTGACCACAATTTCGGCGGGCGGGGTGGCAACCGGCTGCCCCTCCTGGGGGGCATAATATTGGGCCAAAAAGGCTTCCAACACCTCTTCCGGGGTGCGTCCGGCCCCATTTTCGGGAAAAAAACAGGTGTTGCCCCAATTGATGCCGTTGCGGACACAAAAAAGCTGCACGGCATAGCCCCGCTCATCTCCCGCCAGGCTGACCACATCCAGATAACTGTTTTCCGCCAGATTGATGCGCCGTTGATCCTGGACCAGCGAGATGGCCTGGATCCGGTCGCGCAGGCGGGCGGCCTCCTCGAAGGCGCGATTTTCGGCGGCCTGCCACATGGCCTGTTGCAGACGCTCCAGCAAGAGGGTGGATTTTCCCTCCAGAAACAGGCCAATATCCCGTACCAGCGCGGCATATTGTTCCACCGAGATGCGCCCACAACAGGGACCGCTGCACCGTTTGATCTGATAATTCAGACAAGGTCGCTGGCGGTGCTGGAACTGGGCATCCTCGCAGTGGCGGATGGGAAACAGTCCTTGCAACCATTTGACCGTCTCCCGCAGTGCGCTGACCGAGGGAAAAGGGCCGAACCATTGGCCCTGGCTGGCACTCCCCGCCGGAGTGTCGGGGGTGACCTCGGTCACGCCGGGTCTGGGCGGGGTGCGCAGCAGCACGAGGCGGGGGTAGGGATGCTGCGTGGACAGATGGAGATAGGGGTGCGATTTGTCATCCTTGAGCAGCACATTGTAGGGCGGGCGAAACCGCTTGATCAGGTTGGCCTCCAGGATCAACGCCTCGTTTTCTGTCGTGGTCACCGTGACTTCTATGGTGCGGGCCAGTTGGAGCATGGCCTGGATGCGTAGGGGTTGGGTGGCCCGGTTTTGAAAATAGGAGGCCACCCGTTTTTTCAGTGCTTTGGCTTTGCCGACATAGAGCACCCGTTCCTGTTCGCCCAAAAAGCGGTACACCCCAGGGCGCAGAGGCAGGGTGGCCACGGTTTCCAGGAGAGAGGGGGGTGGTTCGGTCATTTATGCCGCAGGGAAAAGAGCCATAAGCCCAGACCGGCCAGGATCATGGGCAGGCTCAACCATTGGCCCATGCTCAGTCCCAGGGCGAGCAGACCCAGTTGGGGATCGGGTTCCCGGACAAATTCGGTCAGGAAGCGGCACAGACCGTAGCCCGCGAGAAACCAGCCCAGCAGAAATCCGGGTGGACGGGCAGAGCGACCCAGCCATTGCAGCAGCAGAAAGAGTGACAAGCCTTCCAGCCCGGCCTGATAGAGTTGACTGGGGTGGCGGGGCATGGACCCGGCTCCCGGAAAGATCATCCCCCAGGGCAGATCGGTGGTACGGCCCCACAATTCACCGTTGATAAAATTGCCGATCCGGCCCAAAAAAAAGCCGATGGGGGCGATGGGGGCCACCAGGTCGGCCAAGGCCAAGCCACTCAGGTGGTAGCGGCGGGAAAAGAGCACCGCAACGGTCAGCACACCGATCAGGCCGCCATGGAAGGCCATGCCTCCTTCCCACACCCGCAGCATGGCCCAGGGGTTGTCTTGGTAATAATCAAATTGATAAAACAGGATATAGCCAGCGCGGCCACCCAGAATCACTCCCAACAGGATCCAGAGGAGGAGGTCGCTGGCATGATCCTTGGTCAGTTGGGGGAGAAATCGTTTGGCGCGGTTCAGGAGCAGGGGCCAGGCGATGAGAAAGGAAAGGCTGTACATGAAGCCATACCAGCGGATGGCCAAGGGACCGATGTGCAACAAAACGGGATCAATAGTCGGATAGGCGATCATGGTGACGGGTCATTCCATTTGGTTGGAGGCTTCCTGGTAGCAACCCAGAATTTTCAAGGAGTCGGTAAAGAAAGAAATCTCTTCCATGGCCAATTGGCAATCGGTGTCATCCGGGTGGCCCTGGAAGTCCAGATAAAAATGATAGCTCCAATGGCGGCCTGGGATGGGGCGGGATTCCAGGCGGGTCAGGTTGATGCCATTGGTGGCAAAGCCGCCCAGACATTTATAGAGGGCGGCGGGAATATTGCGCACCTCGAACAGCAGGCTGGTCTTGCAGGGCAGGTCCGGGGAGGGCTGGGCCTTGTCCCGGGCGATCAGCAAAAACCGGGTGGTGTTGAGGGGGCTGTCCTGCACATCCTGGCCCAGAATATCGAGCTGGTACAATTCGGCACACAGGGCCGAGGCCAGGGCGGCTTCGGTCGGGTTGCCGCGTTGGAGCAGGTCGGCGGCGGCTCCGGCGGTGTCGTAGGCTGCCTGGCGTTCCCAGCCTTGTTGGCGGATAAAGGCATGGCATTGGGCCAGGGCCTGTGGATGGGAGTAGACGGTACGGATCTGCTCCAGTCGGGCCCCCCGGATGCCCAACAGGCAGTGGCGGACGCGCTGATAGTGTTCGCCAACGATGAACAGATTGTGTCTGGCCAGCAGGTCATAGCTGTCGCTGACCACGCCTGCCACGCTGTTTTCGACGGGGAGCATGCCCCAATCGACCAGCCCATCTTCCACCTGTTGAAAGATATCCTCGAAGGTTTTGCAGGGCACATGGAGGCAGTCCGGCATTTTTTCCCGGCAGGCTTGTTCGCTGTAGGCCCCACGTATTCCCTGGAACGCGATTGTTTTTTGCATGGTCAGACTCATCCTGGTTCAAACATCCAATTGAGATTTACCCTCCAAGGGTGCATTATGAACGCTTTCCGGGGTTGACAAAACCCGTAGCCAACATTTTTGGGGGGTGGAGGATCATTTTGTTGCGGGGGGATTGTTCTGTCACGGTGCCGGAGGTGGCGATTTGGGCTGCGTCGCCCGCGCAATGGTCCCAGGCGACCCTTTGGGCGGATCGTTTGTCTTTGCCGCTGGTGGCGGAACCGTCGGGGGCGCGTCTGTTGCTGGTGGTGACCGACACCCGGCTGGAGTTGCGCAGTGTGGACCCGGAGGAGGGGGGGGCCATTTATGTGGATTTTGTCGGGGGCAAGGGGGGCTTTCGCCGTGCGCATGGGGGGGGCTTGCGCCAACCGTTGGCGCGGGCGGTGGGGTTGCGGGGCAACCGTCCGCTGCGCATCCTGGATGCGACGCCGGGGTTGGGGCAGGATGCCCTGGTTCTGGCCGCACTGGGGGGGGTGGTGCAGATGGTGGAGCGTTCGCCGGTGGTGGCGGCCTTGTTGGCGGACGGTTTGCGGCGGTTGGCGGAAGGTATGGGTCAGACGGATGCTTTGGCCTTGACCCTGGTGCAGGCTGATGCCCGGCGGGTGTTGGAGGGATGGTCTGGGCAGGAGGGGGGACCGGATGTGGTCTATCTGGATCCCATGTATCCGCACCGGGATGGCAGTGCTCTCTCCAAGAAAGAGATGCGTCGTCTGCGTGTGTTGGTGGGGGATGATGGGGATGCGGCGGAGTTGTTGGCGGTGGCGTTGACGGTGGCTCGGCAGCGGGTGGTGGTCAAGCGGCCCCGGTTGGCCCCTGTGCTGGGTGGTCAGCCGACGATGGCGATAGGCAGCAAAAACACGCGGTTTGATGTGTATTTGATCCGGTAATAGTAGGTTGGTCACGGTTTTCAGTGTTCCTCCACCCTTTTTTTGTTAATCATTATCAAGGGGGTCCGGGGGGGGATTATCCCCCCCGGTGGGGTCCAGGGGCGAAGCCCCTGGTGGGGTTGGGGGCGAAGCCCCCACAGGTGACGCCGACCATGGCCGGGCAGCCCGCCCCACTGGTGTGTGGTATGCCCCGCCGGATGAAACCGCAACCCGCGCCGTTTTGCAAACGTCATTCTCGCGCAGGCGGGGATCCAGGTGGTACCTGCGCAATCTGATACCAAATTGCAATCGAACGGGGAACAAGGCGACAGGCACGGGCACCCGTTATCGTCATTCCCGCGAAAGCGGGAATCCAGGAGTTCTGCGGGGCTGGCTGGATTCCCGCCTACGCGGGAATGACGGAACAAGGAAGTATCACTCACGACCGCGCGCAGTAACGACGCCGCCAACACCGTTACCCGTCTGATTGCCATTTGGTATGAATCCCCACTTGCGCGAGAATGACGGAACCGACGCATTCCGCAACAGGTGCGCTTCATTTTTTTAAATTTCCACTTCCATGCCGAGAGGATACCGCCATGCCGACCCGCACGCTTCTGGATCATCCCGTCGTTTTGCAGCATATGTTTCATCCTCGGCGTGAAATGCCATGGGAAGGTTTGGGCGATGCCCAGCCGGTGCGCATTCCGGTCGGCCCGGAGATCAGCCTGGGTGGTCGCTTGCACATCAGCGGTGCGGCGGCACCGACCATTTTATTTTGGCATGGCAACGGCGAGATTGCCGCCGATTATGATGATATTGCCCCCGTCTACACCGGCATGGGCATTAACTTTCTGATCATGGACTATCGGGGTTATGGCATCAGCGATGGGGTGCCGACGGGGACGGGATTGCTGGCCGATGCCATCGCCCTTTATCGGCAGGTTCGGCCGGTGTTGGCCGATAACGGGATCGAGAATGACCGGTTGTATGTCATGGGCCGTTCTCTGGGCAGTGCCGCCGCGATTGAGACCGCCCATCATGCCCAGGAGGAGATTGCCGGGTTGATCATTGAGAGCGGTTTTGCCTTTACCATTCCGTTGATGGAGCGGTTGGGCGGGATGTCGTTGGGGGGCGTGGGGGAGGAG
This sequence comes from Magnetococcales bacterium, assembly GCA_015233035.1. Lineage (GTDB taxonomy): Bacteria > Pseudomonadota > Magnetococcia > Magnetococcales > Magnetaquicoccaceae > Magnetaquicoccus. Next base: position 13,636 of record JADFYM010000044.1, read on the forward strand.
CAGGGGTTTGGCAACCCTGTCAAGATGGCCCAGGTGCCAGTGCCGGTCTTGATCATTCATGGGGAGGAGGATGAAATTATTCCGGTGGCCGATGGCCATGCCCTGTTTGCGGGGGTGGCGCATGGAGACAAGAAGCTGGTGATCATTCCAGACGCCGGACACAATGACCTGATGATGGTGGGGCAGAGGGTCTATTTTGAGGCCATTCGGGATTTTGTGTCCGGGCGGGGATGAGGGGGGTGGGCATGAGGTGCGGCCAGTATGCTGGATGCGTGGGTGATTGCTCCTGCCAAATGAGCAAACCGGGATTGGCAAGCCCGGTTTTTGCCCGGATGGCCGTCACATCTGGCGCATCAAACCAAAACGCACGGGTAGGGTTGTGTCTGCCTGCGTCGAATGTGACCAGCCTTTTTGACGCTTTGCTGCAACGTTTTAAACGGATACATCATCCATGGATAAACTCCGGTTTTACCGATCCAGACCCTGCCAACGCTCCTCCAATTGCATCAGCACTGTGGTGGCTGGATCGTTGCGTAACGACGGGCATCGACCTTCTGGAGAGAGAGTTTCCGTATCTGGTTGGTCCCATGGTCGGGAGGTAACCAGATGGGGCGAGCCAAAAACAGGATTAACAGCATGGCTCCGGTGACTAACCAAGTAGTCTGGATATCAGTCGTCAAAGATGCCAGAAGGATGATGGCGGGTACCAATACCAAAACAAGCAGCGGAAACCGGAATTTACTCGGAATGCTGAGCAATAGACGTTCTACAGAGTTCATTTGTTGTCCCTTCGGTTATTCCCTGATCCGAACCCGTTCCTTTTCCACGATCCAAAGTTTGCGCTCCGGCGATTCTCTGGCCAACACAGGCAGCACCCGTTGCATCGCCTCCATGATGGTGGATTTGTCCTGCCAAGGCAGTCGAAGTACCACAATGCCGTACCCCATTGCCGGTGGATAGGCGTACATATTGGCAAAATCCAAATCCAACGTCACCAGGATGCGCTGTTCCGCACGGCAGACATCGAACACCGTGCCATCGTCTGTTCCCCCCAGAGATTGATCCAAAACGCTCAGGGCGTCGTGCCCTGCTCCGCGCAGCAGGAGAGTCACCTCCGAGGGAAGGTTTTCGTCGATTTTGAACTTCATGCCACCACCCGATCCTCCCACTCGACAATCCTCTCCCGTGCCAAATCCGCTGCATAGTGGGTGGCGGCACAAATGGACTCCTCGGTCAGGGACGGATAGCTCTGCAAAAGGGCTTGATGCGATGGGTTGGCCGCCAGATTGTCCAGAATGACGGAAACCGGAATCCGGGTGCCGCGAATGCACGCCTGTCCGTGACAGATCTGGGGATTGGTGGTGATACAGTCGCGCCAGTTCATGGTGTGCTCCCTGTTGCAAAGTCCCGATTCTTGTCCGTGGGCCAATATTCCATGCGGTGTTTTTGTTCAACCAGGATCGATCCGTGTCACGCCCACCTGATAACCATGTTAATGGGTCCAATGACCGCCTGTCAATACCCCTAACGCCGCCGTGGGGCAATTGTATGTGAAATTTCTGAACACCCGATCCTGGAGTCTCCTGGGAGCACCATCTATCGCGGGCGAGACGCCCGCGCTCCCAGGAACACCCCCATCGCAATGCGATTCCCCTGGTTCCTCGCTTGTCTTTGTATACTACATGCGATACCATTTCACCCATGAACACAGCACAGAAACTGCTCGACCAGATGGCGCACCATCCGACAGATTGGCGGATCGATGGGCGTGTGCTGTCAGTTCCGGCGAGAAAACCCATCAAGCCGGTTTATATCAAAAAGTTTGTCCGATTCGTGCAGGGAGGATGATCCATGTATCCCCTCGAAGATTACCCCTTTGAGATCAGACGGTTGTCGGAAGAGGATGGCGGCGGTTTTCTGATCTCTTTCACCGATTTCAATGAGTGCATCGCCGATGGCGAAACCGTTGCGGAGGCCATCGAGAATGGTCTGGATGCCCTGCGCGGCATGATCCTGACCTTGGAAGAGTTGGGTCTGCCCGTCCCCGTCCCCCTGTCAGGCGGTTTTTCCGGAAAATTTATGACCAGAGTGCCAAAATCGCTCCATGCCAAACTGGTTGCCAAGGCCAAACGCGAACAGGTCAGCCTCAATATGCTGGTGGCCACTCTGCTGGCTGCGGGGGTGGGACAACCAGTGAACGGTTGAGGGTCTGCGCCTGGTATGGTCCCATCAAGAGGCCCTGGGCTGAAGCGGGGCTTCGCCCCGGACCCCACCAGGGGCTTTGCCCCTGGACCCCACCAGGGGGATGATCCCCCTGGACCCGCAGAACAGTGTATCTTAACAACGGGGTGGTTTAACGCCGCCCAAACAGTTTTTCCAACTCCGCCAAACTCACAGCACAATAGGTCGGTCGGCCATGGCTGCACTGACCAGAAAAGTTGGTCGTCTCCATCTGCCGCAACAAGGCATCCATCTCCTCTTGGCTCAATTTTTTCCGCGCCCGCACCGAACCATGACATGCCATGGTGGACAATATCTGCTCCATTCGGGCAGCCACACCAGAACTTTCCCCTTGTTTTTCGAGATCATTGAGTAGATCCATAACCAGTTCCCGCACGCTCCCACCCGCCAACATGTTAGGAATTTCGCGCACGGCAAAGGCCTGCTTGCCAAACGGTTCCACCATCACGCCCAACTCGGCCAACTCGGATAAATGGCTGGTCAATTGTTCCGCCTCCGTCTGGGAAAGCTGCAACACTTCCGGCAGCAACAACCGCTGACGCGCCAGACTTTTTTCCGCATAAGCCCGTTTTAATGTTTCATAGACAATCCGTTCGTGGGCGGCATGTTGATCCACCCAGACAATGCCGGTCGCCGTCTGGGCGAGAATATAGGTTCCATGCACCTGGGCCAGGGCCCGTCCCAGAGGTGGGTCCGGCAGATAGGTCGATGGCGGCAACAACTCCGGTGCAACCGGTTCGCCTGGCCTCTCCTCCCCGGTCATGGCCGCGCGAAACAAACTGGGTTGCCAATCGCCCCCTTCCGCCACCTTGTAACCCCCGCTCCGGTTGCCAGAAGGGGTCGATGCCCCGGTCGAGCGGGGACGATCCCAATGCACAGGTTGGGAGACGGCGGGCGGCAGATTGGCCAGCAGCGGATCCGCATCGGCCCAGGCCGGATCGACACGGTCCAGACCAGGCGCGACGGGCGACTCTGCCGTCTGATAGGTGCGTCGGCCCAGCGTGGCCAAAGCGGCCTCCACGGCCCGCCGCACGGTGGAATAGACAAAATTTTGCTGGTGAAAACGGACCTCCTGCTTGGCCGGATGGACGTTGACGTCCACCGTCTCGGGTGGCACCTGAATAAACAGGGCCAACACAGGATACCGGTTGTGCGCCAGCAGATCCCGATAGGCCTCGCGAATAGCCGCCAGAATCATTTTATCCCGTACCCATCGACCATTGACATACAGATGAATGCTGCGGGCATTGCTCCGGCTCAAGGTGGGCAGCCCAACCCAGCCGGAGATGGCGACATGTTCCTGCTGGCTGGTCAATTCCAGACAGTTGGACACAAAATCATCGCCAAAAACGGTGGCCAGACGCTGCCCGACCCCATGTTCCCCGGTCCCGGCTCGAATGTCGAGATTTTCGCGGCCATTGAGCCAGAGCTTGAAACCGCTTTCCGGGTGGGCCAGGGCCAAACGCTGCATCAGTTCTGTGACATGTTGCGCCTCGGTATTGTCCGCACTCATAAATTTGAGCCGGGCCGGGGTGTTGAAAAACAGATTGCGCACGGTAATGCGGGTACCGGGGGGCATGACAATCCGGCTCTCCTGCTCCAATGTTCCCCCCCGCAACACCAAACGCACCCCATCCACCTGCTCGGCGATGCGACTCTCCAGTTCAAAATGCGCCACCGAGGCGATGGAGGGGAGGGCCTCGCCCCGAAAACCCAAGGTCCGAATGCAGAAAAGATCTTCCAGCGAGGCAATCTTGGAGGTGGCATGGCGTTCCAGGGCCAGACGCGCCTGCGCCTCTTCCATGCCATGGCCATTGTCCACCACCCGAATCAGTCGCTTGCCCCCCTGTTCAATCCATACTTCCATGCGGTTGGCCCCGGCATCCAGACTGTTTTCCACCAGTTCCTTGACGACCGAAGCCGGACGTTCCACCACCTCACCCGCCGCAATCTGGTTGGCCAAGATGGCCGATAAACGCTGAATGGGTCGACCCCGGACCGGGGCAGGCGCAGAAGAATCTGTGGGTAGCATGGCGATCACCTCCCGTAGGCAGGACAAAAAGAGAGCGGACAGGATAGACACACCGGTTTGGCCCGACAATGCTGCTTGGCATGTTGGACGATCAAGGCGTGCAATTCGCCCAGTTGGTGGGCATCCCTCGGCAAGGCCTGATGGACCAGGGTTTGTATTGTCGCATAGGAAGCCTTCTCTCCCAGCCAGCCCAGGCGATGGAAGAGCCGTTTGGTATAGGCATCGACCACAAACATGGGTCGATGCGCCGCATAGCAAATCATGGAATCCGCCGTCTCCGGGCCAATGCCATGCACCTGCAACAGGGTGTCACGCAACAGGTTGGTCTCCAACTGAAAGAGCTGTTCCGGGTCATCCTCATACCGCCCCATAAAATTGGCCAGAGCCTTGAGACGGCGCGTCTTCACCCGAAAATAGCCGACGGGTTGCAGCCGGGCCCCTAATAAAAATGAGTAAACCCCCGGCTCTGCCGGGGTGACAGCAGAAGTTTGACTTTTCAGGGAGTCATCCAGGATCCTCCATGTCGTGAGCCGCCAAGCACCACGACAAGGAGGATACTGATGAACGACGCACAAAGTCTAAACCACTCCAGATGGGAGTGCAAATATCATGTGGTGTTTATTCCGAAATGCCGCCGTCGCACGCTGTACGAACAATTGAGACGCCACCTGGGGGAGGTCTTCCGCACCCTGGCGCAACAGAAGGAGTGCCGGATAGAGGAGGGGCATTTGATGCCTGACCATGTACACATGCTGATCGCGATACCACCGAAGTACGCGGTATCGCAAGTCATCGGGTACATCAAAGGCAAGAGTGCCATTCATCTGGCCCGGACATATGGTGAGCAAAGACGGAATTTCACTGGGCAAAGTTTTTGGGCGCGAGGATACTATGTTTCGACGGTAGGTCGGGACGAAACAATAGTCCGTGAGTACATCCGCAAGCAGGAGAAAGAGGATCAGCGATTGGAACAGTTGAAATTGGATTTTTAACGCCGATCGGCCGCCTTTAGGCGGCGCATAAACATGGGGCCGCGTCAGCGACCCCTCCAGCCGCTTTGAGCGGCTCACAAACTAAAGCCCCCGGCTCTGCCGGGGGATACTTACTGTTCATCCGTCAGTTGGCGGATGACCGCCCAGGTGAGCCAGCCATCGGCTGCCAATTGGGCGATCACCTTGGTGACTTGTGTCCAGGAGGTGTTTTGTACCAATATGGCTCCCACCATCATCTCTTCCACACTTCGGGCAGGCCACCAATGCTGGGGACCGTAAGCGGCCATCAGTGCCGTAAACAATGTGTCCATGCCACCCTTTTTTATAATCAGTTATACCGACAGGAAAAGCGTATGAACAGTCTGGAATCTGTGATTGGCAACACCCCCCTGGTGGCCCTGACCCGCCTGGGCGCAGCCTGCCCCCAGGTGCGCCTGTTGGCCAAACTGGAGGGCAACAATCCCGCCGGATCGGTCAAAGACCGGGCGGCTCTCAGCATGTTTCTGGGAGCCAGGGCGACCGGCGTGCTGCGGGAGGGGATGCGCATCATTGAACCCACCAGCGGCAACACCGGCATCGCCATGGCCATGATTGCCGCCCGCTGGGGCCATCCCATCACCCTGGTCATGCCGGATTCCATGTCCATGGAACGCCGTTCCAGCATGGCGGCCTATGGCGCACACCTGGAACTGACACCGGATGCAGCGGGCATGGAAGGTGCCATAGATCGGGCATGGGCCATGGTCCGGGCGGGCGACGGGGTGATGTTTGACCAGTTTGCCAATCCAGACAACTGGCGGGCACACTATCGCGGCACGGGACCGGAAATCTGGCGGGATACCCAGGGCACGATCACCCATTTTGTCAGTTCGATGGGCACGACGGGTACCATTATGGGGGTCTCCCGCTTTTTGAAGGAACAAAACCCGGCCGTGCAGATTGTGGGTGTTCACCCGGAGGAGGGGGCCAAAATTCCGGGTATCCGCCGCTGGCCAAAGGAATATTTGCCCAAAATTTTTGAACCGGAGCGGGTGGATCGCATCCTGGAGGTCTCTGCCGAGGCCGCCGGGGAGATGGCCCGCCGTCTGGCCAAACAGGAGGGCCTTTTTGCCGGACATTCGGCAGGGGGTGCCCTGGTCGCCGCTCTCACCCTGGCCGGAGAACTGACCGGGGGCGGGTGTGTGGTGGTCATCCTGCCGGATCGGGGCGACCGTTATATTTCCACGCCGTTGTTTGCCTAGTGGGCAACGGTCTGTTGCCGGTCTTGGGGGGGCATTGCTGGGGAGGCGGAGAACCGCCTCCCCAGACCCCTCCACCCTTTTTTTTTAATAATTTCCAAGGGGTCCAGGGGGATTATCCCCCTGGTGGGGTCCCTACCCTATGCACACATCTTTATGCTGATAATAAATCCGAATCACATTGTGCAGTTATAGGGGTC
>JADFYM010000045.1 GCA_015233035.1 Magnetococcales bacterium
CTCAAATAGAGCACCAAAAGCGGCCATACTACCCTGAAGATGCCGCAGCGTAAACACGCGAACGACGGTTCCAGGGAATCCTATCCAAAAACCGGTCAACAGCCAAGGCCCGATTTGGACACCCCAGATCAAGACTCCCTTTTTGCGATGCATATAACGGGATGGGGACAATCCCCTCCTGGACCTCCCTGACCAGCGTCAACCCTGTGGCACCACGTCATCACACCCCCCTTGCCCCGCTTGACAGCCCCACCCGTACCCACGCTTTACCTGCAATCAGCCAAGAATGCCATACATTGAGAAACAATAATATTTTGCAACACACCCAGGCAATGGCCAGCCCCACGCGCCCTCATCACCACCCCCATACGCGCACCGAGACACCACCACGAACCAGGATCGCCCTGGCGGCATGGATTGTGCTTTCAACGGTAAGATGGTCTGCATCCAGCACCGCTTTCCAGCGAACCAATTGCTTAAGTTCATGGAAAGACAGGATCTCCTGGTCAGACCCCGCAACACCCTCCGAGCATGGGGGAATACGCCATCAACGCCTGTGAATGAGCATCTATGAGACCAAAACCCATCGCCCTGGTGGTGCTGGATGGCTGGGGCATCTGTGCCGAGACCCAACACAACGCCATTTATCATGCCAACACCCCCCATTTTGACCATTGGTGGCAAACCCGCCCCCACGCCCTGATCCAGACCAGCGCGGGTGATGTCGGCCTGCCGGATGGACAAATGGGCAATTCCGAGGTCGGTCACACCAATTTGGGTGCGGGACGCATTGTGTATCAGGATTTGACCCGCATCAACCGGGCCATCTGGAACGGCGGGCTGGCCGACAACCCGGCCATCGAGGCAACCATCGACCAGACGCTGGCACAGGGTGGAGCCGTCCATCTCTGCGGCCTGCTCTCCCCCGGCGGCGTCCACTCCCACAGCGAACATTTGCTGGCCGCCGTCCTGGCGGCCAAAAATTGTCAGGCCAAAGAGATTTATATTCATGCCATTCTGGATGGACGCGACACCCCCCCGCGCTCCGCATTGGATTATCTGGCGACGTTTCAGCAAGGGTTGAAACGGATCGGGGCCGGACGCATTGTCTCGGTCTGCGGACGCTATTATGCCATGGATCGGGATCAACGCTGGGAACGGGTGCAACGGGCCTATGATATGCTGACCCTGGGGAGCGGACAAACGGCTGCCGACCCCCTCCAGGCGGTGCAGGCGGGCTATGCACGGGGCGAAGATGACGAGTTTTTGCAACCCACCCTCCTGGGCCCCGCTGGCCAGGCCCCCACCGTGCTACAGGATGGCGACGGCCTGCTGATGCTCAACTTTCGCGCCGACCGGATGCGGGAGATCTGCCACGCTCTGCTCGATCCCGCCACTGGAGAGGGAGCCTTCCAGGGCTTTGTCCGCACCCGTCAACCCCGCCTGGCGGGCCTGTTGACCATGACGCAATATGATACCACGCTGCAACCGGTGGCGGTGGCCTTCCCGCCGGAGCCCCTTACCCATATTCTGGGCGAGATACTCTCCCAGGCGGGTTTGCGCCAGTTGCGCGCCGCCGAGACGGAAAAATATGCCCACGTCACCTATTTTTTCAATGGTGGCCGCGAGACCGCCTTTCCCGGCGAAGAACGCCTGCTGGTCCCCTCCCCGCGCGTAGCCACCTACGATCTGCAACCCGCCATGTCAGCAGAGCAATTGACACAACAAATCATCGAGCAGGTCCACCACGGCCAGTTTGATTTTATGGTCGCCAACTATGCCAATCCCGACATGGTGGGCCACACGGGTAAAATGGCGGCCACCATACAAGCGGTTGAGACCGTTGACCGCTGTCTGGGGCAACTGGTGGAGGCCATATTGCACGTGGGCGGCGAAGTGTTGATCACCGCCGATCATGGCAACGCCGACTGCATGATGGAGACCTCTACCGGACAACCCCACACCGCCCACACCAACAATCCGGCACCCCTGCTTTATCTGGGACGACCGGCCACCCTCCAGGATGGCCGCCTGTGCGATATTGCCCCCACGATACTCCAATTGCTGCACTTGCCCCAACCCGCCCCCATGACGGGCACCCCATTACTGCGCTTCCCGTCGGAGACAACGGAAAAAAAATGAAAGAGATCGAAAAAATGGGACAAGAAGGCCGGAATGGGTATATCATGGCCGTGGGCGTTTTGGTCTGCCTGCTGCTGCTGGGCCTGACGGTACCGCTTCTGGCCAGTGAATTTCAGGCCACCCCCAAACAGCATCGCCTTGCTGATCACGCCCGATTGATGTATGGATTAAAGAAAGGGGCGGCGCGCAACCATAAGGCCAAGCGAGCGATGGGGAGTACGCCCGCTCGTCGACCCCTGCAGGCACGGTCGGTCACCCAGAAAAAGGGCCGTCTGGTCGCTGGCAAGAGTGTTGTCTCGACACGCCCCGGCACCGCCCTGTTGGCAAGCAAAAGCGCACGGTTCAACTCTTCGCACCGCTTGCACCAGAAAAAATGGTCTCACCCGGGACGGGCGCATGTGGTCCGGGGGCGACACGGCAAACGGTCGGGTACACCCGCCTTTGCCAAGCGATTGCACCGCACGAAGAGTCTGTTTTCCGCCTCGGTCGAGCGACGCATGGGCACCTTTATGGGGCCACTCAACGCCTCTGCCGCGCCCCTGTCGTCCGGTCTGTTCTTTCGCACCCCGGAAAATGCCAGCGTAATGGCCACTTCCCGTGGGCAGGTGGTGTATGCGGGCTGGTTCCGTGGTTATGGTTTGCTGGTTATCCTGAATCACGGCGGCCGTGTCTACTCTCTGTATGGACACAACCACGACCTGCTGGTCGCCAAAGGGGATTTTGTGGAGCCAGGACAGGTCATTGCCAAGAGTGGCAAAACCGGCTCGGTGGATGGTATACCGGGACTGTACTTTGAGATTCGCCGGGGCAACCGGCCGGAAAACCCCAGAAAATGGTTGGTCAAAAACAGATGGCACAGCGACAAAATGGCCAGCCTCGCGGAGTAGTGGGGCGACAAGGCTGAGTGGACGGGTGGTTGGAGGCCCCTTCCGGGGAGGCGGAAAACCGCCGCCCCAGACCCCTCCACCCTTTTTTTTGATCATTTTAAGGGGAACCGGGGGAGATTGCAGCCCCATAAGCGGTCGCCCACGAAACAGGCGCGTTGCACCATATTGGCAGGAGCTTAGGTCATGAAAAATCCGTTGCGGGCAAGACGCCCGTTAGTGTTTGGTCTCGTCATCCTGGCGGTTCTGGCCGGTCTGCACTTGGGGGCAGACAATGTCCTGGCAGTCAGCCAGGTCACCTACGAAAAGCTGCGGGTCTTTTCCGAGGTCTTCTCCCTGGTCAAACAAAATTATGTGGAAGAGGTGGATGAAAAGACCGTCCTGTACGGTGCCATCCGCGGCATGTTGAAATCCCTCGATCCACACTCTTCTTTTCTCACCCCGGAAGATTTCAAGGAGATGCGGGTCGACACCAAAGGGGAATTTGGCGGCCTGGGTATTGAAATTGCCCAATCGGAACACGGTGTTCTGGTGGTTTCCCCCATTGAGGACACCCCCGCGTTTCAGGTGGGCGTGAAGGCAGGCGATTTGATCGTCAAGATTGACGAAGACAGCACCGAAGAGATGAATTTGCTGGAGGCCGTCAAAAAAATGCGGGGCAAACCGGGCACCGCCGTCCAACTGACCATCCTGCGCAAGGGGGCACCAAAACTGCTGACCTTCAAGATTGTGCGCGACATTATCAAGGTACACAGTGTCAAATGGCGTCTGGAGTCCGGCAATATTGGCTATACGCGCATTGTCCAGTTCAACGAGCAGACCATGCCCCTGCTGGAACAAGGGATGGAAGAACTTAAAAAAGAGGCGGGCAAGGATGGCTTGAAAGGGTTGGTGTTGGACCTGCGCAATGATCCGGGTGGACTCCTGGACCAGGCGGTTGAGGTGGCGGATGCCTTTCTGGAAAAGGGGTTGATCGTCTACACCAAGGGCCGCATCCCCGGCAAGGATATGTCCTTTGAGGCCCATCCCGGCGATGTTCTGGAGGGCGCGCCCATCGTGGTGCTGATCAATGCCGGTTCAGCGTCCGCCTCGGAAATTGTGTCGGGTGCCCTGCAAGATCATCATCGGGCCATTATCATGGGGACCAACTCGTTCGGCAAAGGATCGGTGCAGACCATCATTCCCCTGTCGGATGGTTCCGGGTTGCGCCTGACCACGGCCCAGTATTATACCCCCAGTGGCCGTTCCATTCAGGCCAAGGGGATTGCCCCCGATATTGTGGTGGAAGACATGGATCTCAACGGCAACAAGCGCGATGCGGGAGAACGTCACACCACCGAAGCCGATTTGAAGGGCCATCTCAAAAATGCCGACGGCTCTGGCGGCGAGAGCAAGGTGCGTAACAAGAATCGTGACGAAAACAAGGAGGGCACGGTCGAAGAACAGGAGACCGACCCCGATCTCGGCAAAGGGATCGACAAGGGCAAGAGCAAGGCAGACAGCGAGGAAAAGGCACGCAAACGGCTGAAAGATCTGGAGGATTCTGACCGGATCACCGGGCACAGCAAGGAAGACTATCAACTGCAACGCGCCCTGGAACTGTTGCGTGGTTTTCAGGTGTTGCATGGCTCATTCCAGCAGAGAGATACCGCCCAGTTGGCCAGTTTGACAACAGGATCCCGGTTTGGCCAAATTGACCATCCGTAGCGGGTGGTCCCTGCTGGGGGGACTGGTCATTTGTGTGGTGTTGTTTCTGGTGGGCTGGGGCGTTGCCCAGTGGATCGAGACACGATCTGACCAACCGTCCACCGGGGAATCCGGGCAGGTGTTGCCGGCAACCAACCCGTCTGCTCCCCCGGTGGGCGGGGTGGATGCCAAGGCACTGCGCCTGACCCTCGCCGAAACGATGCGTGTGCCCAAGCCATCCGTACCACTGGAGAAGCCTCTCGCCCCGACGGAAGGGCCCCTCACCCAGACGGGCAGACCGCCCCCCCAGACGGCAGAACCCCGTCCCCCCGTGGGCAAGCCGTCCACCCTGGGGGAGGGATCCGTCCCATCGGGGGGAGTGCGTACCCAGGCGGAAAAGTCACCCGCCCGGACGGAGGACAAATATGCCCCCCTGGATGAACCGGCGGTCGCCAACAGCCTCCTGTACGAAGAGTCTCTGCCGGAGGCAGGCAAAAGCGCACCGGTGCCACAGCATCTGCTGCCGCCAATCGCGCACCAGGAGAAAAAAACCAAAGCAACCCATACGTTGGCATTGATTATCGACGATCTGGGCTATGAATGGTCGATTTCACGGGCCATTGTGGCCTTGCCAGCTGACATTACCCTGGCCCTGCTGCCGAGGGTGCCGTATGCGCGCGACATTGCCAAACTGGGCCGTGCCGCCGGGCGGGAACTTTTGCTCCACCAACCGATGGAGCCGCAGCGTTATCCGCAAACCAATCCTGGACCAGGGGCCATCCTGTCCCACATGGACAAAGCCGAGATACAGGCGGTTTTGCAGGCCAATCTGGACCGTTTTCCCGAGGTGGTCGGTGTCAACAACCATATGGGATCCCGGTTGACGGAGAATGCGGATGCCATGGATGCGGTCATGGCGGTGCTGCTGGAAAGGCAGTTGTTTTTTATCGACAGTCGCACATCGGAAACCTCGGTCGGTGCCGAACGGGCCATGCTGGGTCAGGTACCCACGGCGGCCCGTGATGTTTTTATTGACAATGTGCCCAATGAAGAGGCCATTTTGCACCAACTGGCCCAGTTGGAACATCTGGCACACAAACAAGGCGAGGCCATTGGCATTGGTCATCCCTACCGTGCGACACTGGCCGCCTTGCATCGCTGGTTGCCGACGTTGCCGCAAAAGGGTATTCAGTTGTTGCGCGTCTCGCAACTGATACGCCCCCTCTCGGCCCGCAATCACTATCCCAACCATCTGCCTGTGGCAAACGCGAACGGTGTGGCCACGCCCCCGGCAAACCCGCTGCCCCATCCACCAGCCGGATCCGGAAGCGACCACAGCGACCGCCAGAGCGCGGACCCCGATGCACCGCTGGCAGAGGGTGCGGTGAACACCCTGAATGTCTCCCAGTCCATCCACACGCCCGAGGAGTAGAATGGCTCGTTCTGCGGAATATTCTACGGTATTGGCTTTGGAACAGTTGTTCGATTTGTTGAATGCCAAGCCACCCGATCCCCTGCTCGCCCTGACGCACGTCGAACGGATGCTGCAACAGGCAACCTGCGCCCAGGAGATACGGGCCGCAGGCAGGATGGCTGCGGACCTGGTCGAACACTTGATTTTGCCCGTTTTGCGGCATGATCCAAACCGCCGGGAGCAGGCCAAAGCCTTGCAGACCCATTTTTTGCAGGCGGCGGAGGGTCCAGGCACCGGCAACGAGACGGCGGGCGGACTGGCCGAACCGGACCCTGCCCGCCGTGTCTGGGCAGAGTCCATTGAGGCCATTCGCACGGGCATGCCCGCCTATGTTGCGCCACGAGCGGAAGGCACCCTGCCCCAAACCCTCATCGAGCGGTTGACAACGGTCTTGCACCTGGTGGGTGAATCGGAAGAGCGGTTGTGCGAAACTGTTGCCCACTGTCAGAGTGGTACAGAAGATGACTGGGCGGTATTGGGCGATCTGCTGGAGCAAATTCGGCACTCGGGCCACAAGGCCGCGACGGCCCCTTGGCTGCGCACGCGGCGGGCCTCTTACGACACGCTGTTGCGCATCACCCAGAGCTTTGCGGCAACATTGACCCTGCTGGGACGCCAGGATACCGCCTTCGCCCCGCTGTTGGAGGCGGTGCGTCGTTTTGACAGTCGGGTGGATTTGCGCCATTTTCACCCTTTGCTGTATGCCCAGGTCATGGAATTGCAAAAAGAGGCCCGTTCCCTCCAGGCACAACAGGAAGAAGGGCGGGCACGCGCCGAACAGTTCCGGCAACGGGTCGACCAACTGGAAGCCACGCTGGCGCAAGCCCGTCGTGAGCAATTTCTGGATCCGGTCACCGGCATTCCCGACCGTTTTGCCTTTGTGGCCCACCTCCATCGCCATCTGGAGCGGGCACTCCATCTGGGCGAGATCTTTTCTCTGCTGTTGTTTCATTTTTATGAATTGAAACCATTGATTGAAAAGATAAGCAAACCGGGCGGGCTGTTGCAGAACGATGCCGAAAAACGGTTGTTGATGGCGGTGATCCAGGAGATTCACCCGCATCTGCCCGAGAGTGCCTTTTTGGCGCGGTTGAGCACGGAGCGGATGGTAATCCTGTTGCCCCAGTGCAGTGTGGCAGAAGGGGAGCAAATGGGCACCGTCATCAGCCAAATACTGGAAGATATTTGTTTTGCGTTGGATGAGCACCAATTTTTGCTGCAAGTCAGTGCCGGGTGTGCCGCCTTTCAACCGGGCATGGATGTGGGACAAATGCTGGAGACCACGGACCGACTGGCGGCGGCGGCGCACAGTGGGAAAGAAGAGGGTCAAACGACTGCCCGGCGGGTACGGGCGTGCTGATGGATCCGTGATGGGAGCAACACGGCACATGTCACACACCAGAAAAATACTGGAGCGCATTCGGGAGCGGCTGCAACAGAACCCTCCAGACAACCGGGAGGCCTTGCGGCTGGCCAAGGATCTGCTCATTCATGGGGTTTGTTCCCAGGAACAGGAGGCCTTGCGTCAGGCGAGCCTGCTGCTGTTGGAACGGCTGGTGCAACCTGCCCTGGCGGGCACCCAGGAAAAACAGGCCCGGGTGGGGCGACTGATCCGGCAGATGCGGACCGCACCGAGGCTCAACCAGCAGGCCATTACCGATGAACTGCGCGAGATCGGCTCCTGGATGACCGAGTTGGGCAGCCGGATGCAGCCCCCGGAACCGGAGCCTGCCTTTCCTGCCGCGCTGTTGCAAGAGGCGTTGATCACGCTGGGTGGCCGGGCCATCCAGGATATTTTTCCCGCCGACAAGCCCGCAGATTGGTCATCCATGCCCCTCCATTTGGGGGCCATCCTGCATCGGGAACGCAAGGAACGGGCGGAAGGGGAGCGGGAACAGGCGGCGGTGCAGAGGTTGTTGGCCAGGACCACCCAGGCCATGGTGGAGACGATGCATCTGATCGGGGCGGATATGGGCGATTTGCCCCTGCTGCTGGACGCCTTGCGCCGTGAAGAACCGATGACCGATTGGGTCGCCATCCAGGAGGCTTTGCAGCAGGCCTTGCACGCCTTTCAGGAGCGGGCGGTAGCCATGCGCCATCGGTTGCGTGAGATGCAGGATGTGGTGGAGCGATCCCGGGTATTGATCCGTCATGCCGACTGGGCCTTGATGGAGACACGGGATGAAAGGCTGCTGGATGTCTTCACGGGTTTGCCCAACCGGTTTGGCCTGCTGGCCCGCCTGGAACAGGCCAAACATGTGGCAGACGCGGAAGGTTTTGTCTTGATTGTTATTTTTCTGGCTGAATATGCCGAGACGGTACGGGATCTGGGACGGGATCGGGTCAACCGGTTGATGGGCGCGATTGCGGGCCGCATGGTTTCCCTGATGCGTCCGGGTGATTATTTGGCCCGTTATAATGATGAGACGTTTGTGCTGCTGGGTTTGCAGCGGACGACCCAGGAGGCCATGGATCTGGCGGGTCAATGGCGCGATATATTGGATCGCACCCGTTTTGAATTATCCGATGCCCTGTTGACGGTGCGCACCAGTTATGGGGTGGCCTGTTACGAGCAGGGGGAAAACACCGAGACATTGCTGGGGTTGGCGGCCATAGCCGCCCAGGAGGCGTTGGCCGAGGGGGGCGAACGGGTTCGTGCCGTCCCCTCCCGGCAAAAGCCCCCGCCGCCCAAGCGGTTGTTTGGGATGCTTTAGGAGTGAGGGCCGCTTTCATCCCCCTGAGAGTTCAAAGCCATGACCTGCCCTGCCCGAGAACAAGGCAGCAGAAATGATTGACTTCATTGTCGATGATCGGCGATACTCTGTCATCTCTGGAACCGCAACATGCGTCGATGTTGCCAGAAAACAGCATCGATCTGGATGGAAACCAAGACATGGCCAAACCCGCTGCTAAAATCGCTCCGTTCCCACACAGTGAACCTGTATCACAAAACTCACGGGATATTGTCAAGGGACACTTTTCCAATGAGCTTGTTTTCGGCGTGGTCGGTTTCGCTGGATCCGGCTCATCCACTATTGCCGTGCAAATGAAAGCACTGCTGGAAAGCGAGCAGTTGCGAGGCGGAAGTTTTGTTGTATGCGTCATAAAAACCAGATCCCTGCTAAGAACCTGGGCAGAGAACAATAGAATAGAATTTGACAACAACATTGACGAGGAAAGTATTGATTCTGTGGTTGCCCTGCAAAATCTCGGCAACCGTCTGCGCGAACATCATGAGGACGCAGCCGCAGCCGCTCGCTTGCTTATTGAAGAAATCCGAAAAGAACGTGCCGCCGCAACCAATACAAATTATCCCACACCGCATCCTGTAATGCCCGATGGTACCCGACGCGCATACATTCTGGATTCAATCAAACATCCTGCGGAAGTTGAGCTTCTACGCAAAGTTTATGGAAATTCTTTTGCTCTTATTGGTGTCGTATGTGACGAAGAAATAAAGCAAAAAAGACTCCATTCCAAATTTACAGGGTCTGGCATAAAACAGATCGATGCCTTTATGAAAGATGACTTCAAGTCAATCCATCCTTTCGGACAAAGGGTCGGAAAAACTTTCTATCTGGCCGACTTCTATGTTGACAATTCTGTGGAAAGAACAGCGGAACATCCAGACAAAAACTGGGAAGTCTCCGAAGTTCTATCCCGTCTGATCAAGATCGTAACCCATACTGAGATTGTTCGACCTGATGCACATGAAACAGCCATGTACTTCGCTGATTGCGCCAGATTGAGCAGTGCCTGCCTGTCACGTCAGGTTGGCGCGGCGTTGGTGGATGCCAATGGCAGTCTTGTAGCAACGGGTACCAATGAGACACCCCGAGCAGGGGGTGGAGTATATGGAGAATCGTTCCTTCCTGAAAAAGACGATTATCGATGTGCCTTCCATCCCAAACCTGGCCGGAAACATTGCCACAATAACGAACAGCAACAACAGATAATTGATGAAGTATTAAAGAAGTTTATTGATTCTTTTCCTGGCCTGCAAGACAAAAGGGAAGAAATAAAGGACATCCTGCAAAGCTCTAGAATCGGCGGACTTGTTGAGTTCTCAAGGGCCATTCATGCTGAAATGGACGCGCTTTTGTCCGCTGCAAGACAAGGTGTTTCACCTAAAGGAGCACGACTTTTCGTCACGACGTTCCCTTGTCATTACTGTGCTCGGCATATTGTCACCGCCGGGGTGGATGAAGTACAGTTCATCGAACCCTATCCCAAAAGCAAGGCTCTGGAACTGCACGATGACGCCATCACCACAAGGCGATTGGAATGGACGCCACCCAGTGCGGGTGGCAATCAAGTTCTTTTCACTCCCTTCACGGGTGTTGCGCCACAACTATATCGACGAGCCTTCATGAAGGACCGGGATCTTAAAGATGATGCGACGGGAACAAAACGCATTGGGGAACCGGATTGGGGAAGCCCGTGGGAGACAACAAAACTCAGCTACCCAGAACTGGAACTGGCCATCATGCCGATACAGGAGCCGTGATGCCAGCGCAAGCCGACATTATTCCTTTCCACCCACGGAAGCAAGTGACCATAAAATCGGGTTCCCAGCCATCCGAAACGGTTCCCTTTCGCACTCTGCTGGAAAAGCAGGTAGCCGTGAAGTCTGGCACTCAGCCATCGTTCCAACCATTACTTTTCCCGTATTTTGACCATCGTCTCGTCGTCTTGGTTAATATTGAAACCATTACCGGTAGCCAATTGCTTGACTTGGTTGCTCAATCCAATCCATCGGTAATTTTTGATTTGCGCATCTGCCCAAGGTTTGACCTTGAAGGTATAAACAGGTCATCTTTTTTTAAGACCTTGCAAGACCTTAAAATAAAGTATTTTGATCTTGCTGCCATGCGTGAGATTCAGACCAGCGATGACCCAAAACTCTATCCACTCACTGCGGCAAGACTCATCAGTGACAAGCTGTCTTCTTTGAGGATTGACGGCCCCCTCCTGGTTTTTTTGAGTCATTCACAGCACGTGCTTCATTGTACCGCTGTTTTTCCGTCTTTACTGAAGCCCATACCGAAAAAAGGTTGGGATATTTACCCATACCAATAATCTCAAAAGGAATCTTGCCATGGGCTTCTGGTCCGACAAATCGGTTGCGGTCGCGATTGGGGGCGGTATTGCCGCCTACAAGACACTGGAACTGCTGCGCCTGTTGCGTGAAGAGGGGGCCCGCGTGGTGGTGATTGCCACCGAGGCCGCCCTCCAGTTTGTCACCCCGTTGACCCTGCAAGCCCTGTCCGGCCAACCCGTGCGGAGCAACCTGTTCTCCCCCTGCGAGGCCGATGGCATGGATCATATCCGCCTGGCCCAAGAGGTGGATTGGCTGGTGGTGGCCCCCGCCACTGCAGACATCCTGGCCCGCATGGCGGGTGGTCATGGGGATGATTTGCTTACCACCGTGTTGTTGGCCCGCCGAGGACCGGTTTTGCTGGCCCCGGCCATGAACCCTGCCATGTGGGCCCATCCCGCCACCCAACGCAATGTGGCACAATTGCAGGCCGATGGCATCGCCTTGGTCGGACCGGAATATGGTCCGGTGGCGTGTGGCGATCACGGTCAGGGACGCATGGCAGAGGCGGCACATATTCTGGAAGGAGGCCGCCGCCAACTCTCCCCCAAACCCTGGCAAGGCCGCCATGTCTTGATCACAGCGGGCCCCACCCAGGAAGATCTGGATCCCGTGCGTTATCTCTCCAATCGCTCCAGCGGTCGCATGGGCTGGGCGGTGTGTCAGGCGGCCTTGCGGGCCGGTGCGGAGGTGACGCTGATTCATGGACCCGTTGCCCTGCCCGTTCCCCGAGGTGCAAATGCCATCGCCGTGCAATCCGCCCAACAGATGTATGACGCGACCATGCAGGTCTGGGAAAACCGGGCCTACCATGCCCCCCACCTCTCTGCCGCCATCCTGACGGCGGCAGTGGCCGATTTTCGCCCAGCCAACCGACAAATGACAAAGATCAAAAAAGGAACGGCTGCGGCTGTGATACCTCCATTGACATTGGTCCAAAACCCTGATATTTTGGCGACTCTGGCCGCGCGAGCCAACCAGATGGCGCAAGATGGCCAGTCCCCCCCCATTGTGGTGGGATTTGCCGCCGAAACCGGCACGGACGCCGATGCGGCAGAATCTGTGCGCGTTTTGGCACGAGAAAAACAGGCCCGCAAGGGATGTGATCTGCTCGTCGTCAACAATGTGCTGGCCCCCGGATGCGGTTTTGGCAGTCTTACCAATCAGGTAACCATACTGCACCGCTCTGGACATGAGGAAACGTGGCCATTGCTCAGCAAAGAAGAGGTGGGCGAACGGTTGTTGGACCATTTAGCCAATCTTTTCGTGTGAGAGGGCACTTAAAGAACATAAAAAAAATGTCGTTACTTCGATAACGGCAATCCGGTTGTGGCTATGGCCGGGCTGGATTCCCGTTGGCGTGGGCATGACGGAGAACGGGGTTGTGCAATAATTTCGAGGGGATGACCTAAGAACATGCTGAAATTTTCCAAAAAATTGTTGTATGCGATTGAAGCGGTGGTGGACATTGCCTACAACTCGGCGGGTGAGCCGGTGCAAATTCGTGATGTGACCAACCGTCAAGGGGTTCCTCAACGCTACCTGGAACAGGTGATGCAGCGGTTGGTCCGGGAGGGCGTTCTCAAGGGTATTCGCGGTCCCAAGGGGGGGTATCTCCTGGCCAAGGAACGCTCCAAAATTTGTGTGGGAGACATTGCCCGCGTCGTCATGGAGATGAATTCGGACGAGCCCCCTACCGAACCGGAAGAACCGGTTGCCGCCGGTCCCATCGGCCAGCAGGTGATTCAACCCCTGTGGCTGGAGTTCCAGCAGGAAATTTTGCGCATGATGGACAACATCACGGTGGAAGATTTGACGGCCCGTGCCTTTCGCAAAGGGATTCCCAGTGATGCCTACAACCGCATGACCTACTCCATTTAACGATGGACGGGGTGTGGTGTCATGCCACCCGGAGCGGCCTGTGAGCCCGCACAATCGCGGGGTGTTGTTGTTGGGAGTGGGCGGATTGGGCTGCGCCGCCGCCTTGGCGTTGCGGGAGGCCGGGGTTCTGCGTCTGGGACTGGTGGACGACGATCAGGTGGCCCTCTCCAATTTGCACCGCCAAATTTTGTTTCGCACAGCGGATCTGGGCAGGGACAAGGTGACTCAGGCCGGTTTGCGGCTGCGAGCCCAACAACCCTCCTGCCAGGTGGAACCCATACGGCGACGGTTGGAGACGGCGACAGACATTGCGGAGGTGGCCGCCGATTATGCGGTGGTCATCGATGGTTCAGACAATTTTACCACCCGTTTTGCGGCCAATGATGCGGCGGTCCGCCATCGGTTTCCCCTGGTGCATGGAGCGGCCACCGGAACACGCGGGCAATTGTGCACCATCGCCCCAGGCGGCCAACCCTGTTTGCGTTGTCTCTTCGGTGGACCACCCACCCAAAACACCGCCACCTGTCGCAGCGAAGGGGTTTTTGGTCCGTTGGTCGGCGAAGTGGGATGGCTGATGGCCATGGAGGCCGTCAAATGGCTGCTGTGTACAGGGCAACCGCTGCTGGGTCGGCTGTTGACCATTGATGTCATGGCAGCCAGACGGCGTATCGTGCCCTGGACGGCCAATCCCCACTGTACCGTCTGCCCATGAGCTGCCCGATGCACACAGTGTTATGTGATTATAAAATATAAATCAAACCATATGGTTATAGGGGTCCAGGGGGATTATCCCCCGGGTGGGGTCCAGGGGCAAAGCCCCTGGTGGGGTCCGGGGCAAAGCCCCGTGAGGCATGCGATATCACCCCCCTGGGGGCCCCAAACCCCCACCGGGGACCGTGACGGTCCCCGGCCCCCTGCAAAAGATGTGTGCATAAGGTAGTGGGTCAACCAACCTGATTTGACGGGTTTTGAAGAGGGTTGCGGGTCCAGGGGGATCATCCCCCTGGCGGGTCCAGGGCAGAGCCCTGGTGGGGTCTGGGGCGAAGCCCCGGAAGGGAAACACGCCTTGCAGGGGCCCTGCCCCTGCACCCCGCCAGGGGAGATAATCTCCCCTGGACCCCATAAAACTCTACCCGTCAAATCAGGTTGGTTGACCCAGTAGTGGAGCAACCAACCTAAATTGACAGGCATGGCCTTGATCATCTGCCTCCCTGGATGCCCGCCTTCGCGGGCATGACGAAACAGGCGCAGGATGAAGCGTACCCGTCAGATTAGGTTGGTTGCTCCAGTAGGCCCATGAGAGGATCGCCCCCTGGTTTATAGCGCGCATCGTCATTCCCGCGCAGGCGGGAATCCAGAAGGTCCAACAGACCCAATGGATTCCCGCCTGCCTGGGCATGATGGAACGGGAAGTGTCACAGAGGACCGTGTGCACGAAACCTGTTGGGAGCAAATCATCGGGGCGTTGCCCAAGACCCCACCAGGGGCTTTGCCCCTGGACCCCACCGGGGGGGATAATCCCCCCCGGACCCCCTTGCAATTTTTAAAGACTCTGCGAGCATTTTTATGACAGGCATCTACAAAGATATCACCGCCACCATTGGCCATACCCCCCTGGTGCGCATCAACCGCCTCGCTGCCGGTTTGAATTGTGAACTCCTGGCGAAACTGGAATTTTTCAACCCCACCGGCTCACTGAAGGATCGGATCGGCCTGGCCATGATTGAAGCCGCCCGGAAGGCGGGTCTGGTCAAAGAGGGTACGGTCATTGTGGAACCCACCTCCGGCAATACCGGTATTGCCCTGGCCTGTGTCTGTGCGGCACAAGGTCTGCGCCTGATCCTCACCATGCCCGACTCCATGTCGCTGGAACGATGCAATCTGCTCCGCCTGCTGGGTGCGGAGTTGGTGCTGACCCCCGCCGCCGTGGGCATGAAAGGAGCCATCGACCAGGCCAAAAAAATTGTTCGCCAGGAAAAAAACAGCTTCATGCCCAATCAGTTCAACAATCCGGTCAACCCGCAGGTTCATGCCGACACCACCGCGCAGGAAATTCTGGCGGATACCGGTGGCCATCTGGATGTTCTGGTGGCTGGCGTGGGTACGGGCGGCTCACTGGCGGGCATCAGTCGCACACTGCGCCCGTTATTGCCCCACCTGCATGTCATCGCCGTGGAACCGGACAGTTCACCCGTGCTCTCCGGGGGGACACCGGGCTATCACACCCTGCAAGGCCTGGGGGCCGGCTTTATTCCAGCCGTTTTGGATACCCGCCTGATCGACACCGTCATGCGGGTGGAAGACCGGCAGGCGGTGGCTGTCATGCGTGATTGCGCCCGCCAGGAAGGCATTTGCTGTGGTATTTCATCCGGTGCCGTACTGGCCGCCACCCTGGAATGGGCAAAACAACAAGCCTTTCCGCCACACACCCCGCCACGCATTGTGGTCATCCTGCCGGATTTTTCCGAACGATATCTCTCCACCGATCTGTTTCGGGACGAATGATGTCGACAACCTGGACCACCGTTATACTGTCCGCAGGCATAAGTGACACTTCCTGTTCCGTCATTCCCGCGAAAGCGGGAATCCATTTGGCCTGTTGGCCCTCCTGGATTCCCGCCTACGCGGGAATGACGATACTCGTCAACTGTGACCGTGAGCAGTATACAACCACCAGAGGCTTCACCCCTGGACGGTTGGACCGCACCTGCGGGGCTTCGCCCCGGACCCCACCAGGGGCTTTGCCCCTGGACCCCACCAGGGGGATGATCCCCCTGGACCCGCAGAACCAGTAGACGATGGATGCCGCCTGGCTGGAACGATATTCCCGGCAAATTCTGCTCAAAGAGGTGGGCGGCCAGGGCCAGAATCGTCTGAATCATGCCACCGTCGGCGTGGTGGGAACCGGCCCGATGGGCACCCCGGCCATACTCTACCTGGCCGCCGCCGGGATAGGTCATTTGGTGATCCTGGATACGGCACGAGGAGAAACCCTCTGTGCAGAGGTCCAGGACTTGAATCCACTGGTCAAGACGACGCTGCTCTGCCCCCCTCTCGCGCCTGAACAAGCCGCTGCACACATGATCGCCTGGGATTTGACGGTGCTGCTGGGTGTCGACGCCGCCACCCGACAGCTATTCAACCGTGCGGCATTGCAAACCGGGAAACCCATTCTGTGTGGCTGGCCAATCGGCTCGGCATACGGGATGGCGGCCGCACGGGCCAGCCGGGATCCCGACGCACCCTGTCTGCTGTGTGCCGAACAGGTCTGTGCAACCGCCTGGGTCGCCCCCACCCCGGATCCCATCCTGACCCGTATGGGCGCAGGCGTCATCGGTTCCGTACTGGCCATGGAGGCCATCAAGTCCCTGCTCGACACTCCGAACGGGTTATGGTACAGTGCGCAGGTGTTCTATCCAGAAGAGGGAAGATATCACGCCATGCCTGTTCCAAAAAATCCCGTTTGCCTTGCCTGTTGTGGCCACCCCAAGTGACTGACGCCTTTATTGATATTACCGGTGAGGTCTGCCCCTTGACCTTTGTCCGGGTCAAGTTGAAACTGGAGACAATGGCGGCGGGGACCACCCTCGGCATCCGGCTTAATCCGGGAGAACCGTTGGACAATATCCCCCGTTCACTGCAAGAGGAAGGGTGTCGGATCGTCAGCCTGACACCAGATGGCGAGGCCTTTTTGTTGGTTGCGGCAAAACCAGGTTAAACCGCACCCGTTTTATAAAATATCGTGCTGCGGGTCCAGGGGGATCATCCCCCTTCCAAGTGACATTTTTTTTGTCACACACAGTAAAAATAATGGTCAGTTATCCGGCAAAAAACTGTCCACGGCGGAACAAGGCGACCAGGACGAGAGGGAGATCTTGCCAACACACCGATAAACAGGGGGTTTTATTTTGGCGCGGGAGTTGCTTATATAAATCTTAACGGCGGGCCAATCCGGCCAACCGGTTCAGAAAGACCTAATAATCATTTACCTCAGGAGAGGAACCATGTGTAAAAATATGCAGAGCAAAACCATCGGGAATCAACAGGGTTTTACCCTCATCGAATTGATGATTGTGATTGCCATCATTGGCATCCTGGCGGCGGTGGCCCTGCCAGCCTACAAGGATTATACCGTGCGTGCCAAGGTGGGAGAGGCCATCAGTCTCACCTCCGGGGCCAAGCAAGCCGTGGCGGAGAGTTACATGTCCACGTCCACCTGGCCGACCACCAACGCATTGGCCGGTTTGGCAGCGGCGAACACCATCACCGGCACGTATGTCAGCCAGGTTGCCGTGGGCGCAAATGGTGTCGTGACGGCGACCTTCGGCGCGGCCGCCCCGGTACCGCCTGAAATCCAGAATGCCACCATCGTCCTCACCCCGACGGCAAACGGAGGTAGCGTTTCATGGGTATGCTCCAGCAGTCTCAATGCCGCCACGCCGCAGTATCTGCCCACGGCCTGCCGGAATTAACCGCTCGCACCGGGCCAACGGCCTGACTCCCGTCCGGGAGTCAGGCCTCCCGCTGCACCCCGTTGCATCCCCGCCTTTCATCTCCATTCACCCCCCGAACGTGAACGCATACATCTCAATACCGTCTGTCTGGGCCGTGATTTCGAGTATGCTGTTCTGGAACGGGGTCTGGTTTACCAATTCGTACAAAGCATGCCCGTTGATGGTTATGGTACCGTTTTGCACATCAGGGCCGGACTGGTGGCCAATCGGCGCACCATTCAATGTCAGGGTGATTGTTGCGGGAGTGCCGTTGCGGGTGCCCATGACCAGAAAGACCTGCTTCGCCTTGAAATTCAAACGCAAAAATGCCCCGGCATGGCCGGAAATAATTTTTTCGTCTGCCATGGTCCATACACCGCCAAGAGTCCAATGGTCTGCCGGCACCAAGGCGGGGGGATGATACTCAAACTCGACATCTGGACGTGCAGGGCCTTTGCCGAAATAACGGTCGGCGCGCAAATAACCCAGGTATGTTTCCGGTGTCGGCTGCGACGGCCCAACCTGCCCACTGCTGGTCGAGACGGATGACTGTTCCGCCCCCAACCCCAACAACGCACGGATGTTGTTTTCGGTGACAGCGTACTCGCCCTCGCCAAAATGCGTGTACACGACGCGCCCGTTTTGATCGATCAGATAATGTGCAGGCCAATAGTGGTTGCTGAAATTGTTCCATGTCGCCAGTGCGTTGTCGAGCATGACGGGGTAGCGAATGCCATATTTCTCAACCGCCGTTTTGACATTCTCCCGTTTTTTCTCAAACTCAAATTCCGGCGCATGAACGCCGATAATGACCAGCCCCTTATCGTGATATTTTGCATCCCACCGGGTGATGTACGGCAAAGTGCGTACACAGTTGATGCAGGAATACGTCCAGAAGTCGATCAACACGATTTTTCCGCGCAAATCCGATATCTTCAGTGGTGGTGAATTCAGCCAGTCACCGCCGGGTGCCATTTCCGGCGCGACGTAGGGGGAAACGAGTGCGTTGGTCATCGTGCCTCCAGTTGTGGTAGCAACGGGCGTGGAGAGGTCCACCGCAGCAAGCAATGGCACCTCCGCGCCTTCATAAAGTAAAACCGCAACGGCGATAATGGTCACCCCCAGCGCGCGACGGACGCCGCCAGCATGGGTTTGCAGAAATGTCAGGCGGTGCATGATTTGCCGACCCAGGAGTGCGATCAATAACATCGGCACGCCTGCTCCCAGCGCGAACAGGAGGACAGTCAGCGTCGCTTCCAGGCCGGTCCTGGCCTGCATGATCTGCACAATCGCGGCGGCCATGAGCGGCCCCGCGCAGGGCGTCCAGACAAGGCCAATCAACGCGCCAACCGCAACGCCGCTGAAATAGCCGTTGCCACCCGCATCCAGTCGCGATGCAAAAGTTTGCCCGACGTTCGCCAACCTGTGCGTCATGCCGACCAGTTGATCGGCCAGCGTTTGGGACAGCATCACGAGGCCGAAGACGACGAGCAATCCCAAGGCCACCGGACGGACGCTGGCCGGATCGATCTGCGTCCAACCCAACATCTGCCGCGACAACAAAGCAAATCCGGTGAAGGCCAGGATAAATCCGGTGATGATGCCGAACGGACGCCGCCGGCCGCCATCCAACGAGGTCGCCAGCACAATCGGCAGAATGGGCAGGATGCAAGGCGAGAGGATCAACCCAAACCCCTCGACAAAAGCCAACGCGATACCGAGCGTGTGCATGGCCCACCCTCTAATCGGGCACAAACTGCAACGCCACGCCATTGTTGCAATAGCGCAGTCCCGTCGGGGGCGGTCCATCGTCAAAGAGGTGTCCTTGATGTCCGCCACAGCGGGCACAATGATATTCGGTGCGCGCCACCCGTAGCGTGTGGTCTGCCTGGGTCTCCACATGGCCGGCGAGGACATCGAAAAAGCTGGGCCAACCCGTGCCGCTGTCAAACTTGAATTTTGACGGAAACAATGCCAGCCCGCAGCCCGCACACACAAAAGTTCCCACGCGATGTTCGTCCAGCAATGGGCTGGTCAATGGTGCCTCGGTTCCTTCGTGCCGCATCACGTTGTATTGTGCTGGCGTCAGGGTACGCTTCCAGGTCTCGTCGCTTTGCATGATTTTCTCCACGGTCTCACGGGCAAAACTGGATTGCACAAGAAGGTACAGACCGACGGCCAGGCAAACACCTCGTCCGATAAAACAGCGTCTGTGCATGGGAACCTCCTGATTGCACGGCGGTGTTGCTCCCGGCCTGATCAACCCACCCCATTATACACATCGCAAAAAATTGTTATCATTCATGGGGGTCCGGGGGAGATTATCTCCCCCGGTGGGGTCCAGGGGCAACGCCCCTGGTGGGGTCCGGGGCGAAGCCCCGGAAAACAATTCCCTGGTGACAATGTCAACCACCTGTTGCCACTACATCTTTTTTTGATTCGTCGCCCTGTGCTGTCCCGATTCGGGGCAAAGCCCCGAGCCCCGCCAGGGGCTTTGCCCCTGGACCCCACCCTGCCCTATGCACACAACTTTTGCAGGAAGCCGGGAACTGCCACGCTCCCCGATGGGGGTTTGGGGGCAAAGCCCCCAACGGGTTGATATCGTGTTCCTCACGGGGCTTCGCCCCGGACCCCACC
>JADFYM010000046.1 GCA_015233035.1 Magnetococcales bacterium
CCCGATAGCTCTCGTCACTGAACTGGGCACCCATACCGGCCTGGCTCTCCACCACCACCTGATAGCCCAGCTTCAGCATTTGCTTGACCGAATCGGGACTGGCTGCGACCCGTTTTTCTTCTGGATAGATCTCTCTTGGAACACCGATTTTCATAAAAAACCTCACGAAAAGGATGGTACAGACGGCCAGAACACTCCCCGCACGGGCACACAGCAAATCAACGGGACAACTGCTTTGTCTCGTTGCGCGCAGGAACAGGCATCGGGATGGCTTGATGTCTCCATACCCAGGGAGAGACTGGCTAAAGTGGGTCTTGATCCGCTGTTCGGTCACTTCCGGGGAGGCGATAAACCGTCTCCCCGGACCCCTCCACGATGGAGGGTCCAGGGGGATCATCCCCCTGGTGGGGTCCAGGGGCAAGGCCCCTGGTGGGGTCCAGGGGCAAAGCCCCTGGTGGGGTCCAGGGGCAAAGCCCCTGGTGACCGAAATGCTGAAAAAGCCCAAAAGTGCGGCACAAGCTCTCCCAGTCGCCGTGGCAACCCAACACCACGGCGACTGGTCGAGGCTGCGCCGGTTAGAAGTTATTGCAAGGTATCATCATACGCCTGTTCCAACGCCTGGGCGTGTTTGCCTTCCTGTTCCGCCAGAAAGACCAACGCCGCCCGGACCTCAGGAGTCTCGGCCAAAGCCGCCAGATCCTGATAAAGCTTTTGCGCCTTTTTCTCTCGTTTGGCGGCCAACAGCAAGGCCTCCTGATAGTCCAACGAGACGACCGGCCGTTCATCCACCACCAGATAGTCCGACAATTTCAAGTCGGGGTCGGGAAAACGGCGTACACCGGGAGACGGCAAGCGATCATTTGCCAGGATCTCTTGCAGACGGCGTTTATGATCTCCCTCCTGCCGGGCATGTTCCAGCATGATATCCCGTTGCTCGGCACTCTTGGATCGAGCCGCCATCTCCTGGTAAAACGCCGCTTCGGCGTCTTCGTGCTGGATGGCATGGCGCATGACTTCTTCAAAGCTGTGCATATCGAGTCCTTCCTGACGACGGTAAGATTAGGACCACGGCAGAGACAGACTCTGCATATGGGCCAAAAAGGCCGCTTCCCGGAGATCGGCGGCCACAGCAACCCGTTCTGGTGCCAGACTGGTTGGCACGACCCGCTGGCCGTCCACTGTCTGCAATGGAGCCAATTCCGGCACCGCCTGGACCAGTTCCGCCCGGACGGTTGACAGATTGGCCAGTCGGGATGCCCCCGCCAAAGCTGCCAACACCTGATACCCCGCCCGCTCACCCGCAACGGGCAGACCATTGTACAGCATACCCAACGCCCCATCCCGATTCAGGAAGGCCCCTTCGCTGGCCAAAGGATCGGCGATGGTCAGGTTGATCGCCGCCTGACTGTTGATGCCACAGGAACCCACGGCAATGATCCGGCTGCCCGGTGCCGTGGCAACGGCCGTATTCACCAACACCACCCAATCCGCCGGAGTGGCGGCAGACCACGGCTTGGCACCCAGACGGGCCAGCAGGGCCACATTGCCCTCATCCCGCAGCTTGCCACGGGGTTTGGCTGCCCCCCGAATGACGGTACCCGCTGCATAATAAAAGCCTGCTTTGTATTGCCGCGCCAGTTGGGCCGCCACAAAGCTCTCCTCGACCGTCAGCCTGGCCGAGACCACCACGGCTGCGTTGTGCGCACCCGCCAGCAGATCCCGGGCTGCCGCCAGATTGTGGGCATCATTGGCCTGATTGGGCTGCAATAACCGATGACCGAAACGACCTTCGGCGCAGATGGCCGCCCCGTTGACCGGATCGCCATCGATGGAACCCACCTTGACCACCTGGCCTTCCGCCACCCGCACCTTCAGACCACACCCCAGACTGCAACTGGTGCAGGTGGTGTTCGTCGTGGTCCACACCCAGGGCCCGGCCTCCTTGCCGGTGTTGGGCGAGAGCGTCCCTGTGGGACAGACATCGATACACATGCCACAGGCATCGCAACCGGTCTCTTGCAACGGATCGTCAAAGTTGGGACCGGTACGGGTGATGAATCCCCGATGGATAAAGCTCAACGCATTGATTTCCCGCACTTCCGAGCAGATACGCACACAAGAGGCACAGGTGATACACTTGTTCGACTCAAAGCGGATCAAAGGATGGCGCGTATCCGGCTCATAGTCGCGCTTGATGCCAGCCAGACGTTTTTCGTTGGAGCCATAGTCGGAGGCATACCGGCGCAAATCGCAATCAAAGCGGGCGTTGCACCCACATTCGATGCACCGGGTGGCCTCGGCCAATGCCTGAACCTGATCCAGCCCCACATTGATCGGGGCATAGCCACCGTTCACCAACCGCTGCGACGCGGGATGGGTAATCTCCTGGGGCCGTTTCTGGTGCTCAAAGCGATGCGCAAAATCGGCCATGTCCAGATCTTCCACCCGCCCCTTGGAGATGGCATACGGCTGCACCAGCTTGACATCCGCACCGTTGAGGTACAGATCGATGGCCAGAGCCGCCCGCCGACCCGCGCCGATGGCCCGAATCAGAATGCTGGTCCCAAAGGCACAGTCCCCGGCGGCAAACACCCCCTGAATGTTGGTGGTCTGCGTCTTGCCGTCATGGACAAACGTCTGCGCCCGCGTGGTTTCCGGTTTTTCCGGCTCATTGTCGATGCACGACACATCCGTATCCTGACCGATGGCGGGAATGATGAGGTCAAACGGCAAATCCTCCTCACTGCCCTCCAGGGGAACCGGACGACGCCGCCCGGAGGCATCGGGTTCGCCCAGGGTCATAGTGATGACCCGCAACCCCTTGGCGCGGCCATTCTCCAGCAACACTTCGACCGGGGCGGTCAAAAAGCGAATGTCCACCCCTTCTTCGTGGGTCTCTTCCTGCTCAACCGGCAAGGCCGGCATTTCGGCCTGGGTGCGCCGATAGAGCAGGGTCACTTCCGCGCCCAGCCGCCGGGCCACCCGGGCACAGTCCATGGCCGTGTCACCACCGCCGATGACCGCCACCCGACTGCCGGTCTCCACCGGTTCGTTGAGGACCACCTTGCGCAGAAAATCCACCCCACCCAACACGCCCGGCACATTTTCGTTGGGCACCCGCATGGGCTTGGCCAAATGCGCACCAATGGCCAACAAGACGGCATCAAACCCCTTGGCCTTCAGGCTGGCGATGGTAAAATCCCGCCCCAGCCGCTGGTTGTAATGCACTGTCACGCCGAGATCCAGGATGGCCTTGATCTCCTTGTCCATGACATCCCACGGCATCCGAAAACGGGGAATGCCATAGCGGGCCATGCCGCCCAGGGCGGGCAAGGCCTCAAAAATTTCCACGGCATGTCCCGACTGCCGCAGATAATAGGCCGCCGACAACCCGGCAGGACCACCGCCGACAATGGCGACCCGCTTCGAGGTGTCCGGCCCGGCCTGGGGCACAAAAGGACCGTGCGACAGGTCATAATCGGCACAAAACCGCTTTAGGGGGTTGATGGCCATCGGCTCATCCACCAGACCCCGCCGACACTGGGATTCGCACGGATGGGGACAGATGCGGCCACAGACCACCGGCAGGGGGTTGCGTTTTTTGATGAGACGCACCGCCGCCTCAAAGTTGCCATTGGCAATGTGGGCGATATACCCCTGAATATCAATCCCGGCCGGACAGGTGGCCTCGCAGGGGGCAATACAGTCGCCGGTATGGTCGGACAGCAGCAAATCCAACCCCATGCGCCGGGTTTTGGTGACGGTTTCGCTGTTGGTATAAATGACCATGCCTGGCGCGACACGGGTGGAACAGGCGGGCAGCAGCCCTCTGGCCTTTTCCACTTCGACGACACACAAAAAACAGGAAGCGAACGGCTTCAGCCGGTCATCGTAGCAAAAGGTCGGAATATGAACACCCTGTGCCTCAGCAACTTCGCGGATGGTGGCATCCGGGCGCGTTTCGACTGGCTGGCCATTCAGGGTAATCGTGATGGTATTGCTCATGGTTAGTACTCCCGGTTAGGCCGCCAGAATGGCGTCGGGGTTGCAAACCTCCGCGCACATGCCGCAGTTAATGCACACTTGCTGGTCAATGACCCAGGTGTCTGGTTGTTTCACCGTGCCGGTGATGGCTTTCACCGGACAATACCGCTGGCAGATGGAACAACCGGAACACTTGTCATTCTGGATGGTATGGTGGATCAACGCCTTGCAGACCCCGCTCGGGCACCGCTTCTCCTGCACATGGGCGATATATTCGTGCCGGAAATATTTGAGCGTGGTCAAGACCGGGTTGGCCACCGTTTGGCCCAACCCGCACAAGGTGGCGGTCCGCACGGTGCGGGCAACCTCCTCCAGGGTATCCACCTCTTCCAGAGTGGCTTCACCATCGCAAATCCGGGTGAGAATTTCCTTCATGCGCAAGGTACCGATACGGCAGAAGGTACACTTGCCACAGGATTCATTCTGGGTGAACTGCAGGAAATATTTGGCCAGATCCACCATGCAGGTCTTGGAATCGACGACAATCATACCGCCCGAGCCCATGATGGCCCCGGTGGCATTGATGGACTCATACTCGATGAGGGTGTCAAACATGTGTTCGGGGATACAACCGCCACTCGGTCCACCCATCTGGACCGCCTTCAAGGGGCGTTTGGTGGCAGAACCGCCACCAATTTTTTCCAGGACGTGCCGGATGGTCACCCCCATGGGCACCTCGACCAGACCACCACGGGCAATGGCCCCGGCCAGGGCAAACACCTTGGTCCCGGTGCTCTTTTCCGTACCGATGGCGGCGTAAGAGGCCCCCCCGTTGTTGATGATCCAGGGCAGGTTGGCCAGGGTCTCCACATTGTTGATGATGGTCGGCTTGCCGAACAACCCCTTGATGGCCGGAAACGGCGGACGCAGACGGGGCATACCCCGGTCCCCTTCGATGGAGGCCAGCAGGGCGGTCTCTTCACCGCAGACAAAGGCTCCTGCCCCTTCCTTGATTTTGACGTCAAAATCAAAATGGGAACCCAGAATATTGTGCCCCAGATAACCCGCCTGCCGGGCATCTTCCAAAGCCATGCCAAAATATTTCAGAGCCAAAGGATATTCGGCCCGAATATACGCATAGCCTTTGGAGGCCCCAATGGCATAGGCCGCCACGAGCATCCCTTCCAGCACGCTGTGGGGATCCCCCTCCAGCAACGAACGGTCCATGAAGGCACCCGGGTCGCCTTCGTCCCCATTGCAGACCAAATATTTCAGATCACCCGGTGCGCCACGGGCAAAGCCCCACTTGGTGGCGGTGGGAAAACCGGCACCACCCCGGCCCCGAATCTTGGAAATTTTGACCTCCTCGATCACATCCTCGGGGGTCATGCCGTTTTTGATAATCTTTTCGATGGCCGCATAGCCGCCTCTGGCCTTATACTGGGCCATGGAGGTCGGATTGAGTTGGCCGACATTGCGCAAGGCGATGCGGGTCTGGCGGGTCAGATATTCCCCCCCTTCCACTTCGGGATGCTCACTGGAGCGAATCAACAGCTCCTTGGGCAACGCCGCCTCGCCCCGATGAAACCGAATGACCTTGGGCAAATTCTTTTTATTCAGGTTGCCCCACATGTAGGTCTTGCCCTCGCCGTCGGCAATCTCCACCATCACTTCCCGATGGCACATACCCACACAACCGACACTCTTGAACTCTGCTTCAGGAAACCGTTTCCTGAGCAGTTCCGTAACCTCCGGGGCACCGGCGGCGATGCCGCAAGTCCCCTCTCCAACGGTAATGACCCATTGAGCATTGCTCATGATCGGTGCTCCTTGTTTGGTGTTCCGGCCGTATTATTCTTGCGCATCGTGACCTGCCAGAATTTCGTTATGTTCGCGGGCATGTTTAAGAAGCTCGCGCTGGGCGTCCGCTCCCTTGAGGCTGGGATACGCCTGCCCGTCGATCACCATGACCGGTGCCAGGCTGCAACAACCGATGCAGGCCACATTTTCCAGGGTGTAAGAACCATTGCTGGCCGTATCCTGTTTGGGATCTTCAATCTCCATGGCATGACGCAAAGAGGTGTTGAGACGATCCGCACCCTGCACGTGACAGGCCGTGCCATGGCAGACCCGGATCAGATGTCGTCCGATGGGCTTTAAACGAAACTGGGCATAAAATGTCGCCACACCATACAACTGGCTGGCATTGATCTGGGTGTTTTCAACCACTAAATTCATGGCCTTACGAGGCAAATAACCATACTCTGTTTGAATGGCTTGAAGAATGGGGACGGCGGCAGAGGGATCCGAGCCAATGGCATTGATCCATCCCTGCACCTTGCCCGGGTCCACAACGGCTTCCAATGACGCAGTGCTCACAGTGTTTCTCCTGTGCAGTGAATTTGGGGAGGGGGGTGCTCACATAAACCGTGAAAGAGTAAGACGGTCTGTATCGAAGTACAAGGGCGCGAGAGCATCAAGGCAAAAAAAATTCCCGATACCTGTTTTTCAAATCATTATCAAGGGGGTCCGGGGGGAAGATCATCCCCATCCTGTTACACACATCAAAAAAAGTAGTTATCATTCATGGGGGTCCGGGGGGGATTATCCCCCCCGGTGGGGTCCAGGGGCAACGCCCCTGGACCCCACCAGGGGGATAATCCCCCTGGACCCCTGCCAATATTACCGACTTTCTGCGATGTGTGTAATGGAATAGGATTATCCGCCCCCATGGATGCACACAACGCCCAGGAACCCAAAACGGCTCAATGGGCAAGGCGCAATTCGCGCCGGAAGATGGCCTTGTGAATGTCGCCGAGGCTGACGATGCCCACCAGATGGTCGCCATCTTCCACCACCGGAATGCGGCGAATGCGGTGCAGTGCCATTTTGGAGGCCGCCTGGAGCACAAAGTTGTCGGGCGAGACCGAAAACACCCGCTTGACCATGAGACTTTCCACCGAACGCGACAGCACATCATGGTAGGAATTTTCCATGGTGAGAAAGTCGCGCGCCAGGACGGGATCGTCCAGAAATTCCGAATAACTGGGCAACAAGGCATTCAAGATATTTTTCTCGGTGACAATACCGATCAGCCGGTTATCCGCATCGACCACCGGCAACCCGCTGATTCTGTTCGTGCAAATAATTCCGGCCACCACACTGACCGGATCCTCTTTCTTGACGGTACGCACATTGGAAACCATCACATCTCTCACTAACATGGCTCTTTGATCCTTATAAAAATGTTGAGATACCGTATCCGATTCCATTTGACCCCCCGCGCACACGCCTGCCACAAAATGCACAAGTTGTCATTCCGGCCACTGGGCTCCCGCCGGATGGAGGCACAACGCCCATAGTAGATCATCCCACATCAAAATGAGCAATAATGTTGGCCAATCCACATCAAAATTTTATCAATTGATGGCCAACAGCATCAAAAGGCAAGCCACGGAACGGGACAGGCAAAAGACAACCTCTCCACGCGCAACAGCCTATCCACAACATATTGATGCAACAATCCAGACGGGGTTGTACTGAAATTCTTTCTCCGAACCCGCGAGAAAGGAGCACTGGGGAGGTGGGGCGGCGGTGAAGAGGGGCGGGAACTCAAGCGGTTTCTGCGGACCCATCACACCGACTCACGTCGTGCAGGCTCTACGACTGGGAATGTCCATTGGTCCTCCATGATCGGTTGATGACAGATGGGCATGTTCGATGCTGTCGCAGACAAAGTCAACCTGTTTTTTTCAGCAAAATCATTTTTTTTCGACTTCAACAAAATGATACAAATCCCTTAATGGAAATCAGCCTTTCCGTGCCGCTGGAGGAACACACTCTCCGTATGAACTCAATCAGACGGAATGATGCCCGTTATTAATTATACAATTGATTGATATTAAACTATATTGCCAACTACCAGACAATCATTCCCGGCACATCGACAGGTTGCTGTAATGGGCTATCATATTGATAATACATCCTTTTTTAATACTTTGATTGATGTCGAAAAAAACAATTGCGACTGAAAAAAGCCGGTTGACTTTGCCGCCGTAAACGCCGATTATCCGCCTCGTTATCAACCAGTGGCTGGAGGACAAATGGACATTCATAGTACCAGAGCCTGCACGACGTGAGTCGGTGTGATGGGTCAGCAGAAGCCTCTTGAGTTCCCGCCCCTCTCCTCACCGCCTCTCCTCGCAGTGCTCCTTTCTCACCGGTCAACGGCGAGAAAACCCGGTAGTTCATAAAAACTTGGCTGTACATGACGTTCCGCTTCTGTGCGGAAGGCTTCCCGTGTTGGATTATGTTGCCGTTGTTATTTCTGCGGTGGCGATCTCCTCATTCGGGACCGTGCCGGGCAAACGCCTGGCTCGATGGGGCCGTATCTTGTTCTGGTTCCCGACGACAAGAGATGGCTGTTGCGTGATTTTTTTTAAAGATGATGATCATCACCAAACGACAAAAGAAGGAGGATACTATGGATGAACCCGACCATTGGCACACGCAACACATGCAGCCGGATCCCGCGCTGGCCGTGCGGACAGGGATCGAAGGCACCACACGGCACCATTGGGGATGCTTTCTCTAAATAAAAGGTAACAAAGCGGAGAACACCGAACGATGAATATTTCTTCTTGGCTCTATTTTCACTTTCACAAGTTTCAAAAAATGTTCGCCCGGCTCGCGATCGTGGCCGGTCCTGGGCTGATGGTGATGATCGCCGACAACGATGCGGGCGGTATCACCACCTATGCCGCGACGGGTGCCCAGTTTCGCTATGAGATGATCTGGTTCCTGCTGCTCCTCATCCCCATCGCCTATTTTGTCCAGGAGATGGCGGCCCGCACGGGTGTCGCCACCAAACGCGGCCACGCCGTGGCCATTTTTGAATATTATGGCTATTTCTGGGGTTGGTTCACCCTGATCGATCTGGTGATCCTGAACTGGATGACCCTGGTGACCGAGTTTATCGGGATCACCGCCGCCTTCGGTGTCTTCGGCGTCCCCGCCTGGATCCCCGATGTGGGGGTGGTCGTGGTGCTGGGAACCATGGTGCTCGGCGGCAGCTACTGGACCTGGGAGAAAATTTCCCTCGCCTTCTGCATGTTGAACCTGATCTATATCCCCTGCGTCTTCTGGCTGCATCCCGACATGAACGCGGTGATGTACGGTTTTGTGCCCAAGGCACCGACGATGGGCTTTGGCGATCCTGCGGTGTTGATGTTTCTCATGGCCAACATTGGTACCACCATTGCTCCCTGGATGATTTTCTTCCAACAGAGTGCGGTGGTGGACAAAGGGCTGAAAGAGAAGGATATCAGCTTTGCCCGCTTCGAAACCTTTTTCGGCAGCATTCTGACGGTCACGGTCGCCATCTGCATCGTCATCACCACCGGCACCCTGTTGCCGGGCGTCAACGTCGAGAGCGGTGATCAGGCCGCCAAGGCGATCATGCCCTTCAGCCAAGGGATCGGTACGGCCATGGCCGTGGGTCTGGCCACCGCCGGACTGGTGGGTGCCATCTGCATCACCCTGGCCAGTTCCTGGTCCTTCGCCGAAGTCTTCGGCTGGCCCAGTTCTTTGAACAAAAAGGTCAAGGATGCCCCCTGGTTCTATGGTATGTACTTTTTCCAGTTGATCACGGCGGCGGCGGTGGTGTTGATTCCCAATGCGCCTCTGGTCTTGATGACCATCTTTGTCCAGGTGTTCGCCATGTGCGTCCTGCCGACTTCCATGATCTTCATGCTCCTGATCCTCAACGACAAGGATGACATGGGCGCACTCATCAACAAGCCCTGGGAAAACTGGTGCACCGGTGCAATCGTCGTCTTCATCGTCATTCTTTCCACCCTTTATGGCCTGATGGCTATCTGGCCTGATCTGTTAGGAGGTGCCAAATGAGTCTCAAAGATACTTTCGAACCCATTCGTGCCATCAACCGTCGCTACGGCAAAGGACGCGAACTCGGCAAGGTGGCCAGATATACCATGACCTTTCTGGCCTGGTATGTGGTCTGTATCAGCCTGCTCATCAGCTATAAATTTTACCTGATGATCGGGATTATGGCAGCGGGAGGAAAAATGCAATGACACTCTCGACGTTGGAGCATCAATTTTACCTGACCAACTTTGTGGGCCGGAAGGTTTACAATCGCGGGGAAAAGACCGGCGTGGTGGGCGATGTCGTGGCTCTGGACAAAGAACCGGTGCCCGAAGTCACCCATCTGCTGGTCCATCGCCCCCGGGGGCGTCACTCCCTGATGGTGCCCTGGGACAAGATCAACATGATCACCAGCACCCAGGTGGTGGTGGATCTCACCGATATTGAGTCCTTCGTCCACAAGGACAACTATGAAGTGGAGGCCCCGCACACCTTGTTGAAGGATCACATTATCGACAAGAAGGTGCTGGACTTTGACGACAATGAAGTGGAAGTGGTCTACGACATCCTGATGGAACTGAAGGGCGGTCGGCTCTTCGTCACCAAGGCGGATGTCAGCCAGCACAGCCTGTGGCGGCGTATGGGGTTGAGTTTTGTGGCCGATCTGCTCACCGGTTCCCGTGAGGCCGGACTGATTCCCTGGACCTTTATTGAACCCCTGCCCGAGCGGATCGGCAGCTTCAAGGGCAATGTCCGCCTCAAGGTGCTCAAGGAGAAGATCAGCGAGCTGCATGGGGAAGATCTGGCCAACATTCTGGACGATCTGACCCGTGAACAACGGTTGGACATTTTTACCCAACTGGATACGGAGCAGGCTTCCGACACCCTGGAGGCGGCGGATCCCCTGGTGCAACGGGATCTGATCGACGCCTTGAAAAAGGAGCGGGTGGCCGAACTGTTGAATCAAATGACCCCGGCCGAGGCCGCCGACGTGTTGGGCATTCTGCCCACCAACGAGGCGGACGCCATCCTCAAGCTGGTTAACCGGGAAAATGCCTCCCGCATCAACTACATGATCAAGGAGTATGATGACACCATCCTGCCCCTGGTCACCACCAAGATTATCAAGTTGCGCCCCGAACGATTGGTGGGCGAGGTGGAAAACAATTATCGGGAGTTGGCCAAGGACCGGGATGTCAATACCTACTTGTACATCGTGGACGAGAAGGACCATCTGTTGGGTATCGTGGGCGTTCGGGATCTGCTGATCGCCGCACCCGAGAAGACACTGGGCGATATCATGGTCACCAATGTCATGACCCTCCAGAACGATACCCCTACCCCCGAAGCGGCAGCGGATTTTGCGCGCTACCGGTATTTTGCCATTCCTGTCGTTTGTGAGAATGGCGTCTTGCAGGGGGTGGTCATGTACCATGATATCATGGACATGAAAAAGATTACCGATTAGCAGCCAATGATTTCGGCCACCAGGGGCTTTGCCCCTGGACCCCACCGGGGGGGATAATCCCCCCCGGCCCCCTTGAGCATTAAGGGGGCCGGGGAGACGGTTCGCCGTCCCCCCGGCAATGGCCGCAAACATGCTCCAGGTCGCAAGGGAAAATATCGCGGGCAAACATTTTGCTTCGCCGGAGTATCATGTTCCAGGCAAGGGAGAATAGTAATGACAAAGCGGGTATTGGTTGGATTGGGCATGATGTCATGGGTGATCTCCATGGCATGTGTTGCCAATGTTTGGGCCGAATTTCCCAGTAAAGTGAGTTTCAAGGAGGATGTCGCGCCTCTCCTGGAACACCGGTGCGGGAATTGTCACGAGCCGGGCGGTTCGGGAACGGAGTACACAGGGTTGCTGTTGAACAGCTATGCCGGGGTTATGAAGGGCTCAAAACACGGCCCAGTGGTTGTTCCCGGTGCCACCGACACCAGCGAGCTGTTGCTCTCGGTGGCCGGAAAGACAGACTCGCCCATGCCGCACAACAAGAGAACCCTCACGCGGTGTGAGTTTGATCTGTTGCGCGCCTGGATTGCACAAGGGGCTCCGAACAATTAAAAAAAATCTGGGGGAGCGACGGGTCGCTCCCCCTTTTTTTCGTCATTTTTTATAGCGGGATGTGTTGTTTTGCTTGCGGGGCTTCGCCCCGAACCCCACCAGGGGCGTTGCCCCTGGACCCCACCAGGGGGATGATCCCCCTGGACCCGCCAATTCATGGGGTGCGGCAGTGCCCCTGGTTCGGAGACCTTGTCATGCGGGAATATCGCTTTGCCCTCCCAGCCGACACGGCGGAACAGATGCACCAGGCCCTGCATGAGGTCCAATCGGTCGACGAATTGCAGAAGGTCCAGTGCATCCTGCTGCGCGCTGAATTGAATCTCAGCCCCCGGCAGATTGCCAGCGTGACCGGCCTGCCTATCGGTGCGGTCTGGCGACTGCACAGTGCCTATCTCCGCCACGGGGTGGACGCCATCCGCACCGAGACCGGTCGCGGCGGTCGGCATCACGCCTATCTGGGCGCAGAAGAGGAAAAAATATTCCTGGAAACCCTGCTCGGCCCGGATCGCAACCACCTGACCCGCAGCATCCCCACCATCAAAAAGGCCTTTGAAAAACGCATTGGCAAAGTGGTCAACAAATCGACCATCTACAATATGCTCCACCGCCATGGTTGGCAGGTGAAATAATAATGTTGGCCGTCTGGGGTGGCTGAAACATCTTCAGGGAGGGCGGTCAATGCGGGAAAAAAGTCTTCAGGATAAGCGCGATGATGCCCCCGACGCAGGCTGCCATACCCCATTTGAGTGGAGCTATTTCTGCGGCGATACGGAGTTCGAGTTCTTTGATATCCCGCTTGACATCCCGGATGTCTTCCTTGGTAGCCAGTTCTTGCATCTGGGATTTTTGCACTTCCAGGATGGCAGCAGACATGCCCTTGGCTTGTGGTTCATCGAAACCCGACGCTTTGAGGGTTTCCACAAATTTTAAGGTATCAAACGTGATGGCGGTCATGGCGAACTCTCCCAACGGAATTTTTACTGACGGGTTCCAGACTACCAGCAACACACCACAAACATCAACAAAAAACCCTCATCCTGCCTCCTTCCATCGTGGATTGGACAAACGCAGCACAACAAACCAGACCCATGCAACGTACCATGAACCACACGCGATCTTGATGTTTTTTTAATGCCGCCCCCCCCACTCTTGATACCGATTTGCTTTTTTATCTTGTACTCTCCTGACGCTTGCAAGAGGACGCCGCACGGACAACAGCCAAAATGCCGGTCTCAATCCGTGCCGCATCTCGGGCAAATACTTGTTTTGATGAATGGTTGCTCCAGGATCTGCCCTGGAGCAACCAGGCCAATTTCCAGGGAGAACCACTTTAATGAG
The DNA here is from genome assembly GCA_015233035.1 of Magnetococcales bacterium. GTDB lineage: Bacteria > Pseudomonadota > Magnetococcia > Magnetococcales > Magnetaquicoccaceae > Magnetaquicoccus. The sequence goes on from JADFYM010000046.1 coordinate 13,277, forward strand.
TCATTCGACGGACCATTCGCAAAAGAGCAGCCTCATCACCCTGATGATCGGTGCCATTGGTGTGGTGTTTGGCGACATCGGCACCAGCCCGCTGTATGCGGTCAAAGAGGCATTGGGGGGCGCACACGCGGCCGTACCCACCCCCGACAACGTGTTGGGCGTCATTTCGCTCATCCTGTGGACCTTGATGGTCGTCCTGACCGTGAAGTATCAATTTTTTATCATGCATGCCGACGATCAGGGCGAAGGGGGCAATCTGGTCCTGGTGGCCCTGGCCAGAAAATTTACCGAGGGCAATGCCCGCATGCAGCGCATCATCATGATCGTGGGCATGATCGGGGTGTCGCTCTTTTTCGGCGATGGGGTGATCACCCCCGCCATCTCGGTGTTGTCGGCGGTGGAAGGATTGGAGGTGATCACGCCCACTTTTCAACCCTACATCATTCCCATTACGCTGAGCGTGATCCTGCTGCTCTTTTTTTTCCAGAGTCGTGGCACTTCCAAGATTGGCCGTCTTTTCGGTCCCATCTGCATGCTCTGGTTTTTGGCCATCGCCCTGCTGGGCCTGAAGGAGATTTTTTTGCATCCGGCCATTCTGGTCGCCCTGAACCCGCTGTACGGGATCAAATTTTTATTCGGCAGCAGTGGCGGTGACACCTTCATGGTCCTGGGCTCGGTCTTTCTGGCGGTGACCGGGGCCGAGGCACTCTATGCAGACATGGGCCATTTCGGCAAAGGGGCGATCAACTGGTCCTGGGGCACCTTTGTCTTTCCCGCCTTGATCTTGAACTATCTGGGCCAGGGTGCCCTGATCCTGGGCGATCCGGCCATGGTCAAAAATCCGTTCTACCTGTGCGTACCCGACTGGGGCATGTTGCCCATGGTCGCGCTGGCCACCGCAGCGACCATCATTGCCTCGCAGGCGGTGATTTCCGGGGCCTTTTCCGCCACCCGCCAGGCCATCCAGTTGGGCTATCTGCCCCGTTTGCGGGTGGTCCATACCTCCTCCTCGCAGTTCGGTCAAATTTATGTCCCCGTCACCAACTGGTTGCTGATGATCGCCGTGGTGGGCGTGGTGCTGGGCTTTCGGAGTTCCGACAATCTGGCGGCGGCCTATGGCATTGCGGTAACCGGCACCATGGTCGCCGTGACCGTCCTGGCCTTCGGTATCGTGCTGAAGCACCTGTTTGCCTGGAGTTGGTGGATAGCCTTGCCCATCCTGCTGGCCTTCCTGACCATAGACCTGGGCTTTTTCGGTGCCAATGCCCTTAAATTCATGGATGGTGGGTGGTTTCCACTGGTCATGGGTTCGGCCATCTTTGCCGTCATGGCCACCTGGCGTAAGGGACAGGATGTGGTGCGCCATGCCCTGAAAAAAGAGGAAATTCCTCTGGAACCTTTCCTGCGCCAACTAGGGCCCGCCGCCATCAATCGGATACCCGGTACCGCTGTGTTCATGGCCCAAAATATCCAGGTCGCACCATCTGCCTTGGTACAAATGTTGCGTCATACCATGACACTGCATGAACGGGTCCTCCTGCTGAGTGTCAAAACCGAGGAAATTCCGTATGTGGACGAGGCAGAACGGGTCAAGGTGAGCATGTTGTTCAATGAATACCACCATGTCGAGTTCCATTACGGCTTCATGGAAGATACCGATCTGTCAGAAGCCCTGACCAATTGTACCCTGGCGAATGGCGAAAGGGTGGACTTGGCCGATACCTATTTCTTCCTGGGCAAACCCAACCTGATCGCGGGCAAGCACCCGGAAATGGCTGGCTGGCGGTTGAAGCTCTTCTTGAACATGCTGCGGAACGCCGCCACGGCAACCGACTATTTCAAACTGCCATCCATGCGGGTGGTGGATATGGGCACACGGATTGTCCTGGGTGATGCGGAATAAAACAGACGATACAAACAGGGGTCCAGGGGGATTATCCCCCTGGTGGGGTCCAGGGGCAAAGCCCCTGGTGGGGCTGGGGGCAAAGCCCCCAACAACGGCATCGACCTCTCCAAACTGCCCTGTTGCCTGGAACGACACGGTCAAGCAGACAAGTTGTTGAATACCCATTCCTGGGGAGGCGGAGAACCGCCTCCCCAGACCCCTCCACCCTTTTTTTTTAATCGTTTTAAACCGAGCCCACATCGGGATGCGTAGTTTTTTAAACGTCATTCCCGCGCAAGCGGGAATCCAGGTGGTACATGCGAGACCCGGATCCCCGCTTTCGCGGGGATGACGGAAACTATGCATTCCGAAAAAGGTGCGTTTTAAGGATGTCCGGGAGGCGTTTATCCCTCCGCATTCACCGCTGTCGCCAGCAGTACAGGATGAGTCAACCACCTTGCTCGTCGTTGTGGCCATTTCTGGGGAGGGCGGCAAACCGCCGCCCCAACCCCCTCCACCCTTTTTTTAATCGTTGAGGATCTTGCACCATGCACGGGAGAAGGGCATGACCAACCCCCCAGGCCCTGTCTGGCCCATACGGGAGGCGGTACTGGTGTGCGTGGGACCGGGACCGGACAGCGAAAAACTGGTCCGCCGCGCCGCCCGCCGCGCCAACCAGACCGGCGCGCCCTGGCATGCCATCGTCATTGAAACCCCCTCCATGCTCGCCCTGCCGGAATCGGCCCGGGCCCGCATTCTCGGCATCCTGCACATGGCCCAGGAGATGGGAGCCAAAACGGCCACTTTGACGGGACAAGGAGCCGTGGAAGTCGCCATCGCTTATGCCCGCGAACACAACCTGGGCACCCTGCTGGTGGGACGGGACCGCTATCGGCGGCTGCCCTGGCAACACGGGTTTGCCGAAAAACTGGGTCGTTTGGCTCCTGACCTGGAACTGCTCCAGGTCGCCCGCGATGACGAGGAACCGGGCACCACCCAATCCCGTTTTGTCCCCAAAGCCTGGCCATCCCGGCTGGCATGGCGTCCCTACCTGTGGTCGTTTCTCGTCGTCGCCCTGGTCACGGCAGGCAGCGCGCCCTTGCATGACCATCTCGACTTGGCCAATATTATTATGATATTTCTGCTGACGGTGGTCTTTGCCGCCGTCCGTTTGGGGCGCGGTGCGGCCGCTTTGGCCGCCTTTCTCTCCGTCGAATCGTTTGATTTTTTTTTCGTACCCCCCCGGTTTTCCCATGCCGTACACGACGCGCAATATCTGGTGACGTTTGCCGTCATGCTGACCGTCGCCCTGGTCGTGGGACAACTCACCGCCGGTCTGCGCTTTCAGGCCTCGGTGGCGAGCAAACGGGAACAACGGATGCAGGCACTCTATGAAATGGCCCGCGATCTCTCCAGTGCCCTGAATCTGGAACAGATTGTGACCATTTGCCAGCGTTTTATCAAACAGGGCTTCAATGCCTCGGTGACCGTCTTCGTACCCGGCCTGGAGGAACAGTTGACCCTGGCCGAGGGATCTGCCCGCCTCGAGGCCGTTGATGTCGGCATTGCCCAACGCTGCTTTGCCCAGGGGCAGAGTATTGGGTTGGAGATGGGAATGATCCCCTCCTCCCATGCCCTGTATGTACCGCTCAAGGCCCCCACGCGCCGTTGTGGGGTATTGGCCGTGGTGCCCGACGACCAAACCTGGGAACTGCCCCTGGAACAAAAGCAATTATTGGACACCAGTGCCAGCCTGATCGCCATTGCCCTGGAGCGCGTCCATTGCGTCATCCTGGCCCGGGATGCCCAGGTCAGCATGGAATCAGAACGATTGCGCAACGCCTTGTTGTCGGCCATCTCCCACGATTTGCGCACCCCCCTGACGGTGATCACCGGTCTGACGGATGCCATGCGCATGGCCATACCGGCGTTACCCGAACCCCATGCCAGTCTGGCCTGTGCCGTCCGGGACGAGGTGGCACGCACCACCACCATGGTCAACAATCTGCTGGACATGGCCCGGATGCAGATGGGCAATATTGTGTTGAACCGGGAGTGGCAGACCCTGGAAGAGGTGGTGGGCATCTCCATGAGCGGTTGCACCCCCCTCCTCGCCCAGCATACCGTGCGCATCGAACTGCCCGCCGACCTGCCCCTGCTCGAACTGGATACCGGACTGATGGGACGGGTCTTTCACAATTTGCTGGAAAACGCTGCCAAATATACCCCGCCCGGCAGCCAGATCACCCTTTCCGCCCACCAGGAGGGTGACTCGGTGCAGATTGTGGTCGCGGATAACGGCCCCGGTTTGCCCCCTGGCATGGAAAAAGAGTTGTTCGAGAAGTTTACCCGAGGTAAAATGGAATCGACAGTGGGGGGATTTGGCTTGGGCTTGGCCATCGTGCGCTCCATCGTGGAGGCCCACGGCGGGTCGGTCTGGGCGGAAAATGGGCCAGAGGCAGGCGCACGCTTCGTTCTGATGCTGCCGGTGGGCCACCCACCCACCATCCCGGAGGAATTTTGATGACGGATGACCAGTCACCGACGATCCTGATCGTCATTATCGAAGATGAACCGCAAATCCGGCGGTTTGTCCGTGCGGCTCTGGAGGCGGAACAGTATGTCGTGGTGGAGTCGGCCACCGGGGCACGGGGTCTGATCGAGGTGGGCACCCGGCGTCCCGATCTGGTCATCGTGGACCTGGGATTGCCCGACATGGATGGCCTGGATCTGATCCGGGATATGCGGGTCTGGTCCAACCTGCCCATTCTGATCCTCTCGGCCCGCTCCAACGAGGCCGACAAGGTCAAGGCCCTGGATCAGGGCGCAGACGATTATCTGACCAAACCCTTCGGGGTGCCGGAGTTGTTGGCCCGGGTGCGCGCCCTGTTGCGCCGTCTGGTCCGCACCCATGCCGACGAGGCCCCCACCGTCCGCTTCGGGGAGGTGGAGGTCAGTTTGGCCCAACGGGCGGTCACCCGCAACGGCAAAAATGTGCATCTGACGGCTATCGAATATCGTCTGCTGGCGCAGTTGGTGGCCAATGTCGGGCGCGTCCTGACCCATCGCACCCTGCTGCGTGATGTCTGGGGGCCCAATCAATCGGACAACACCCATTATCTGCGGGTCTATATGTCCAACCTGCGGCGCAAGCTGGAACATGATCCCAATGTCCCCCAACATATCCTGACCGAATCCGGGGTGGGATACCGCCTGGTTCTCTCCCAGGACGAATAATGATACCCCCTGCCAACCCACGCCCGCACCAACGCACCCCACCCAAAAAACTGGTCCTGGTTTTTCCGCCCATGGTGATGCCCACCTCACCGCCGCTTGGGATCGCCCTGTTGAAAGGCTATCTCACCCATGCCTTGCCCGATTGGGAAATCACTCTGCTCGATCTCAATCTGTTCTGCTTCGACCGGCTCTTCGATGGACTGCAAACCGGTGCCATCGGGCTTGGCCCCCGTTTTTTGCAACAAATCGGCGGCGATACCCCGGCTGTGCTGGCGGCGGCCCGTTTTTTCAAGGCGGGATCCCCCACCAATTTTTATCAGCATCTGGCCCACTATGACCAACACGCCAGACTGTTTTTACAATTCACAGAAACATTCAGCCATCATTTGGGACAGGATGCCACCCTCTGGTATCAAGGCGGCGCGCCCATGCCCCTCCTCCAGGCCTGCGCGGCCCGTATTGTGGCAGAACGCCCCACCTGCGTGGGCATTTCGATGATCTTTTCCCAGCAACTGGCCATCGGAGCCGCCCTCGGCCGTTATCTGCGCCACACCATCGGCCTGCGGGTGTTCAACGGGGGCAGTTGTTTTACCACCGGTGCCGCCTCTTTCCTGAAATGGTATCCCGAAGCAACCGACGGCATTGTCGTGGGCGATGGTGAAGAGGCATTGCAGCATATTCTCGAACAGGACGGCAACCCCAGCGGCGTTGCCGGTACCGTTTTGCTCCGCCAGGGACGGTTGGAACAGACGCCCCCGCATTTCCGCAAGGAGATTGACACCTTCGGCACCCCGGATTTCAGCGGTTTGCCCCTGCATGACTATTATGCCCCGACCCCTGTGGTACCCCTCCTGCTGTCACGCGGTTGTTACTGGCGTCGTTGCACCTTTTGCGTCCATTATTTATCGGCAGGCGAGAGCTACCGACTGCATACTCTCCCGGTCGTGATCGACCTGCTGCGCCGCCTGGTTGCCCAAGGCATTACCCATTTTGCCCTGGTCGACGAGATGATCCCGCCCGGTCATTTTGCCCGTCTGGCCGCCGCCATCGACGCCGCCGGACTCAATATCGCCTATTATGCCCTGGCCAAACCGCAAAAAGCATTTACCCCCCAGGTGTTGCAAAAAATGGCCGCCTCGGGTTGCCGCTATATTTTGTGGGGGGTGGAAAGCGGTTGTCAGCGGGTGTTGGATCGGATGGACAAGGGTACCCGGACAGAAGAGATCGCCCAGGTGCTCCACGATGCCCACGCCGTGGGCATCGCCAACCATGTCTATATCATCTGCGGCTTTCCCACAGAGACCCAGGCGGAATTTGCCGAAACGGTTGCCTTTCTCAAGCAGCATCAGACTGCCATTGCGGCCATCCACCGTGGTCTTTTCGCGCTGGAAGAGGGCTCGCCCATTGCCCACGCGCCCCAACAGTTTGGCATCACCGCCACCTGGACCATACGCGAGACGGCCCTGGGCAAACGGATCGGTTATCGCACCCAAACCGGCATGTCGATGGAAGAGGCGATCGCTGCCTTTCAGTCCGCCCTGCCTTTTTTTCGCTCTTTCAACCCCCATGCGCAATTTTTGGCCAATTTTCGGGATCATGCGCTATTGGTCTACCGGCATCATGCCGACAATCGCCGTTCCGGCGTTGAATCATGATGCTGATCAACAAACATCGAAGCATATTGTACTGTTACAGGGGTCCAGGGGGATTATCCCCCTGGTGGG
>JADFYM010000047.1 GCA_015233035.1 Magnetococcales bacterium
CTCACGGGGCTTCGCCCCGGACCCCACCAGGGGCTTCGCCCCTGGACCCCACCAGGGGGATAATCCCCCTGGACCCCTATAACTGCACAATATGCTTCGGATTTTTTGTCAGCATAGAGATGTGTGCATAGCGCAGGGCCCCACCAGGGGGATAATCCCCCTGGACCCGCCATGACCAGACACCCAAACCGCCCCATCGCGTGACCAGAACGTGCAAATCCAATTGCCCAGAGGCGTTTTTGCTTGACCAGAACAGGGAGGATTGATACATGTTGATCCATACCATTCGGCACAACCCGGTTTTGAGGAATCGTCCCATGAAGGCACCGAGACTCTCCCCGCCAGAGGTCAACCCGTTGGTTCACCCGACCGACCGCCGCCAGGCGAGAGATGCACTGACCAGCAGTGCATCTCTCCTGGCCAAAACCCAATCCATGACCCACCTGGGCAATTGGGCGTGGGCCATGCGCGACAACACCATGACATGGTCGGACGAGGTTTACCGTATTTTTGGCCTGGCACCACAGCAAACCCCCGCCACTTATGGCGGATTTCTGGATCACATCCATCCGCAGCATCGACCCCAGGTGATCCAGTCCATGCAGCAGGCACTGTCCGATACGCAGCACGACTATCGGTCCGAACATTGGGTCACCCGTCCCGATGGCTCCATCCGCATTGTGGTGGAACAAGGCGAGATCATCCGCGACGCCGTCGGACAACCCCTCCGCATGGAGGGAACCATTCAGGATGTCACAGACACACGACAGGTGGAACAGGAACTCTTTCACTACAAGGAACGGTTCAAGAATGTATTCCGGTTTTCCTGTCTCGGCATCGTCATTGTAACCCTGGACGGCTATCTGTTCGAGAGCAACGCCGCCTTGCGCACATTTTTGGGTTATGGCAAAACCGAACTGCATGGGATGCACATCCTGGACTTGACCCATCCCGACGATCAGGAGGCCACCGCACAACGACTGACCGACCTGCGCACCAGAAAAGTGATGTCCAAGACGATAGAGAGGCGTTTTCTGCACAAGGATGGCCATATCGTATGGGGCAAAACATTTATCTCCGTCATGCGCGACGCGGAAGAGACGCCCACCTTTCTCTTTGCCATGATACAGGACATCACTGAAAAACGCATGTTGCAACAAGCGTTGTCTCATATCCAGGAGGAGGTGGAAATCCGGGAGCGACAACGGTTGGCCAGTACCATACATGATGGAGCCATCCAGTTATTGCAGGTGATGCTGTTGCGCACCAAATCTGTCCTGGAAGGGATGCGGCGTGGTCAACCCGTTCCGCTGGAAATGATGGAGAGCACGTGCCAAGGCATGACCAACGCCATTGAACAGTTGCGCGATCTTTCCACCGATCTGCACCCCTCCTTTCTGGAACAAATGACCCTGGCCGAAGTGGTACGCTGGAAGTGCGAAAAACTGGCCACCCAATCCGCCATTGTGGTACACGTGACCGCCGAGGAAGAGTTGGGCACCCTGGACAACAAGATCAAGAGAAATGCCTATTTTATCATCCAGGAAGCGGTCACCAATGCCATCAAACATGCCCAATGCACCCAAATCGAAGTCCTGTTGAGAAAAACCAGCGATGCCATCCTGTGCCTGCATATTGCGGACAATGGGCAGGGTTTTGCCTGGGAAACCGCGCAAAAAGAGCGCAAAGGGATCGGCCTGGCCCTGATTGAAGAACGGGCCGCGCGCATCCATGGCACCGTCCATTTTTTCAGCGCACCACACAAGGGCACTACCCTCGTCGTTCGGATTGCCCTGAATGATTAAAATTTTATTGGCCGATGATCATGCCATCTTCCGGGAAGGTCTGGCCAGTTTGTTGAAGACAGACGCCACCTTGGAACTGGTGGCCGAAGCCCAGGATGGGGATGAAGCCTGGCGGTTGATGCAACAACATCTCCCGGATGTGGCCATCCTGGATATTTCGATGCCGGGTTTGAATGGCCTGGAAGTGGCCTCCCAGTTGAAGAAGAGCGGTTTGCCGATACGGGTGGTGATTTTGACCAGTTATGACGACCCCACCCTGGCCCTGCAAGCCAATGAGGCCGGTGTGACCGGTTATATATTGAAAGAAAACAGCTTTGAAGAGTTGCATCATGCCATTCGGACCGTGTGGGGGGGAGGCCGGTTCATGAGCGGGCAAGTCACCAAAAAATTGCAAGAAATGCTCTGTTTCAGCCCACGGAAAACGCTTTCCCCAAGGGAAAATGAGGTGTTGGCCCTGATTGCCATGGGTCATACCAACAAGGAGATTGCCCGTCTTCTGCACATCACCCCGCGCACGGTGGATACCCACAAAACCCGGTTGAAAGAAAAACTCGAACTGCACACCATCGGCGAACTGTCCCAATATGCCGTCCGGGTAGGATTGATCAAGTAAAATATTGTTTTAGTAATGTTTCAGTAACGTTTCTGATACTCGAAAAGAGTGCGGGTCCAGGGGGATCATCCCCCTGGTGGGGTGTGGGGGAAAGCCCCGATTCTTTATTCCCAGGGACAATGTTGCCCCAAGCAGGACTTGCCTTGCACCAGTCTTATTGATACTGTCGAACCCATTCCATTGCTTGAAAAGGAGTTATTGGTGTGAACCTCGACCCTCTCTTCTCTCCCCGTTCCATGGCCATTGTGGGGGCATCCCGTCACCCGGAAAAGTTGGGTCACACACTGCTTGCCAACGCCATTGCCAGTGGTTTTGCCGGTACGTTGTACGTCGTCCATCCCGAGGGCGGCACCATTCTGGGCCAGACGGTTTTGCCCAATCTGGCCGCCTGTCCACGCGGAGTGGAACTGGTGGTGTTGGCGGTCCCCACGGCATTGGTGTTGGAACAAGCCAGAAAGGCCATCAGCCGGGGCTGTACCGTCCTCGCGGTATTGACCGACGGCTTTCGCGAAACCGATGAAGAAGGGGCCCAACGGGAGGCTGCCCTGGTCAAGCTGTGCCAGGAGCGGGAGGTATTGCTGTTGGGACCGAATTCTCTGGGGTTTATTCATCGTCAACACGGACTGAATGTTTCCTTGATCCCGGCCAACCCGCCAGCGGGGGGCATTTCTCTTCTCTCCCAATCCGGGGCGGTCTGCGCGGCGGCCCTGGACTGGATGGCATCCCGCAATCTGGGTATCTCCAAGATGGTCAGCCTGGGCAACCAGGCGGGGATTACCGACGCCCAGTTCATGTCCTATCTGGCCCGCGATCCCCACACCCGGGTCATTGCCTGTTATCTGGAGTGGCTCACCGACGGGGGTGGTTTTCTCAAAGCCGCCACGGAGGCTTCCCGCAGCAAACCGGTGGTCGTCTTGTTGGGGGGCAGCAGCGAATGGTACAAACGGACCCCCATGCACCGTTCGGGCTATTTGATTCACTCCCCCGCTGTCTTTACGGCGGCCTGTGACCGCACGGGACTCATTCAGACGACCCATTTCCAGGAATGGCTGGATGCGCTGATGGCCTTGACCCTCTCTGCGCTGCCCGCCAACAACCGGGTGGCCGTCATCACCAACGGCACGGGTCCCGGCATGTTGACCTCCGACATGCTGGATCGTCATGGGTTGAATGCCTCCGGCCTCTCCCCTGCGCTCGCCGAGCCTCTGCTGCCTCTGCTTCCCCGTTGCAGTTCCCTGCAAGGCCCCCTGGATTTGAGCGGCATTGCCCAACCCCACCATTTTCGTTCGACGGTGGAAGCGGCGATGCAAGACGACCGGATCGATGCCATGGTGGTGGTGGTCACCCCCCAATCGCTCACCCGTCCCACAGAGATTATCCAATCTTTTCCGGTGACGGACACCAATCACAAACCGTTGCTGACGGTGATGATGGGGGGAGCGCAGATGCGGGATGGCGTCATGCAACTGGACCAGGTGGGGCTGGCCAGCTATCCCACGCCGGAACGGGCGGCGACCGCCATGGCCATCCTGGATCAGTACAGCCGCTGGCGACGGCGTGCCCCGCGGATTGTCACCCAGTTTACCGTCAATCCCAGTCGGGTACGGCGACTGCTGCAACGGTGTGCCACGTTGGATATTCAGCATCTGACGGATCTGGAATCCAAACAGATTTTGCAGGCTTATGGCATCGTCATTCCCGAGGGGGAAGAGGTTGGCACCCTGGATGAGGCGTTGGCGATGGCCGAACGGGTGGGTTATCCGGTCACCCTGCATTTGATCTCGCCCGAGTTGCACATGGTCCATGACATGAACACCCGCCATGTCGGTGTCACGGGGGCCCAGGCGGTACGCGATGGTTTTGATCTGCTCACCCTGCGTTTTGCCAACCGGGTGCCGCAGGGCCGGGTGGAAGGCATTTTTGTGGAAAAGACCCTGGCCCATGGCCGCCCCTTGCTGATCGGCATGAAGCGCGACCAGCAATTTGGCCCTCTGCTGCATGTGGGCAATGCCGATTCGCTGGCCCTGGAAGACTCTCTGTGCCAACTGGCTCCGGTGACCGGTGACGAAGCGGTCACCATGTTGCGCACCAGTTGCCGACAGCGGCAAATGAATGAGGCGACCGATGAGATGAGTGAAAACGAATTGCGGGTGGTGGCGGAGGTGTTGCAGAGGATCAGTCAATTGGCGATGGATTTTCCTGAAATTGTGCGTATTCAGATCAATCCCCTCGTCGTGCGCCGATCCGGTCTGCTGCCCGTGGCCGCCGAATGCGACATGCAACTGCGCGCCCCTGGAGAGACACCATGATTCCAACCGAAGAGGACACGTTGCGGCACCAGCGGCTACAGATTTTTGGCCGGGTGCAGGGGGTCTACTATCGCGCCTCCACCCAGCAGGAGGCGGAGCGGTTGGGGCTGGCCGGGTGGGTCAAAAACCGGGCGGATGGTTCGGTGGAGGCCGAAGTGCATGGTCCGACCCCGGCCGTGGCCGCCCTCCTCGCCTGGTGCCAACACGGTCCACCGGGGGCACGGGTCGAACGGGTGGTGGTGACGGAGTGTCCACCGGTGGATGGGGTGGGGTTTCAGATCGTGCGCGACTGACCGTCGTTTGCTGTTGAAGCCTTGCGTATGGCATTCTGGAGGGCTATTCTGCGAAAAATTCACAGATACGCGCTCTAAAATGGCATTCATGCCATTTTAGAATCCAGATTGCTCCGGGAGACTTTGACATGCTGATGCGTTTTGGCGTGGCCAACCACCTTTCCATCAAGGCCTATCAAGAATTTTCCATGATGGCCTCCAGCCTGAAGGATCCTGGCTCTTACCTGCTGCAAGGGGTGGACAAACCTGTTTTGCCTATTGGCGTCATCTACGGAGCCAACGCATCTGGCAAGAGCAATATACTACAGGCGTGGTCTTTCTTTTGTCATACCATCCTGGCGTCAAACACAACATCAAGCAACCGAAAAACAACAGGACAAAGACCGTTTCTTTTGGATCCAGAGATGACCAACAGCCCCAGTCGTTTTGATTGCGACATCATTATCCGGGGGAAACGTCATCACTATGGTTTCATAATAAATAATGAACGGGTAATGGAAGAGTGGCTGTACGTCTATCCAGAGCATCGTCGCCAAGTATGGTTCCACCGTAATCATGAAGAAAATTCTGAATATTTTTTCGGACCCCATCTGAAGGGGAGAAAACAGGTTTTATCGGAATTTACAGCACCCAACAGCCTGTTTCTCTCTACAGCCGCCACAAACCAGCACGAGCAACTCTCTCCGATACGCAACTACTTCCGTGATAGCCAGCGTCACCTGTTCTCTACTGTCCCATCCAATGCTTTGCAACCCTTACCCAGGGGAGATATAGAAAATGACGAGAGGAGGCAACGCATTGTCAACCTTTTGGCCGAGGGAGATACGGGCGTCATTGATATCAAGGTGGAAGATATTTTCACAGGAGGGTTCTTCATAGAAATACTCAAACTGGGCCATCGGGGTAAATCTGGACAAACATTTTTTTTGGATTTACAGAATGAGAGTCTCGGTACGCGCTCCCTGCTGGAGATTCAGGGACCGGTCTTTGATGCCCTGGATCGGGGAGGCGTTTTGTGGATAGATGAGTTGTCTGCCAATATGCACCCTCTGCTGGCCAGCAGGATCGTTGCCCTGTTTGGCAGTCAGGAAGCTAATCCGAACGGAGCTCAACTCGTCTGCACCACACACAACACCCATCTCTTGAATGAAGGATTGTTGCGCAGGGATCAGATCTGGTTTACGGAAAAGGACTCGGAAGGAGCCACCGAACTGTATCCCCTGGCTGATTACCATATTCGGGGAGGAGAAAATTTTGAAAGAGACTATCTGCAGGGACGATACGGGGCAATTCCCTATTTGGGATCTTTGGAACGACTTTTCGGACGTACATCAACCATTTCTTCCCCATCTGTTGGTGAGAGCACACAATCAACAAGACGCCGTGCATCATGAGACGGCTGCGATCCCCACAGGTACCTGGACGCAAAGAACGGAACCGTGAGCCTCCACGCTTCAGGCTGATAGTGGTGTGCGAGGGGCAAAGCACAGAACCGGAATATATCCGAAAATTTGCCCAAGAACAGGGCTTTTCTGTCGATCATCTCGAATGTATTCCCGGCCCTGGTACACCCATGACGGTGGTGGATCGGGCCATTCAGGAAAAAAACCGGTTGGTCAATGAGCGACGCAGGGGCGTTCCCCATGAAATCTGGGCCGTATTCGACAGAGACGAACATCCCTATGTCAACGAAGCCAGGCAGAAAGCCAGGGACAACCAAATCAGAGTGGCCTTTTCCAACCCCTGTGTTGAACTGTGGGCCTTGTACCATTTTGACAAAGACCAAAACGCTCCCATCCATCACGATGCAGCGGCCAAGGCTCTTCGGGAGAAAATGCCCAACTACGATCCAGACAAGGGCAAAGTATTCGACTATGAACAGATGAAAAAACACTACCAGACGGCTTGCAATCGGGCAAAGAAAGGGCGCGCCAACCGGGAAAGGGAAGGCGACCCACACGGCAACCCTTCCACATCAATGGACGAACTCACGGAACGAATTATCGAACTTGCGGAGCAAAAACCCCTACTTTAACGGCTTGACCGACAACCGTTTCAAAGTCCGCGTGGCCGGGTCGACGCCGATCCCGGTATTTTCCAACGCCACCACGCCCAGGATGGGTTCACAGCCTTCCGGTCCAAAAATCACCTGTGTCACCGTCTCCATCCCCATGAAGACAATTCTGGCAAAGCCATAGGCGTACTCCACCACAGACCCATTGGCCAGTTCATAGGTTGCCCTGCCCTCCTCCTTGACCCCCGCCTGTCGCAACCGGGAAGCCGACACCAGGCAGTCGATGGATCCCGTATCCACCAAAAAATCCGCCTCATAGGGGGAACGGTCAGCCGTCAGGCTGCGCAGTGCGGCGGTCGTGTAAGTCGTACCCATTAAACACTCCTCTCTGTATTCATCCACTGCCCGGATTGTAACCCGTCTCCAACCAGAAAGCCATCATTTCCACCACCCCACGCACTTTCCTTTTTACTTTCAGGCCGCCATCCGCTACCCTGTCCATTGGGAGGGGAACGGGAACCCAAACAAACCTAATCAGAACACCACTGAGGAATACACAATGAAAGCAGCCGAACTTTTTGTAAAATGTCTGGAACAGGAAGGCATTCAATATATTTTTGGCATTCCGGGCGAAGAAAATCTCGATGTCATGGATGCTTTGCTGGACAGCCCCGTCCAGTTCATCACCGTCCGCCACGAACAGGGGGCCGCCTTCATGGCCGATGTCTACGGGCGATTGACCGGCGAGGCCGGGGTCTGCCTGGCAACCCTGGGACCGGGGGCCACCAACCTGGTTACCGGCGTGGCCGATGCCAATATGGACCGGGCACCCGTCGTGGCCATCGCCGGTCAGGCCGCCACCACCCGCCTGCACAAGGAGAGCCATCAGGCCCTCGACCTGGTCAACCTCTTCCGCCCCATCTCCAAATACAGTGTCCAGATCCTGGATCCGGGCAATATTCCGGAAATTGTCCGCAAGGCCTTCAAACTGGCCCAGACCGAAAAACCCGGTTGCAGCTTTATCGACTTTCCCGAAAATATTGCCGAAATGGAGACCGACAAGTCGCCGCTCAAGGTGCAACACTCCAGCATGCCCTATCCGCCCCTCGACAAAATTCGCCAGGCGGCCCAGGTGATTGCCGACGCCCGCTTTCCCATCGTCATGGCGGGCAATGGCGTCATCCGGGCCAAGGCCTGCGATATGCTGGTGGCCTTTGCCGAAAAATTGAATATTCCGGTCGCCACCACCTTTATGGCCAAGGGAGCCATTCCGTTTTCCCACGAACTCTCCCTGGGTGCCGTCGGCTTGCAGGCCCATGACTATGTCTCCTGCGGCTTCGACCGGGCCGATGTCATCATCTGCGTGGGGTTTGACATTGTCGAATACCATCCCCACCTCTGGCATCCCGACAAAAATCGCAAAATTATCCACATCGATGCCTCCCCCGCCGAGGTGGACGAACACTATATGCTGGAAGTGGGCGTGGTGGGCGATATCGAACAATCCCTCAAGGGCATCGCCGCCGAAAGCCGCTTTCACAAAAAACGGATCGGGCATACCCTGCGGGAGACCATCGTCCAGGAACTGCATGTCTTTGCCGAAGATACGGAATACCCCATCAAACCGCAAAAAATTCTCTGGGATCTGCGTCAGGTGTTGGCACCAGAGGATATTGTCGTCTCCGACGTGGGGGCCCATAAAATGTGGATTGCCCGCATGTACCAGGCCGAACAACCCAACACCTGCATTATTTCCAATGGCTTTGCCGCCATGGGCATTGCCCTGCCGGGAGCCATCGCTGCCAAGATGGTCCATCCCAACCGCACCGTCGTGGCGGTGACCGGCGATGCCGGTTTCCTGATGAACTCCCAGGAGATCGAAACCGCCATGCGCATCGGTACGCCCATCATTGTCCTGGTCTGGAATGATGCCGCCTACGGCCTCATCCAATGGAAACAGTTGAAACAATTTGGCCGGGAAAGCCATATCCGGTTTGGCAACCCGGACTTTGTCCAGTATGCCCAAAGTTTCGGCGCGAAGGGGTACCGGGTGGAACGAACCGAAGACCTGGTGCCCACTCTGCGCCAGGCCATCGCCGATCAGACCGTGGTCATCATCGATTGCCCGGTGGATTATCGGGAAAATTTAAAACTGACGCAAAAGCTGGGCGAGTTGGTCTGCCCCATTTAAACCGCACATGTTGCGGAATGCGTCGTTTTCGTCATCCCCGCGAAAGCGGGGATCCAGGTTTCGCAGGTACCACTCTGGATTCCCGCCTGCGCGGGAATGACGTTTGAAAAACTACACATCCCGAGGTGGGCTCGGTTTGATCTGAACCGAGGGTGTCAGGCCAGCGGGGTGGCGTGTTTATCCGCCACCCCGCTTGGCAACCCAACCTTGTTGGCGCAATTGTTCGAGCACCTGTTCGACATGATCGCCCTGGATTTCAATCACCCCCTCTTTGACGGTGCCCCCGGATCCACACGTCGTTTTGAGCTGTCGGCCCAGTTGCGCCAGCGACACCGGATCCAGGGCCACCCCCCGGATGACCGTCACCTCTTTCCCCTGGCGACCTTTGGTCTCCCGGAGAACCCGCACCACCCCCTGGGACACGGGAGAGGCACGACGATGGCAAACACACTCGGCAACGGGCTGGCGACACCCAGGACACATCTTGCCATGTTCGGTAGAATAAACCAGTCTGTCCAGCCCTGCATTGACTTTCATGGACCTGCTTCCTCCGCTGTTACACACGGTTTGCGTTCACTTTGCCCCGTTCGGGGCTTCGCCCCGGACCCCACCAGGGGCTTTGCCCCTGGACCCCACCGGGGGGGATAATCCCCCCCGGACCCCCTTGATCCAGTGACCAGTCTACTCGAAGAAAGACCTTTCTCTCTACAGGAAAGTGAAGCGGCTTGCTTTAATGACCGCTTTGCTGTATACCTCGGCCCACTATGGATAAAATTATTGTTCGAGGCTGCGGCCCTCTCAGCGGCACAATACCGATCAGCGGTGCCAAGAATGCCACGCTACCTGCGCTGGCCGCCACCCTGTTGACCGATCAATCGGTGCATTTGTCCAACATTCCCCATCTGTTGGATGTCACCACCATGTTGGAATTGCTGGGCCAGCACGGCTCGGCCATTACCGTGGATGAACGGTTGGGGGTGGAAATTGACAACCACCGGATCAACAACTTTCTCGCCCCCTATGACCTGGTGTGCACCATGCGCGCCTCCATTCTGGTGATGGGGCCGCTTTTGGCACGCTACGGCCAGGCGGATGTCTCCCTGCCCGGTGGATGCGCCATCGGTTCCCGACCGGTCAATCTGCATATTGATGGCCTGCGCGCCATGGGCGCGGAAATTTCCATCAGCGAAGGCTATATCCACGCCCACGCCAAGCGGTTGCACGGGGCACGCATCGTCATGGACCCCGTCACCGTCACCGGCACCGAAAATTTGCTGATGGCCGCCACCCTGGCCAAGGGACGCACCCTCCTGGAAAATGCCGCCAAAGAACCGGAAGTGGTGGATCTGGCCAATTTTCTCACCAAAATGGGTGCCCGCATCCAGGGCGCAGGCACCTCCACGATCATTGTGGACGGCGTGGACACCCTGCACGGAGCCCGCCACCGCATCATGCCGGATCGTATTGAAACCGCCACCTTCATGGTCGCGGCGGCGGTCACCTATGGCGATATTGTCCTGACCGGCACCAGCGCGGAATTTTTGGCTTTTCCCATCCAGAAACTGCTCGAGGCGGGCGTTGAGGTGGAAGAGGATATTGGCCGCGAGAGTCTGCGGGTGCGCTGTGCCCACCAACTGCGCGGCGTCAACCTGGAAACATCGCCCTACCCCGGCTTCCCCACCGATATTCAGGCCCAAATGCTGGTGTTGAACAGCATTGCCGAGGGATCCAGCAGCGTGGCCGAGACCATTTTCGAGAATCGTTTCATGCATGTCTCGGAGTTGCAACGGTTGGGCGCGGATATTCAGGTGGTCGGCAATGTGGCCCATGTGCGCGGCATGAGCAAACTGCGGGGCGCGCCGGTGATGGCCACCGATCTGCGTGCCTCGGCCTCGCTGGTGCTCGCTGGCCTGGCCGCCGAGGGCGAAACGGTCATCTCGCGCATCTATCACATTGATCGCGGCTACGAGCGGATCGAGGAAAAATTGCTCGCCCTGGGTGCCGACATACAGAGAATAAGCGGCTAGATCGCCATGATGGAGCGCACGCCAACCCCGCCGGTCATCCGCCGACTGGACAGCACACACAAAAAATTTCCCAAACAATTGCGCCGCCTGCTGCGACCGGAAACGGGCCTGGTCACCGGTCTGGAGCGGCAGGTTGCCCGGATTATCCGCCAGGTGCGCCGCCAAGGCACGGCGGCCCTGATCCGCCTGACCCAACGCCATGACCGTATCGCCCTGACCCCGGATCAATTGGCCTTCTCGGCAGCCGAGATAGACGCTGCCTGTCGCCAGGTGCCGGAGGAGGATATGCGGGCGGTGGAGGCTGCGGCGGAACGGATCCGCGCCTATCATACCTGGCAAATGCCCAAAATGGGCATCGACCGCTATCAGGATGCCAGTGGTCTGCTGCTGGGCCAACGGTGGGATCCCCTCGAACGGGTCGGTCTGTATGTGCCCGGCGGCCGGGCCAGTTATCCCTCCTCGGTCCTCATGAATGCCATCCCCGCCAAGGTGGCGGGTGTGGCCGAGTTGATCATGGTGGTGCCCACCCCCGATGGCCTGCTCAACCCGTTGGTGCTGGCCGCCGCCCGGGTTGCCGGGGTCGATCAGATCTATCGCGTCGGCGGTGCCCAGGCGATTGCTGCCCTGGCGTATGGGGACACGGTGATTCCCCAGGTGGACAAAATTGTCGGGCCGGGCAATATCTGGGTGGCCACCGCCAAACGGCAGGTGTTTGGTCAGGTCGGCATCGACATGATTGCCGGACCTTCGGAAATTTTGATCATTGCCGACCGGGAGAGCAACCCCGCATGGCTGGCCGCCGATCTGCTCTCCCAGGCGGAACATGACGAACTGGCCCAGGCCATCCTGATCACCGATTCGCCCCCGTTGGCCGATGCGGTGGCCGTCTGCCTGGAACGACTGTTGGCAACACCCGAGACGATCACCCGCCACGCCATTTGTCGCACCGCCCTGGCCAACCGGGGAGCCATTATTGTGGTCCGGGATCTGGCAGAGGCGTATCAATTGGCCTCCCAGGTGGCACCGGAACATCTGGAACTGAGTCTGACCGATCCCGAGGCGGCCTTGCCGTTCATCCGCCATGCCGGGGCCATTTTTCTGGGCCGCTATACGCCGGAAGCCATCGGCGATTATGTGGCCGGTCCCAACCATGTTTTGCCCACCGGCGGCACGGCCCGTTTTTCCAGTCCGCTGGGCGTGTATGATTTTATCAAGCGGTCCAGCCTGTTGGGCAGCAGTGACGCAGCCCGTGGCCGCGCAGCACTGCATCAACTCGGTCCCATCGCGGCCCGCCTGGCCAATCGCGAGGGGTTGACCGCGCATCAATACAGCATTGCGGTACGCCTGGAGTCCCCACCATGAGCAGAATCGCCCATCTGGAACGCAAAACCAAAGAGACCGAGGTGCGGGTCACCGTCAATCTGGACGGAACAGGACGCGCCGACATTCACACCGGTTGCGGCTTTCTGGACCATATGCTGGAACAATTGGCCCGCCATGGTCTGTTTGATTTAAAGGTTCAAGCCTCTGGCGACACCCACGTGGATGATCACCACACGGTGGAAGATGTGGGTATCGTCCTGGGGCAGGCCTTTCGCCAGGCCCTGGGCGACAAAATGGGCCTGCACCGGTTTGGTTCGGCCACGATACCGCTGGATGAATCTCTCTCCCGCGTGGTGGTGG
Organism: Magnetococcales bacterium; assembly: GCA_015233035.1. Classification (GTDB taxonomy): domain Bacteria; phylum Pseudomonadota; class Magnetococcia; order Magnetococcales; family Magnetaquicoccaceae; genus Magnetaquicoccus. The sequence goes on from JADFYM010000047.1 coordinate 12,936, forward strand.
ATCTCTCCAATCGGGCCCATCTGGTGTGGCGTGTGGCGTTTGCCGGGAGCAAAATCGGCCAGTTTGACAGCGCATTGTTTCACGAATGGTTTGCCGCCTTTGCCAATCATGGTGGCCTCACGCTGCATGTGGAAAACATCTATGGCAACAATGATCACCATAAGATAGAATCCTGCTTCAAGGCCTTGGCCCGGGCGTTGCGGCAGGCCTGCACCCCGGATCCGCGTCAGGAAGGGATGGTCCCCAGCACCAAAGGCACCCTGTCCGACGGGTAGAGGGAGCGTTGTGTGCCAGGGCCACCACCAACGATCAAGGCCAACAACCGATCTCTTTTTTGGAAACCACATGATAATTGTCATTGATTATGGTTCCGGCAATCTGCGCTCGGTCGCCAAAGCCCTGGAATCGGTGGGCGGCCAGGTCCGCGTCAGCCATGACGCACAGGAACTGCGACAGGCCAGCCACCTGGTGTTGCCTGGGGTGGGGGCCTTTGCCGATTGTTATCGCAACCTGATGGCCAGCCAACTCCTGGAGCCCCTGTTGGCGCACATCCAGGCGGGCAGGCCTTTCCTGGGCATTTGTGTCGGGATGCAATTGTTGTTGACGGAAGGCCATGAATTCGGCATTCATCCAGGGCTGGACATCATCCCTGGTCGTGTGGTGGGTTTTGCCAAGGAGATGGTCGATCCAGAGGATGCCGGGCGTCACCTCAAAGTGCCACACATGGGCTGGAATCGGGTGCAGCAGGTGCAGCCGCACCCCCTGTGGCGCGACATTCCCGACGGAGCCCATTTTTATTTTGTCCATTCTTTTCACGCCTGTCCCGAGGACGAAACCCTGGTGGTCGGACGCAGTCAGTATGGGATACCCTTCACGGCAGCAGTGGCCCGCGACAATCTGTTTGCCACCCAGTTTCACCCGGAAAAAAGCCAACGGCACGGTTTGCGCCTGCTGCACCATTTTGTCGAGTGGAGACCCTAAACCATGATGATCATTCCCGCCATCGACCTGAAGGAGGGCCAATGCGTCCGATTGTTTCAGGGCGACATGACCCAACACACCGTCTATTCCGACGATCCAGGGGCCATGGCGTTGCATTGGCAGACGTTGGGTGCCCAGCGACTGCATGTGGTGGACTTGAATGGAGCCTTTGCCGGTCAACCGGTCAATGCGGAGGCCATTGCCGCCATTGTGGCGGCCACCACCATTCCGGTCCAACTGGGCGGTGGCATTCGCACGCTGGCAACCATAGAAGCCTGTCTGGCCATGGGGATGCAGAAGGTCATTCTGGGCACGGTGGCCTGTCGTGAGCCGGAACTGGTGCGGCAGGCCTGTCGGCTCTATCCGGGCCATATTCTGGTGGGCATCGATGCCCGCGATGGCTGGGTGGCGGTGCAAGGTTGGGCGGAACTGACCGATATGCGGGCGGTGGAATTGGCGCAACGCTTTGAAGCGGTCGGGGTGACCGAGATCATCTTCACCGACATTGCCCGCGATGGGGCGTTGCGCGGGCCCAACCTGGAAGCCACCCGCGCCCTGGCCGAGGCGGTCACCATTCCGATCATTCTGTCGGGGGGGGTTTCGGCGTTGGCGGATATTCAACAGGTGGTGCAAAACCCCGGCCCCTACGCCAATGGGGGCAGGATCTCCGGCATTATTACCGGCAAGGCCTTGTATGATGGTCGGCTGGACTTCAAGGCGGCAGTGGCGGCTTGTGGGTAGGAACCCCGCCCCCATGAAAGTAGAGATTCTGGAACGGACCAAACTGTATCAGGGCTTTGTGCAACTGGAACAAATTCGTTTGCGCCATGAACGGTTTGACGGCCAAATGAGCCCGGCAATAGCCCTGGAAACCGTCACGCGCGAGCATGACTCGGTGGCCATTCTGCCGTATGATCCCCAAACCGACACGGTCATCCTGATCCGCCAGTTTCGGATCGGAGCCTACCTGGCGGGAGAAGCGGGCTGGTGTGTGGAAATTGTGGCGGGCCATTGCACCAGTGCGGATATTGTGGCCAATGCACGACGCGAGGTGCTGGAAGAGATCGGGTGGGAGGTCAGCGCATTGCAACCCATACTGCACTATTATCCCAGTCCCAATTTCAGTAACGAGCGTTTGCACCTGTTTCTGGGCCTCATCGACAGCACCCGCCAGGCCAGGCCGGGGGGTGGCTTGTGCGACGAAAACGAAGATATACAAATATTGCCCCTCTCCTTTACCCAGGCGATGAACCTGGTCAACACGGGTCAGATCAGCACCAGTCCCACCCTGTTGAGTATGCAATGGCTGGCTCAACATCGGGGTACCTTGCGTCAACAGGCATAACATGGAGACAATAGTCCATGAAAAAAATTTTGATTGTCGACGATGAGTACAATAACCTTCTGCTGCTGAGTCACATTCTGGCGGACCAGTATCAATCGGCCATCGCCCCCAGCGGCACCCAGGCACTGAAGATGCTTGAGGAAGATCTCCCGGATTTGATTCTCCTGGATGTCATGATGCCGGAGATGAACGGCTATGAGGTGTGCGAAAGACTCAAGGCCAACCCGGTCACCCAGGCCATTCCGGTCATTTTTATCACTGCTTTGAATGCGGTGCAAGACGAGGCCAAAGCCTTTGACGCGGGTGCGGTGGATTATGTCCTGAAGCCGGTTTCCAGCCAGGTATTGCTCCGGCGCATCGAGACCCATCTCTCTCTGGTGCGCGCCAAGGAGTTGGAAGACAGCCAGCGGGAAGCCATTTTTATGCTGGGCGAAGCGGGACATTACAACGATACAGATACCGGGATGCACATCTGGCGCATGGCCGCCTATGCCCGCGCCATCGCCGATGCGGCGGGGTGGCCCGCCCGCCAGGCGGACTGGCTGGAACTGGCGGCCCCCATGCATGATACCGGCAAGATCGGCATTCCCGATGCCATTCTGAAAGCTCCCCGCAAGCTGACAGCGGAAGAATGGGTCATCATGCGGACCCATTCCCAGATCGGCTATCAGATTCTCAGCAAGAGTGACACGCCGCTCTTTATGATGGCCGCCGAGATTGCCCGCTACCACCATGAAAAGTGGGATGGTACCGGCTATCCCGATGGCTTGTCCGGCTCAGCCATTCCGGAATCCGCCCGCATCATCGCCCTGGCGGATGGTTTGACGCCTTGACCATGAAACGTCCTTACAAGGAACCCTGGAGCGTCCCGGACGCCCTGGCAGAAATTCACCGTAGCGCGGGCAGCCACTTTGATCCACAGCTGGTGCGCCGGTTTGAAGAAATTATCCCCAGGATCATCCAACTCCGGGAGGAGTGGGGCCGGAAAGAGGGTTGCAGCGTTTATTCCACCCCATGAGACGCCCGTTTTGATTCCGCAAAACGGGCATCACACCCTGTCGGTGAACACCGCATCCAGCGTCGGGGCGTCCAACAACCGCAGACTCCACACCTCCAAAGCGGAGGGGTCAGCCATGGCCATTTTTGCGCTGACCCACTCCGGCGGCGGCCCAAAACGACGCTGCAACTGTTTCAGAAGCAAACCCGCTGCACCGATCTGGATGCCCTCCTGTCTGCCTTCCTCTCTGCCTTCCTCTCTGCCTTCCTCTCTGCCTTCCTCTCTGCCTTCCTCTCTGCCTTCCTCTCTGCCTTCCAACCTGCCCATCCCATAGGTGGATTCCACCATGCTGGCCTGATAATGCAGGTCATCCTTGTACCGCTCATAGGACCGCCGTTCCGGTTCCGGCAGTTTCAATATATCGAGCTGTTCCCTGGCCTTGCGCAGACCACGCGCGGTGAAATTTTCACGAATTTCCTCATGTTTGAGAAAATAGATCCACTCATCCAGGGTGTCCCGTGCGACATCATCGAAGCGGTTCACCTTGATCAGATAATACTCCGGGAAGAGTGCCGCCACCGAATCCCGCCGAAACAGGGCCTTTTGCCCCTCGCTGAGACCCAATTCATCGTCGGTATGCAAACCCCGAAAATGGGTGGTGCCCCGATAGATATAATCGGTGCCCAGACCCAAATCGAAATACAGAATGCTGACTGAAATCGCTTTCACCACACAAGAGTAGGGATCCCCTTCGGCCAGATGTTCGGTAATCACCTTGGCCGTGCCGTAGAGAAGACGCTGTAGATAATCCGCCTCCCGTTCGTACTGGATCTCGATGAGGATCACCTCGCCCTGGCCATTTTTTACCTTGAGATCCACCCGGTTGTATTTGTCACGCGGCGACTCCTGGTTGCCCTCACTCTCCAGCACCTCCAGGATGCACACCTCGTCATGGAGCAATTCACTCAAAAAACCTTCCAAAATCTCGAAGTTGGCCTTGCTGCGCAACAGACGCTTCATGGCCCAATCAAAGCTGATCAACTGGCGTTGCTTCATGATTGGTGTGCCTCCGCAGAAAATTGTCCAACCGATTGGTTTGGAACCTCCCGTTACGCCTCGCATTCTACCGCCTGGAAGGCATAAATGCCATTGTTATTTCCTCCGGGTCCATGCTCCAGGTAAAGACTTTTTTTGCTACCGGCAGCAAAAGAGCGTATAGTCCTGGGTTGGTTCTTTATCCCACTGCCAGAGAAACAGACATGCCCATCCGCCCGACCCCCAACCTGCCGCATCCGCCGCCTGGCCGCCCCGCCCAGCGGTGCAACCTGTTTTAGCCTGCGTCACGCCCTTGCATCCTCCCTCCTCTGCCTGGCGTCTGAGCCATTTTGACTACCACCTGCCCCCGGCACGCATTGCGCAACGCCCGGTTGAGGTCCGCGACCGGGCACGCCTGCTGGTCAGTATGCCCCATGCCATCCAGGATCGGGTCTTCCGCCATCTGCCCGACTGGTTGCGCCCTGGGGATTTATTGGTCTTGAACGATACCCGCGTTCTCCCCGCCCGCCTGCTGGCCCACAAACCGTCCGGCGGCCGCGTGGAAATTTTATTATTGAAACCTTTGCCGGAGGCCGGGCACTGGGAGGCCATGGCCAGCAGCAATAAAAAAATTGCCCTGGGCCTCTCCGTCGCCATCGCGCCCGGCTTCCAGGCCACCTTTCTGGATCGTCTGCCGTCCGGTTTTCACGTCCACTTGCAGACCACCCAGGAGACCGTGGCCGCCGCCATTCAGCACCATGGTCTGCTCCCTTTGCCACCTTATATCACCGGTTCCGATCCCCGGCAGGATCAATACCGGTATCAGACCGTCTTTGCCCGCCATCCGGGTGCGGTGGCGGCCCCCACCGCCGGTCTTCATTTTACCGTGCCCCTCCTGGCCCGTCTGCGTGCCCAGGGCATTCAGACCACCACCGTCACCCTGCATGTGGGTCCGGGCACCTTTCAGCCCGTGCGGGAGGAACAACTCGCCCGGCACCGGATGCACCGCGAACAGTGCTTTCTCTCCCGCCAGACGGCCCACCTGATCAACGCCACCCGCGCCCGCCAGGGCCGGGTCATCGCCGTCGGCACCACCGCGCTGCGGGTGCTGGAAACCGCTGCCCGGCCCAGCGGCCAGGTGCAACCCTTTGCCGGAGAAACCGGACTGTTTATCCTGCCAGGATACCGGTTTCGCACGGTCGATGCGTTGATCACCAATTTTCATCTGCCCCGTTCCACCCTGCTGATGCTGGTCGCCGCCCTGATCGGCAAACGCCGGCTGGATCGGGACTATGCCCATGCCATCGCCCACGGATACCGGTTTTATTCCTATGGGGATGCCCAGTTGCTCTTGACGCAAGGAAAACCCGGATGAGCGCGCCTTTTTTTGAACTGCTGCACACCGATCCGAGCGGTGCCCGACGCGGTCGGTTTCACACCCCCCATGGCACGGTGGAAACCCCCATTTTTATGCCCGTCGGCACGGCGGCCACCGTCAAGACCCTCTCCTCCGCCGAACTGCGGACGGTCGGCGCGCAAATTATTCTGGGCAATACCTATCATCTGTTTTTGCGCCCAGGCCATGCCGTCATCGCCCGCCTGGGCGGTTTGCACCGCTTCATGCACTGGCCTGGCCCCATTCTCACCGATTCCGGGGGGTATCAGGTCTTCAGCCTCGGGGCTGCGGGGCCTGGCAGCGTGGGTATTCGCGAAGAAGGGGTCACCTTTCGCTCCCATCTGGATGGCTCCCCCCACTTTTTGAGTCCCGAAATCGCCATTCAGATCCAGACCGCCCTGGGTTCGGACATCATGATGCAGTTGGATGAATGCCCCCCCTATCCCGCCAACCGGGCCTATTTGGCCCAATCCCTGCAACTCTCCCTGCGCTGGGCACGCCGTTGTCTCGCGGCCCGCCAACCGGACAGCAGGCAGGCCCTGTTCGGTATCGTCCAGGGCGGCATGGAGGCCGATCTGCGTCAGGAATCGGCAGAAGGGTTGGTGGCCATGGGCTTTGACGGCTATGCCTTGGGCGGCCTCTCCGTGGGCGAACCCAAGGAAAAAATGGAGGAGGTGCTCTCCTATGCCCCGGCCCTCCTGCCCAGCCGGCAGCCCCGCTACCTGATGGGGGTGGGCAAACCGGAAGATCTGGTGCAAGCCGTGGCCGCCGGCATGGATATGTTTGACTGCGTATTGCCCACCCGCAACGCCCGCAACGGCCAATTGCTGACCCAATACGGCCCCCTGAATATCAAACAGGCCCGTTTTCGCGAGGCGGACGAACCGGTGGATGGAGCGTGCGGTTGCGAAACCTGCCAACAGTACAGCCGTGCCTATCTGCACCATCTGTTCCACAACAAGGAAATCCTGGGGCTGCGCTTGATGACGCTGCACAATCTGCATTATTATTTGCAACTGATGGCCGAAATGCGAGAGGCCATTCAACAGGATCGGTTTCAGGCGTTCCGGGAGGCCTTTTTCAGTCGTCTGGCGGTGGGGGCGGAGGAATGAGCTGGCATGGCGAATCCCCACCAGGGGGGCCTTGATCATTCTTTCGGCCATTCCAGTCAGAACCCCTGGATTCCCGCCTGCGCGGGAATGACGGGTTGCGTCTTGGCCAACTGCAAATCACCACCCCTGGATTCCCGCCTGCGCGGGAATGACGAGCGAAGTGCGTGTCACACCCATTCCCGTCATGCCCGCGAAGGCGGGCATCCAGGAGAGTTCGTGAACGAAACGATGATCAAGGTCACCAGGGGCTTTGCCCCAAGACCCCACCGGGGGGGATAATCCCCCCCGGACCCCCTTGATAATGATTAAA
>JADFYM010000048.1 GCA_015233035.1 Magnetococcales bacterium
GGGCATTGGTGGAGAGGCCAAGCCAGGTGGGCAAACCACCCCCTTTGCCCTGGATACGGGGGCGAAGAATGTGGCGGCCATTCTGCCCAGTGCCAGTTTGACCGTTCTGGCCGACAAAATGTTGCAGGTTCGCGCGAGCGATAAGGTGGCCACTTTGACCGACGCCACGAATACGGTTGCATCGACCGAGGATTCCTCGGCGGCCGTTGGTTCGGGTGTGCCGGTGCTGACCAATACTGGTGGAGGGGAACAAATTGCCGGGCCGACGGCCACGTTGTCGGCGCATTCGCCCCAGTTTGCCGATGAACTGGTGGACCAGGTGGGTCGGGTGCGTGTTCTGGGTCGGGGGGGTGCGCCGGAGCAGGTGCGGGTGACGCTGGAACCCGAAGATTTGGGGACGATTGATCTGCGTCTGCGGGTGGACTCCCAGAATCAGGTGCACCTGTTGATTACCACGGAGACCGAGGCGGCTCGGGATCTGTTGCATCAGCAAATGCCGCAACTGCGGGAGTCGTTGGCGCGTCACGATATGGGCTTTGGCGATGTCACCGTCCAGGTGGGAGATCAGCAGGCTGGTACGCAGGGTGGGGCCGCCCAGTGGGGCCAGCAGGGGCAGGCGCAAGAGGGGGGGATTGGTCGTGGTGCCGATCCGGTGGTGGTGTCGGAGCAGCCGGAGCCGCCGAGGGGGGTTGTTTCTGCCGCTGAGGGTGTGGTGAACATTATGGTTTGAACCCTGCACACGGTCACAATTGACGAGTATCGTCATTCCCGCGTAGGCGGGAATCCAGGAGGTCCAACAGGCCAAATGGATTCCCGCCTGCGCGGGAATGACGGCACAGGAAGCGTTGCTTATGACCGTGTGCAGTATGCAAGTTCTGCGGGTCCAGGGGGATCATCCCCCTGGTGGGGTCCAGGGGCAAAGCCCCTGGTGGGGTCCGGGGCGAAGCCCCGAATGTGACACGACGTACCCCGAGAGATGTGCGACTGAATCATCGTGATGGCCACCAGGGGCGTTGCCCCTGGACCCCACCGGGGGGGATAATCCCCCCTGGACCCCCTTGATAATGATCAAAAAAGGGGGGGGCGGTTTCTGGGGCAAACGGGCCTGCCATCACCAACGGTCGCCCATACGGGATCAAATAAAAGTTAATTGAGTGGTTCGAGGAGAGACCTGAATGACGACAACCGCAACCTATAGCCCCATTTCGACGATTGCGCAGAGCACATCGAGCAGCAGCAGCAAGTCAAGCAGCAGTTCATCGAGTGTCGGATCGGAAAGTACCGATCAGATGCGGATGGATTTCTTGAAATTATTGACGACGCAATTGCAGTATCAAGATCCGCTCAGTCCGACCTCCAATACGGACTTTACGAGTCAGTTGGCCCAGTTCAGCAGTCTGGACAACCAGGGTCAGACCAACAATCTGTTGCAGCAATTGCTCTCGGCGCAGGGTGGCGGGGCGATGAACCAGGCGGTGGCCTACATTGGCAAGCAGGTGGTGGTGCCCGGCAATCAGACCGACGTGAAGAGCGGAGCGGCGACGGTCAATTTCCAGATGCCGATCACGGCCAATGCCACGGTTGATATTTACAATCAGTCGGGTGCGCTGGTGAATGAAACCACCCTGCCGAACGTGCAGGCGGGCAACCAGAGTGCGGCGATCAGCGGGATCAGTGGCACAGACGGGACGTATACCTTTGCCGTCTCCTATACCGGGAGTGATGGCAGCAGACAGGCGGCCACCGCCTTGATGAGTGGTCAGGTAACCGGTGTGATCAACAATGGCACATCGGGTGTCATGCTGGATCTCAATGGCAAACAGGTGGCATTGAGCAGCGTGTATGCTGTCGGATCGGGTACCAGCAGCTCGGGCAGCTAGCCAAGACAGGATGTTGCGTCGGGCTGTCATCAGGGGTTGATACGGATTGTATGCAGTGAAATCATATAGATTTTAGGAGAACACGATGTCCATTATGCAAGCGATGTTTGCGGGTGCCAGTGCCCTGAACAATTTCAGTGAGTCCATGACGGTGATTGGCAATAACCTGGCCAACTCCAATACGACCGCATTCAAGTCGAGCAGCACCTCTTTTGAGGATGTGTTGGTGCAGACGATTGGTACGGCGGGATCCGGGAACGCCACCCAGGTCGGGACGGGGACGGGCATTGCCGGTGTGGCACAAAACATGGTACAGGGTTCCTCGGCCCCTTCGACCGTTGTGACCAATATGTCCATTGACGGGAATGGTTTTTTCCAGGTTCGGGATCCATCCATTACGACATCGTCGACGGCGGCGACGGCGACGGCGGCCGCGAGCACCAAACCGGATGTTTTTTTCACGCGGGCGGGCGATTTTCTGGAAGACAAAAATGGCAATCTGGTCAATTCGGCCGGGTTGGTTTTGCAAGGGTACAAGCTGAATGATGCCGGTAATCGTGGTGCGATCTCCGACATTGTCCTGCCCGGACCGGCTGATCCGATTCCCGCCCAGGCGACCACTTTGGCAACGGTGAATGTCAATCTGGATTCCGGGGCAAAGGCGATTGATCCGAGTGTGCCCTATGATCCCAACGATTCCTCCACGTACAATTTTGAGACATCGGTGCAGGTATTTGACTCCCAGGGGAACTCGCACAGCATTGAGGTGCAGTTTCGCAAGCAGCCCATGAACACGCCAGCCACCGTGACGGGTACCAAATCGCTGGCTTCCCAGAAAATCAGTTTTGACTGGACGGGTACTTCGAGTACCGCCGTGCCACTGGTGTTTACCAACGTGAGAGATCTGAACGATACGTTCACTGCCACGGTGGATCCCACCACCCTGGGGCAGGCCGGGCCGAACTATTCCGTGGACCTGAGTACGCTGGACGATGGTTCCGGTCTTTCCAAAATCAGTCAAGACTTGTCATTGGGCAAGCTCTATACGGTCACGGTCGGGGCTGTGACGACGGCTGGTGCGCTTCCCACTGGCGAGGCCACGCAAGAGGCTGGTCTGAATGTTTCCAAGCTCACCGGAGACAATGGTCTGACGGAGGTCACCGGCGGTGCGGAGAATGACGGCACCTGGGATTGGCATGCCGTGGTCAACCAGAAAGAGTTGGCGTTGACGCAGCAGCAAGGCGGTACCGCGACTGCGGTGGCCATTGCCTCGACTGTGGCCGCACCGCAAGGGGCGACATATGTCCCTGGGCAGTTGGTCTTCAACCAGAGTGGTGAGTTGCAGTCCGAGGGATCCACCCCGCTGTCGTTCTCGTTTGCTGGCGCGCAGCCCCAGCAAATTTTGTTCAATTTCGGCCAGGCCGTGAACCCGAATCCCGGCAGCACCTTTACCGGTGATTCCACCAATGATTTCATTTTGTCGAAGGCCAGCGCAGCGACGTACAATACCGTTGGTCCGGTGGGAGACAACAGTACCAACACCGATACGGGTTCCATGCAGATGGCGGGCGGCTTTGCCACCACCAACCTGGAGCAGAATGGCTATTCCACGGGCACCATCAACGGGATCAGCATTGACGGCAACGGGATCATCTCCGGCAGCTATACCAACAGTCAAACCAAAAAACTGTATCAGATAGGCCTGGTGGAATTTGCCGATCAGGGTGCCTTGGAGCAGAAGGGTGGCAATTTGTTCGCCGCGACCCAGGCCTCCGGGCAGCCGCTGCCGGGTGTGCCGCAGGGGAGTGGGTTTGGCAGCATCGTCTCGAATTCGTTGGAACAATCCAATGTGGACATGTCCGGTGAATTTGTCAACATGATCGCGACGCAGCGGGCGTTTCAGGCCAACTCGCGCGTGATCACGGTGGTGGACAGCATGATGGATGAGTTGACATCGCTCAAACGGTAATGGCTGAGGTGTTTCAGGGCTGATTGGATCAGGGGTCCAGGGGGATTATCCCCCTGGTGGGGTCCAGGGGCAAAGCCCCTGGTGGGGGTTTGGGGGCGAAGCCCCCAACAGCAGGCCCACCATCCAATCCGCCTGCTTGATACCAAATTGCAATCGAATGGGGAACAAGGCGATAGGCACGGGCACCCGTTATTGTCCTGCCCGCGAAAGCGGGAATCCAGGAGTTCTGCGGGGCCGGCTGGATTCCCGCCTGCGCGGGAATGACGGACGTGGTCATTGGGCAGACTCCAGGCAGACGGTTGGGCTGGATTCCCGCCTGCGCGGGAATGACGGAATAAGGAAGTATCACTCACGACCGTGTGCAGTAACGGCACAGCCAACGCTGTTACCCGTCTGATTGCAATTTGGTATGAGCTGTCAGGACTGTGGGTGTCCCGCCCGCAACATTGTATTTTGTTGTGGGAGAGAAAAGCGGGCGGGACGCCCGCGAGCCCAGGATGGCAACGCTCTTGCAAGGGATTGCCCATGCGATTGCCTGGAACTTTTGTCAGTCAGGTATTGCATTCTTCCGCATGACGGGTTATCCTGTCCGCCGTGAGGGTTGTTCTCCTTGTATGATGATGGATGCGGGTGGGGAGACCCCCCCCCAGGAAAAGTATCTGATGCGTTGCTTCCCATGAGGAACGCGGATTGAAACGGAGAGGGAAGGGATCAGACCATGGCGGAAGAATCGGAGAAGGAAGCGAAGGAAGCAGGCGGTGGTGGCAGCAAGCTGCTGAAAATCCTCATCCCGGTGGTGGCTTTGCTGCTGGGTGCGGGTGGTGGTTACATGGCTGGCCACGGTTCGGCTGAAAAGCAGGTGGAAGAGGCCAAGGCGTTGCAACCAGAGCCCAAAGCGGGGGATGTCGCCAAGGATACCAACGCCATGGTGGGGGACATGTACAAGCTGGAGCCGTTCGTGGTCAACTTGAACGAACCCAAGGGCAGCCGCTATCTCAAGGCGACCATCCAGTTGGAAATGAGCACACCTGACCTGAAATCGGAGTTGGACCGGCGTTCGGCCCAGTTGCAGGATGTGATTCTGGCCCTGCTGACCTCCAAGACCTTTCAGGAATTGCAGGCGTTGGAGGGCAAATTCCGTCTGCGAGAGGAGTTGCTCTCGCGCATCAATGCGTTATTGGTCAACGGTACAATAGCCCGTGTCTATTTTACCGAGTTTGTCATTCAGTAGCACTGCCCGACCGCAAGAATACGACCATGACGCAGATCCTGTCAGAGGAAGAGATCAATGCCCTGATGCAGGGGTTGGAGGAGGGATCCATCGATCTGGAGACCCCCAGTCGGGAGGAGACCCCCAAAGAAGAGAAGAAAGTTACCCCCTTCTTCTTTGGGCAGAGGACCGCAATCCGGGTCGGGGCCATGCCCGGACTCGACATGATCAACGAGCATCTGGCCTCGCAACTCTCCTTCAAATTAAGCCAGAAGGTGGGGCGGGAGGTGCATGTCCAGCCCAAAGCCACCACCAATCAAATTTTTGGGCGTTTTTTGCACTCTTTGGATCCCCCTATTTTTATTAATATTTTGCGGGTGGAACCCTCGCAGTCCATGAGCCTGATCTCCATCAGTGGTGATGTCATGTACCACATACTGGAGGGTTTTTTTGGCGGGGCGGGCTCCACGGAGCGGCCGTTGCGCAATTTTTCTCCCTTCGAGATGAAGGTGATTGACCGGGTGATGGAGGTCACCCGGGAGCAGATTGAGCTGGCCTGGAAAAAAATGGATGCCTCTTTCCGTCTGGTCATGACCCGTTGGGAAAATCAGCCCCAGTTTGCCGCCGTGGTCCCGTTGGATGAGACGGTCTTTTTGATCACCTTCGGCGTGGAAGTGGGCGATACCGAAGGCACGCTGACCATCTGTTATCCGGCGGTCATCCTGGAACTCTTCAAGCAGCAATTGCGGGTGGGTTTTCAGCGGGATCATGTGGAGGGAGCTTCCGCCTGGATGGATTCCATCTATCAGCAATTGGGTTTGGTCTCTTTGCGGGTTTCGCCGGTTGTCTCGCGGGAAACCATGAAAGTGCAGGAAATGTTGCGCCTCAAGGTGGGGGATGTCATGCCACTCAGTCGCGACATCGCCGCCGAAATGCCCGTGGAGGTGGAGGGGGTGGTCAAATTTCATGGTTTGGCTGGCGTGGTGGATGGCAAACGGGTGTTGCGGGTGACCCGTGCGCAAGAGGATGAGTGATCCAGGCTTGCGTTGGACCGGTGTGAAGGTTTTTTGGATTTCGATACGGGAGATATAAAATTGTCCGATTCTGGCTTCGAAGAAGAAGCACTCCCCAAAAACATGGAACTCCTGATGGATGTTCCCCTGGATGTTTCGGTGCGTTTGGGGCATGTGCGAATGCAGATTCGGGATCTGCTCAAACTGAACAAGGGATCCTTGATCGAACTGGAGAAAGAGGCCGATGAGCCTCTGGAAATCCATGTCAACGACCGGCTCCTCGCCTATGGCGAGGTGGTGATGATCAAGGATAAGCTGGGTATCCGTATCACGGATATTGTCTCCCTGGCCGAACGGTTGGAGAATTTGCGCTGATGATGCGATCAGGCGTGGTGGCGCGGATCCGATTTGTCCTCTTTGTGGTTGTGCTCGCCGTCGTTCTGGGCGGGGGGCTGCCGGGTGTGGGTGGGGTTGCGGTGACCTGGGCGGCCGACAAGGGGACCGTCGTGGACGACAAAGGGTTGCCGCCGAGTGGCAAGGTGGCCTCGGCAGACCTGAAAGGGCCCGCCGACGGGAAGGGCGGCTCCCTGGAAACGACAAAAGCGGCCCAGTTTGCCGATCTGCTCGGTGATGCGCCCTGGAAGTTGGCGGGGGCCTTGCTGGTGCTGATCGCGCTGGCCCTGCTGGTGGTTCGTCTGGGCAGGCGTTTGCGGCCGCAGTGGCGGGGCAATGGTCCCATCTTTATCGAGGATGGGCGCAACCTGGCTCCCGGCGTGGGTGTGCGGCTGATCCGCGTGGGTGCCCGGTACTGGTTGATTGGCGTCACCAAAGAAAATGTCACCCTGCTCGCCGAGTTGGCAGAAGAGGATCTGCTGGAAGAAGAACTGGAAGAGGAAGAAGACGGTCCCGTCATGGAACCGTCGCCCAAGGGGCGGTTTGTACGGAATGTCGGGCATGAGGATGAGCCCATGCTGGTGGATCGGGGTTTGCAAAGGTGAATCCTGGGCGTGGCAGGTGGGCCATTGGTTTGGGGCTGCTGATCCTGTTCTGCTGGCTGGTCCCGGAAAGGGCGGCCGCAGCGGACATCTCCCTGCCAGGGGTCCATTTTTCCACCGGTAGTGTGACGGGCAAGGCGGACCCCGAACAGGTGGGGGTCGGCCTGCAAATTCTGGCCATGATGACCGTGTTGTCATTGGTGCCCAGTCTGTTGATCATGGTGACCTCGTTTACGCGGGTGATTGTGGTCATGTCTTTCCTCCGGCAGGCCATGGGTCTGCAAGGGCAACCGCCCAACCAGGTCTTGATCGCCCTCTCCCTGTTTGTGACCCTGTTTGTCATGGGACCGGTCTTTGATCGGGTGCATGACGAGGCTTTGCGCCCCTATCTGGACAAGCAGATCTCCGAAGAACAGGCCCTGGAAAAGGCCCTGGTGCCCATTCGCGGCTTCATGGTGCGGCAAACCCGCGAAAAGGATCTGGGCCTCTTTTTGCGCCTCTCCGGGGTGCAAAAGGCCCAGAGTCCAGACGATGTGCCGTTGCGGTTGCTGATCCCCTCCTTCATGATTTCCGAACTGAAGACCGCCTTTCAAATTGGTTTTATGATTTATCTGCCCTTTCTGATCGTCGATATGGTGGTGGCCAGCGTGGTCATGTCGATGGGTATGATGATGTTGCCACCACTGGTGATCTCCATGCCCGTCAAACTGATTTTGTTTGTGCTGGTGGATGGTTGGGCGTTGGTGGTGGGCTCTTTGGTGCAGTCTTTCAAGTAGCCAGTCTATTTTTCTTCAACCGTGCCCCATTTTGTGCTACGCTCGACCCATCATTGATCCGTGTGGGAGACTGCCATGACAGCCATCACCTTTGATACCCTTAAGTACGCCAATCGGCTCAAGGTCGCTGGTGTTCCAGACAAACAGGCTGAGGCCATGGCCGAGGCGCAGGTTGAGGTCAACGAAAGATCCCTGGATATGCTGGTCACGAAACAGGATCTGGAAAAGGAACTTTCTCCCATTCGCGTCGATTTGGCTGTCTTGAAATGGATGGTGGGCATCCAGACGGCTGGTACCCTTGCCCTCATCCTCAAAGCCTTTTTTCCACACTGATCGCTGCAAAGATCACTTTCCCCGCCTTCTCTTGACGACAAATCCCGCTTGAAAATTTGTGGCTGATCCCTTTGCTAAACTGAAACCAGCATGGGATACGTGGTTTTTCAAACGTCATTCCCGCGCAGGCGGGAATCCAGGTGGTACCTGCGAGACCTGGATCCTCGCCTGCGCGGGGATGACGGAAACTACGCATTCCAAAACAGGTTCGGTTTAAAGGGAGGGTGGCCTGTTTGCCGGGAAAAATTGTTTCCGAACAGGGGGAACTTTTTTATATTTTTAAATATCATATTTGGGAGATCAGGAGAGAACCTGTGCGGGGTGCCTGGGTAATGGATGTATTAAAATCAATCCGATAAGGAAAAATCATGAAAGACAAGGGAGAAACATTCCTGACAACCCGGCAGGCGGCTGAACTGTTGGAGGTCAACTCCCGCACGGTGCAAAACTGGGTGGAGCGCGGCGTGCTGCGGGCCTGGAAAACCGCTGGCGGCCATCGGCGCATCTCCCGCGAGGCCGTGGAATTTTTCTTGCAACAACGGAAAATGGCTCCTGCTGTGCCACCAGTCGCCAGCCAACGGGAGGGGGAACGGTCGTTCAAGGTGTTGACCGTGGCGAATGAGGCCGCATTGTGGGCGGCTTATGAGAATTATTTTGGAATGCAGGAACTGCCCGTGCAGATTTTGTTGGCCCTCAATGGCGAAAAAGGGCTGTTGTGCATGGTCGATGGCCGGTGAGCCTCTGCTGGGGGAGGGCGGTGAACCGCCCCCCCCAGACCCCCCCCCCCTTTTTTTTTAATCTTTTTAAAAGATCGCGGGGGTCCGGGGGGGATCATCCCCCCCGGTGGGGTCCAGGGGCAAAGCCCCTGGTGGGGTTGGGGGCAAAGCCCCCTATAACGTCCGAATCTGCCACCCCTCCCGCAACTCTCTCGCCACCGAGGTGGCATTGCTGACCACCCCCATACTGGCCGTTTCGGGTTGGAGATAGGTTTCCGCCACCCGCAGCAAATCCGCCCCGGTCACCTGCAACACCCGACTGCGAAACAATCGCCGTTCCGCCGCTGTGCGCCCATGCAAGGCATCGTGAAAGGCCCGCCGAGCCTCCCCCGCCGGCGAACCCGGCTTGTCAATGCTGCCAATGACGTTGAGAATGGCCTGTTCCAAGGCTTCCGGGTCATGGCGGGTCTCTGCCAGCCACTGCAACGACCGGTCAAAGTCGGCCAGGGTCTCGGCCAGTCGGGGATCCCGATACGAGAAAAAACGAAAGGTACCGGAATCCGCATCCAGCGTCGCGCCACCGCCATACGCGCCGCCCCGCTCGCGAATGGCCTTGTGCAGAAAACCATTTTTCAGGAAGGGCCCCAGAACCGACAAGGGGGGCGCGTCCGGGTGGGTATACGGGACAGCCGGATAAACCTTGGCGCAAAAATGGACCGTGGTCACCGTGTTCCAGGCCACCTTTTTCGGTTGGCTGAGGGGGTGGGAGGTGATTCGGGCCAGCAGGTCTGTGGCATTGCCCTCGGCCCAGCGGGCCTGGAGCGAGGCGGCCATGACGGCAAAATCCTGCGCTTCCCCCGCCACCATCAATTGTCGGGGAGCCAGCCGCATCTTTTCCTGGATGGTCGCCAAATTTTGGGCAAAGACTGCCAGGGCCTGCGGGTCGTCCAGGGCGTTGTCCAGGGCCTTGAGCCGGGCAATGGAGACCAGGCCCCCCCAACGATCATGGAGGGCCGCAACCGGACTGATGGCGGCGGCGGCGGCGGACATGGCCAGACTGTGGCCGCTGTTGGTGACCCGCTGTTCGGCGGAGGCCCGCATCTGCGCGATCAACTCACGCAAGCGGGTGTGTTCGTCAAAGCGGGGTTGCTGGCTGGTTTCCCACACCAGTTGCGTCAGGGCATCCTGGTTGCGGCTCAGGGCCTTGGCCGAGAGGGTGAAGACCGAGCGCAACTGCTGGGTATTGGCGATGCCGCCGCGTACCGTCGCCTGGGCACCGATCCCCCCGGAGATGGCGGCCTGCCAGGCCTGTGTTTGCAAATAATTCCGTTCTCCCACCCCCACTTCTGTCAGACAGGAGGAGAACAGCGGCAGCAGATCCAGCAGATCTTCCGTCAGTTCGGGCGTTTCCAGGACAACCTGCTGGTAGACCAGTCGGTTGGTGGTACAGGGAAACCAGGCAATGGGCATCCGGCCCACCACATCGGTCGTACCGACCGGAATGCGTAAATCCACCGGCACATCTGCCAACTGGAGCTTGGGCAGAATGTCGGCATCATCCTCTTTTTCCTGGTGTTGTTGCAACTGGTCCGTCGCGGTCACAATCGCCTGCAACGCCGTGCTATCCAGGCTGGCCTTGTAGGCGGCGAGGCGGCTGGCCTCTTCTTCGGCCCGGCGGGCATTGAGATGAGGATCGGGCGTCATGACCAGACGCACCCGATGGGGATTGTCGAGCAACCAGGTGCGGGCCAGATTTTTGATAAACGCGGGATCTTTGATCTCTTCGCGCAGTTGGTCCAGCAGGGCGTCCAGATCCAGGGCGGCGATGGGATCGCCCCCATGCAGCATGGGCGTCAGCGCGGTAAAGAGCAGATGCAGACTGTAGGGCCAGCCGTCGCCACTGATTTCCCGTCGTTCCAATTCCAGTTGGTGCAAGACGGCCTCCAGTTCCGACAACGGCACCCCCTCGGTGGCCACCTGCTGCAACACATCCAGGATCAATTGTTCGACGGCATCCGCCCGTTCCGGTTCGGACCCTTCGATGCCACAATAAAAGGCCATCTCTTTGCCGGAGGGATCCAGGCCGCAGATGGGGGCCGGGGCACTGCCCAACTCGGTGGTCTCCAGGGCGTGCAACAGGGGCGAGCCACTGTGATTCAGGAGAACGCCGTGGAGCAATTGCGCCTTGAGCAATTCGGCCTGATTGGTACTGTGTCCCCACAGCCAGCCCAGGACAATATAGCTCTTTTCGGCGATCTCGTCGGTGCCGTCCACGGCATACGGGGCGGTGATGCGGACGGGCGCGTGGAAGCGGTGCTCATCCGGGACTTGCAGGTCCGTCAACCGGTCTGTGGGCAGCGGGGCAAAGGTGTGCAGGACGCGCTCCTGGAACACGGCCTGATGTTCGGCGGCGGGAATATTGCCGAACGTCATGAAGATGGCATTGGACGGATGGTAATGGCGGGCATGAAACGCCCGCAAGGCCTCCCAGGTCAGGTTGGGAATTTCGACCGGATCGCCGCCGCTGTTGTAGTGGTAGGTGGTGGTGGGGAACAAGGCGTGGGCGATGGCCTCGCCCAATACCCGGGCCGGGGCACTCATGGCCCCCTTCATTTCGTTGAAGACGACACCCTTGTAGACCAGAGGGGCATCCAGATCGTGGGGTTGGGCCAGTTCAATCCGACAGCCCTCCTGGGCAAAATCGAGGGCGTGCAGATTGGGAAAAAAGGCCGCATCCAGATAAACCTGCATCAGATTGTCAAAATCCTTGCGGGAGAGACTGGAGAAGGGATAAGCCGTCCAGTCGCTGCTGGTGACGGCGTTCATGAAGGTGGCCAGGGAACGGCGCGTCATCATGAAAAAAGGATCCCGGACCGGATAGCGTTGGCTGCCGCACAAGGCCGTGTGTTCCAGGATATGGGCCACACCGGTGGAATCCGCTGGCACCGTCAGAAAGGCGACCAGAAAGGCATTGTGCGGATCATCGACCACCAGGTGCAGATGGCGCGCCCCGGTGACAGTATGACGATAAAATTCGGCGGTCAGGTTCAAGGCGGCAACCGGTTCGCGGCGCAGCAGTTCAAAGGTGGAATGGCTCATGACAATCCTCTCAAGGGGACAAAAAAACCAGTATATAAGAATCCATTGGTCCCGGAAATGGCTGGACATTTCTTTGAATCGTTTTAAACTCGGACACGGCCAATTTTTGCTTGCATCACGGGAGATGGGGAGAGAACAGGGTGGGAAAAAATTTATCCTTTAAAACAAAAATCTTTCTGTTTTGTCTGTTGATTCTGGCGGCCTTTGCGGTGAGTGCTGTCCAGGCCATTGTCAGCTATCAAGCCAACCAGTCGGCCTGGCAGCAGGATCATGTGATGCGGGATCTCAGTGCCAAAATCTCTCACATCAACGATAATTTTGATCATGCCCGTTTCAGCATGGAGCATTTTTTGCGCACCAATGATACCGATGCCGGTGCGCAGGCGGTGGCCTTTCTGGAATTGGTCCCGGCAGAATTGCAGCATTTGGCACAATCCGGCTTGTTCAACCAGAACCAGGCCTTGTTGCACGTCCAGGAGCAGGTGCAGGCCCAGTTGCAGCGGTTTCAGCATATCCGGGCAACCTATCGGGATCTGGGTCTTGTCGAGGGATCCGGGGTATATGGACGCATCCGGGAGCAGATTCATCAGGTGGAGGCCTTGCTGGCCGGGCAGCATCGCTTTGAACTGCTGGCCTCCATGCTGGAACTGCGCCGACATGAAAAAGATTTTATCAGCCGCAAAAAAGACGAATATCTGGAAAAATTTGCTGCTGAAGAGGTCCATTTTCAGATGTTGCTCCAGCACATGAACGGGACGGTGGCGGAGAGGCAGACCCTCGAAACCCTTTTTGCACACTATGCCCAGGGCTTCCACGCCATTGCCAACGCGCTGCCCGGCATGGCAAACAGTGTGGCCGAATCCCAGTCCGGCTTTTTGCAATCGGAAGCGGCCCTGGATGAACTCCAGGTGGCCTTGGATGCGTTATACTCCGCCCATGATGCCCACCAGCGTGGCCTGTTGTTTGACCAATTTTTGCGTTCGCAGGCCGTATTTTTTGTGGCCCTGTTGTTGATTGGTTTTTTGCTGACCTGGTCCCAGTATGATGTGCTCGTCTCCATTAACGACTTGTGTGTGGTCGCGAAGAGAGTGGCAGACGGCGAGGCGTGTGCGATTGTCTTGAATCGTCGCGACGAGATTGGCAAACTGGCCAACTCACTCAGAATCATGCGCGACAGTCTGATGGAACGGCATTGGGAACTGCTCAACAAAATGGTGGCTCTGGAGGAGAGTGAAAAAAAATATGCGGCGGTCATTCAATTGGCGGGCGATCCCATTCTCTCCCTGGATGAGTCGTTGCGGGTATGCGCCTGGAATCGGGGGGCCGAGTATTGTTTTGGGTATGCGGAAGCGGCCATCACCGGACACAGGATGACAGAACTGGTGGCCGGATCGCATCATCAAGAGTTGGCACAGGCCATCAGCGCGATCCAGGCGGACGGCAAATTTCGCCTGCTGGGCGTGGAGGGCGATTTTTATTGCCAACGGGCCGACGGACAGTCTTTTCCCGCCACGCTCTCCTTGTCCACCTGGGAGATGGATGCCAAACGCTATTTTACCCTGATTGTGCGTGACAACAGCGAACGGATGCACCGCCTGCAACAGATCGAGCGGGCCATGGAACTGCGTTCGGCCATCTCCGAAATTTTGCAACAATCGCTGCAACCGTTGACCTTGCAGGAAATGCTCCACCGTGCCCTGGATATTGTGTTGGCCATCCCCTGGATGAAGGTCAAACAACGCGGGGCCATTTTTCTGTATAACGACGCCACCGAACGATTGGAACTGGTGGTCCATAAATCCCTGGCCCCGGAACTGGTGGCGTTGTGCCAGAGCATTCCTTTGGGGTATTGCCTGTGCGGGCGGGCGGCGGTCTCCGGGGAGGTGGTCCTGAGCGATCAGGTGGATGCGCGGCATGAGGTCAATTTCCCGGGCATGACCCCCCATGGCCATTATTGTGTGCCCATTCTGTTCAAGCAGAACTGTCTGGGGGTCTTGAATGTCTATCTGCCGGCGGGCCATGCGTTTCAGGAGGAGGAGATTGATTTTCTGAAAAATATTGCCAATACGCTGGCCGGGTTGATTTCCAGACACCGGGCGGAGCAAAAGGTGATACAATTGTCCCGTGCCCTGGAACAAAGCCCGGTTGCCATCCTGATCACCAATGTCCAGGGCAACGTGGAATATACCAATCCGCGTTTTACCAGCCTGACCGGCTATCAGCAGGAGGAGGTGGTGGGCCAGGACGCCCTGCTGCTGAAATTCCGTGACAATCCGTATGCGCAACAGATATTCAGAAAGGTGATCGGGCGCGGTTGGGAGTGGTCCGGGGAACTGCACAGTCACAAAAAGAGCGGCGAACTGTTCTGGGAATTTGTCTCTTTTTCCCCGGTGCTGGATATGGAACAACAGATTACCCATTATATTTTGATCAGTGAGGATATTACCGAAAAAATGGCCTTGAAAGCGGCGCAGGATCATTTGCTGGCCACGCTGGACGCCAAGGTGGTGGAACGGACGCAAGAACTCAACCAGAAGGTCGAGGAGTTGGAGACCACGCGGTATGAACTGATTGCCCGGGAAAAAATGGCCTCGCTGGGCCGGTTGGTCGCCGGTTTTGCCCATGAACTCAATACGCCGGTGGGGATCGGGGTCAGCACCATTTCCGGCATTCCGGCCTCTGTGGCCCACCTGGAAAAAATGCTGGAACAGGAGGAGGTGGACGAGGCGGATTTGAATCGCTGCCTGGCCCACATTCGCGACAGTGCGGTGCTGGGATTGGCCAACATGCGCCGGGCGGCCGATCTGGTGACGCGCTTCAAACGGACCTCGGTCGATCAATCTTCGGAGAGTGTGCGCCGCTTCGAGGTGAAGGAAACCTTGAATGATGTGGTGATCTCGCTCCACAATACCTTCAAAACGAGCCGAATCGCCATCGAACTGGAGGGGCCCGACTCCCTGGTGGTCTGTTCCAAACCGGGATTGCTGGGGCAAATTTTTACCAATCTGCTGATGAACAGTTTCAAGCACGGTTTTGACCATGGCCAGCGCGAGGGGACCATTCACATCCGGTACACCCTGGAGAAAACCCAACCGGATCAGTTGCATTTCTGGTATCGGGACAACGGGCGCGGGATCGAGGCCGCGCATGTAAAAAAATTGTTCGAGCCGTTTTTTACCACCGCCCGTGATGCGGGTGGGTCGGGACTGGGTACGTTTATCGTCTATAACATTATCACCGACCAACTCAGGGGCAAGATTGAAGTTTCCAGTGTGCCGGGAGAAGGGGTGTTGTTTGATTTTTGTTTTCCAGTACAAGAGGCAGAGCGTAGCGTATGAATGATTCCACCACAGAGGGTGCATCCCCGTCCCCTGGCAAACGCATCATCAGAAAGGTGCGGCGCGATGAGCGTGCCGTCAAGAGCACCGCCCATCCGCTCTGGCAGGTGTTGGTGGTGGATGACGAACCGGATATCCATGCTGCCACCTCGTTGGCTTTGTCCAATCTGACCTATGAGGGGCGGGGTATCCATCTGCTGCACGTCCACAGCGGGGCCGAGGCCAGGCGTCTGCTGGCCGATGGCCTGGGGCGGGAGATTGCCGTCGCCTTGATCGATGTCGTCATGGAAAGCGATGATGCCGGATTGCAGTTGGTGCGTTATATCCGCCAGGAGTTGGGCAATCTTTCGGTCCGCCTGATCATCCGCACCGGGCAACCGGGTTATGCCCCGGAACTCTATATTATTGAACATTACGACATTGATGACTACAAAGAAAAGACTGACCTGACCGCGCAAAAACTCTTTACGACCATGCGGTTGTCACTCAAATCATACAACGATTTGATGATGATCGAAAAGAACAAGAAAGGCCTGGAATATATTTTGCGCGGTGCGCCGGAACTGTACAAACAAGCTTCCTTGCAGGATTTTTTGTTTGGGGTGTTGACGCAGATTGCGGGGCTGTTTCGTGCCGGGGAGGACAGCCTGATTACGGCCACACCGGGCAAAGAGGGGCCGGATGTCTTGCTGGTCACGCAGAGAGGGGAGAGGGATCTGACCCTGCCGGATTTTTTTTGCGGTACCGGGCGGTTTCAGGAATGCGCAGCTGTCCCGGAGGAGGTGATCGAATGCGGCAGAGAGATTTTGCGCACCGGGCAACCCCGCATTGTTGCACCTGGTATTTATGGTTTTCCCCTCCGCATCAAGGATCATCCGGTCGGGTTTGTCTATCTGGAAGGGGTTCCCTTTCTGCAATCGAGTGATCACCGGTTGTTGGAGGTCATGATCAACCAAATCACGGCTGCTCTGGAAAATCACTGGCTGTTCATGGCGTTGGAACGTTCTCAGGCAGAACTGGTCCAGGCGCACGATCATGCCATTTTTATGTTGGCGGTGGTCTCGGAGTTGAAGGATCGGGAAACCGGCAACCATATCAATCGGATTCAATATTACAGCGAAGCCTTGGCGCGGCAAATGGGGTTGGATGCCGGACGGATCAAGGCCATCGGTCAGGCCAGCACCCTGCACGATCTGGGCAAATTGGGTATCCCGGATGCCATCATCCGCAAACCCGGCAAATTGACTGACGAAGAATTTGCCGTCATGCAAACCCATCCGCAGTTGGCCATGGATATTTTCGGTGATCATCCCGGTTTTGACCTGGCCCGGGAGATTGCCTTTGCCCACCATGAAAAATGGGATGGCAGCGGTTATCCCCGCCGCTTGCGTGGGGAAGAGATTCCCTGGCCAGCGCGTCTGGTGGCGGTGGTGGATGTGTTGGATGCCCTGACCAGCGAACGGCCCTACAAAAAAGCGTGGTCGATGGAGGCCGCCATCGCCGAGATCCAACGGTGCCGTGGTCAGCATTTCGATCCCAGCGTGGTGGACGCGCTCACGCAATTGTATCGTCTGGGTGTTATTTTGCAAATCAAGTCGCGTTTTCTGGCCGGGTAGGTGCCTGTACAAATAATTTTTTACACACGCTCGTTGCGGTGTAAAAAATTATTTTCCCCCAGGGTGTGATGGGCTGGTAAAATGGGTTGCCATTCTGCTTGAATTGGGTGTGTTTTCGTATCTTTTGCAGAGGGTTATGATCTCTGAATGCAGCTGTGTGATTTTGTTTCTGGCTTGGCCCAGGGATTGCCTTATATCCCCCAAGGGGCCTGGATGATGGCCTTGGCTAGGACTACACAGTTTACGGAGACGGAGGATGGAATCTGCAAGAGGGTTTTGGGTCTCTCCCTTGATGGAGGCCGAGCAGAGATTATGGGTGGCCGTGCTGGAGACAGCATTGACCGACGCCTTGGCGAGCGAAAATCCTTCCAGAATGGAGACGGCCAGGCGTTGGTTCCGGGAAGGTGGAAAAAATTTCAAGTTGGTCTGTGACTTGGCCAATTTTGATGCCAGCTTTGTGCGGAAGAAGGTCTTGTGTGTGATCGAGCAGGCGATGGTTGCCCAGGCCTGTGCCGGGCAGCGTGAACAGGTGCCAGGAGTATCGGTGGGCCAACGGTGTTGATGTCAGTACAGGCGGCATTGCGGTCGCGGTGACCGAATGCCCGCGCCGGGGGTGCCGGGCAGGGCACTGGCTGGTGGATGCTCCCGTTCCTACTCTGCCGTTTCGGTGGCTTGTTTCAAAGCGTCGAGACGGCTTTCCAGCTTGGCAATCTGTCTGGTCCGCTTGGAGTCCTGTTTGAGGGACTTGATTTGAATTTTCAGAGTCCTTTTCTGTTCCTTGTAGGCTTCCTTGGCGGATTTTTTCTGGGTTTGCAACTCTGTCAGTTCTGTGGACGGATCAACGACACACGTCATGGCATTCTCCTCGTTGTCAAAGAGCGGAATAATTGACCAGGGGTGCGTACAGGGCACTTTTGTTGGCCTGTTACGCCAAAACCGGGGGGGAATGACTCCCCCCCGAACCTTCGCCATAGGCGAAAGCAGGCTGGCGGATGAGCGGTCAGATGGGTGAGACGTTTTCCGCCTGTAGACCTTTTTTGCCGGGGGCGACCGTAAACTCGACGCGCTGCCCCTCGGCCAGGGAACGGAATCCCTCGCTTTTAATGTTGCTGTGATGGACGAACACATCGTCGCCCTGTTCACGTTGGATGAATCCAAAACCCTTTTGATCATTGAACCATTTTACGGTTCCGGTTTCCCGGTCGGACATGACGATTGACTCTCCTGAAATGGGGAATATACAGGCCACCAGCATGACATGGAATGAGGGCAAAAGATAGTATTTTATGTGCACAGACATTTTTCCTTCTCCTCTGGAGAGGGTGGTATCTTGTGCAGAGGGGTACAGGTCTTTTATATTCCGCATGGTCGTGGGGGGTAATCCTGATCCCAGGGGGTTCGGGGGGGATTGTTTCCCTGGTGGTCGCCACCATGATCCATGGCGCAGTGTCTCAGCAGGGTGGGAATTAAATTTATGACATTGTTTTTGAAAGAGTTTTCGCATGGCATTACCCGTATAGATACCGGCTACCTGCGTCCCGGCTTTGCCGCCAGTTATCTGCTGGTGGAGGCGGGGGAGGCTGTCTTCATTGAAACGGGGCCGAGCCATGCGGTCCCGGTTTTGTTGGCGGCTCTGGCGCAAAAGGGGCTGACACCGGAGGCGGTGCGGGCGGTGCTGGTCACCCATGTCCATTTGGATCATGCGGGAGGGGCGGGTGAATTGTTGCGCCATTTGCCTCGTGCCGAGTTGCTGGTCCATCCCCGTGGTCTGCGTCATCTGCTGGATCCGGCCAAACTGCAGGCGGGGGCGGAGGCGGTTTATGGTCGGGAACGGTTTCAGACGTTGTTGGGAGGCATTCATCCGGCGGATCCGCAGCGGACCCGGGCGACGGCGGACCAGGAGCAATTTTTGCTGTCGGGGCGCGCCTTGACCCTGTTGCACACCCCTGGTCATGCCCTGCATCATCAATGTGTCTGGGATGCGGCCAGTGGTGGGCTGTTTTCCGGGGATGCCTGGGGTATTTCCTATCGTGTCTTTGACCAGGGGGGGGATGTGTTGTTGTTTCCGGCAACCACGCCGGTGCAATTTGATCTGGAGGCGAGTCATCAAACCTTGGACCGGCTGGCTGCCTTGTCGCCGGATTGGATCTTTTTGACCCATTTTGATCGCATTTCCTTTGCGCCTCGGTTGACCGAGCGGCTGCACCTGTTGTTGGACCGGTTTGCTGCCTTGGGGCGGGCGCATCAGCATCAACGGGATCCGGCTGGGTTGACCGAGGCGTTGCACCACTTGCTGTGGGCGGAAGGATCCCGACCGGCGTCTCCCGTCACGGCGGCCGTGGGGCGTGACTGGCTGGCCATGGATTGCGCGCTCAATGCGCAGGGGTTGCAGGAGTGGTTGCGGCGGTTGTCATGAGTGCGTAGGGGGGGCTTGCCATTTTGAGATGTTTGATTGAGCGATGGACAGATGTCCGTCCAGGCCTGTATGTCCCATGCCGCATTTTTCTTTCCAATCTGCCCCCGGTGCGCTACAGTATGAGCATATTCACCCTGGGACGAGTAGCCGTCATGAGCCTCGCCGTACCGTTTGACACGCTGGCCTTTGTGAAGGAATTGGAGACCGCCGGGTTTTCGACTGCACAAGCGGAAGCCCAGGCAAAAGCCCTGTCCGGTGTCCTCCAAAAGGTGGAGGAGTCCAGGCTTCAGGAGTTGGCTACCAAGGGGGATGTTAAAGCCGCTGTTGACGCGGCCAAGGTGGATATCACTCGATGTTCAAGTTTTTTGATGCTTGACATGGGACAACGGGGAAGGAAGGCGGCAGTGTCAGCCGATCGGACTCCAAACCGAGCTTTGCAAGGTCTTTCAATATCCGATGGCTGGCCTGCCGCCG
>JADFYM010000049.1 GCA_015233035.1 Magnetococcales bacterium
CGCAGATCGGTGGTTTGACGGTGTCCCAATTGATATTGCTGGATCCGACGGTGTTGTCCGAACTGGGGGCCACCTTTGTGGATGCCTTGAATACGACACAGGTGAAGGGTTTGACCCCGGCCCAGATTGCGGTCATCACGGTCAGTCAGGTGGCGGGTTTGAGTTCCGTTGACGTGAGTGTGTTGTCCACGCGGCAGATTGGCGGGTTGACGCCAAGCCAGGTTACGGCCTTGACCACCACGCAGATGGATGGGTTGTCGACGGCACAAATCAAGGTGTTGACGGTGACGCAGGTGGGTGGTTTGACCGCCACGCAGATAGCGGCCTTGACCACGGTCCAGTTTGGTGGTTTCACGGCCAAAGAGTTGTCTGCTTTCGGGGTGCAACTGAGTGGTGTGACCACGAGTCAGATACAGTCCTTGTCCAGTTTGCAATTGAATGGTCTGACTGCTGATCAGATTGCGCAGTTGTCCACGACACAAATCAGTGCCCTGGGGAGTGCGCAAATTGCCGCCTTGACCACCAGACAGGAGGGCGGGCTTTCTTCGCGGGATATTGCGGCCTGGAACGCCGGGCAGATTGCGGGTTTGACGGCGGCGCAGATCAGGGCGTTGACGGTTGATCAGGCTCCTGGTTTGTCCGGGCAGATTGCCACCCTGGGCATTGCGCA
Source organism: Magnetococcales bacterium (assembly GCA_015233035.1). Lineage (GTDB taxonomy): Bacteria > Pseudomonadota > Magnetococcia > Magnetococcales > Magnetaquicoccaceae > Magnetaquicoccus. The sequence continues at coordinate 671 of JADFYM010000049.1, forward strand.
GGTGCAGGCTTTGTCAGTCGACGATTTGAGTATGCTGAGCAGGGTGATTCCCAACATGCTCCCGAGTCAGGTGAATGCCATGAACAAGGTGCAGATGGGTGCCGTGTATGCCTTTTTCAGCCAAACGCAGGTCAGTGCCATGAGTACTGCTGAGATGAAAATTTATACGAGTGTGGGGGGCACCCTGAAGGGGGCGTGAATAAAAAATCCGCAATAGGTTATATAGTTAAAGGGGTCCAGGGGGATTATCCCCCTGGTGGGGTCCAGGGGCGAAGCCCCTGGTGGGGTCCGGGGCGAAGCCCCGCACGACGCACCATATGTCTTCCCCAGTGAGGGTGTGGGGGCGAAGCCCCATATGCGCTGACATAATACCAACCATTGATCTTGTTGCGTTCATTTTTAAACTGCACCTGTTTCGGAATGCGTAGTTTCCGTCATCCCCGCGCAAGCGGGGATCCAGGTTTCGCGGCTACCTCCTGGATTCCCGCTTGCGCGGGAATGACGTTCTGGCCACCGGGATGGGCGTGGCCTTTCAGTCTGGATGCCTGCCTGCGCGGGAATGACGTTTGAAAAACTACGTATCCCATATTGGTTGCGGTTTAGGTGTGCCCTACAGCAGGGGCTCTGCCCCTGCACCCCGCCAGGGGGAATAATTCCCCCTGGATCCCTCGATAATATTACTTATAAAATGATGAATGACATGGCAAAATTTTTTGATGCAATCCAGCCCGATATACAAACCTTCATTGCCCGACAAAAACTGTTTTTTGTGGCCACCGCCATGGCGGAGGGGCGGGTCAATCTTTCCCCCAAAGGGATGGATACCTTGCGTCTATTGGACGACCACACGGTTTGTTTCCTGAATCTGACCGGCAGTGCCAACGAAACAGCCGCCCACCTGGCGGAGGGGGGCCGTATTACATTTATGTTTTGCAGTTTTGAGGAACAGCCACTCATCGTGCGCCTGTATGGTCAAGGACGGGTGATTCATCCGCGTGACGCCGAATGGACGCCTCTGCTGGCCCAGTTTCCCGATTTGCCGGGCAAACGACAGATTATTGTGGCGACCATTGATCTGGTCCACACCTCCTGCGGCTATGGTGTGCCTTTTTTTACCTTTCAGGGAGAACGGGCGCAACTGCTGCGCTGGGCGGATAAAAAAGGAGAGGAGGGGATTCGGACCTATTGGCAGGAACACAACCAGACCAGCATAGATGGTGTGCCGACCCGTATTTTGGCCGATCCCGCCGCCCGGTGACGCAGAGCATGGCAGCCAGGCGGCGCGAGGCCGCCCATGGAATTCCTTTGGTGCGCGCCGATTTGACCCGATCCGATGCGCAGGCGGTGCGGCAGCAGTTGGCCACCGCCCCGTTCCAGGATGAGGCGGTGCTGGCCCGTTGGGAAGCGGCCTGGGAGACCCTCTGGCACCGGGCGGCGGTGGCCTTTGCGGACCCGGTTGGCTTGATTCTGGCCTTGAAGTCGGTATTGGGTTGGCGTGCCGGGGAGCAGGTTGGGCTGGATCCGCTCCTGGATCCGGCCTGGCGGGAAGCGTTGGCGACGGCCTGGTTGTACCCGGCCTGGCGGGATGTGGATCCGCATTCCGGGCAGGGACGGGGGGCCTTCGTGCCGGATGGCGCGGCAGGTGGTCCGGTGCGGGCGGGATTGTGTCAGCACCCCTTTGGTCTGCCCGGCCAACCGACGGGCGAGGGCGTTCCTTTCTGGCTGGAGGATATTTCTTCTGTCCTGTCGCCCCGGCCTGGGTGTGGTTGGGGGGATGTGCAGGTGGTGTATCTGAGCGGCAATCGTCTGGTGGCGGCGGGTGGCAGTGCGCTGTTGTTGACCCGGGATGAGGCGTTCGGCGATGCCTTGCGGCGGGTGCGTCGGCCACCTGGCCCGTTGGCCTGTGCCCTGGGGCTGTCCCAGTTGCGCAGTTTGGCGAGTCGTCTGGCGCGACGGCAGGAACTGGCCGAACGGTATCGACAGTTGCGGGGGCGGGGCTGGTTTCAATGGCCTGTGGCCAGGGAGGAGGGGCGCGTCTGGGAAATGTTTTTGCTGACGATGGCTTCCGAGGTGGAATTATCGGCTTTGCAACAATTTTTGCAGGTATCCCAGATTCATGCTGCCTCGCCGATCTGGTTTCGACCGGCCAATCCGCTCGCCGGGCCGGGCCATTTTTCCGGTTGGCAGCAGTTCCAGGCCCGCATGTTGGCCTTGCCGCTTTATGCGTCGCTGACCGACCCGGAGCAAAAACGCATTATCAACCGTGTCCAGCGTTGGGTCGGCTACCGGGAAAAAAAGACCCCGCCGGGGGGATAATTCCTCCCGGCCTCCCTTGGAATTATTAAAAAAAAGGGTGGATGGGGCTGGGGAGGCGGTTTACCCGCCTCCCCAGAAAAGATGTCCAACAACCGCCCAATCTGAACAAGGTCAACACCATGAATCCATCTGCAGCAGATCTCCAGCAGCGATTGCGCGAATTACGTGACCGTCTGCACCATTACAACCATTGCTATCATCTGCTGGACGCCCCGGCAATCACCGATGGCGAATATGACCGGCTGTTTGCCGAGTTGTTGGCATTAGAAAGACAATTTCCCGACTGGATCACCCCTGATTCACCCAGTCAGCGGGTGGGGGCCAAGCCGGTGGGCCGTTTTGCCGAGGTGCAACATGGCACACCGATGCTCTCCCTGGATAATCTGTTCCAGGATGCCGATCTGGACGACTTTGATCGGCGGGTACGCGAAGGGCTGAGCCGGGACGAGGCGATTGACTATGTGGCGGAACCCAAGCTGGATGGAGTGGCAGTCTCCTTGCTCTATCGGCAGGGTTTGTTGCAGCGCGCGGCCACCCGTGGCGATGGACTGGTGGGCGAAGAGGTGACGGCCCAACTGCGTACCATTGCTGTCGTGCCCTTGCAACTGGCGGGCGCAGGAACCATCCCGGACCTGCTGGAGGTGCGGGGCGAGGTGTATATGCCGTTGGCGGGTTTTGCACGCTGGAACCAGGCGGCGCGGGAGCGGGGGGAAAAACCGTTTACCAATCCACGCAATGCGGCGGCGGGCAGTTTGCGCCAGTTGGATGCCAAAATGACGGCAGAGCGACCGTTGCACTTTTTCTGTCACGGTCTGGGCCAATGGGAGGGGGGCACCCGACCGGAAACGCATGCGGCCATTTTGCAACAGTTGCAAGCCTGGCGTCTGCCGGTCTGCGATCTGTGGGAGCAGGTGGTCGGTGCGGCGGGGTGTCTTGACTATTACCAACGCATGGCGGCCAGACGTGCCGATCTGCCTTTTGAGATTGACGGGGTGGTCTACAAGGTGAACCGTCTGGTGGAGCGGGAACGCTTGGGGTTTGTGGCCCGCTCACCGCGCTGGGCGGCGGCCCATAAATTTCCGCCCCGTGAGGAGAGCACGGTGTTGTTGGGGGTGGATTTTCAGGTGGGCCGCACGGGTGTGTTGACCCCGGTGGCCCGGTTGCAACCGGTGCAGGTGGGCGGGGTGACGGTGTCCAATGCGACCTTGCACAATTTTCAGGAGTTGGCCCTCAAGGATGTGCGCGTGGGCGACACGGTCATGGTGCGCCGGGCGGGCGATGTGATTCCTGAGGTGGTGGGGGTGGTGCCGGACAAGCGACCCGCCGATGCCGTGGCCATTGCGCTGCCGACGCACTGTCCGGCGTGTGGGGCCGCTGTGGTGCAGGTGCCGGAAATGGTTGCGGTGCGTTGTACCGGTGGTCGCGCCTGTTTTGCGCAACGCAAGGAGGGGATCAAACATTTTGTCTCCCGGCGGGCCATGGATATCGAGGGGATGGGCGATCGGCTGGTCGACCTGCTGGTGCGCGAAGGGCTGGTGACGGATTGGGCGGATATTTTTGCCCTGGCCGAGCAGCGGCAGCGATTGTGTGCCCTGGATCGGCTGGGGGAAAAATCGGTGGACAATCTGTTGTTGGCCATTGAAGCCGCCAAACAGCGTTATCTGGGGCCGTTTTTGTTCGCCTTGGGCATTCGGGATGTGGGGGAGAGCATTGCCCACAATCTGGCCCGCCATTTTGGCACGTTGGAGCAGGTGATGGCCGCCGACCGGGAGGCACTGGAGGGGGTGGCGGAGGTGGGGTCGGTGGTGGCGGAGCGGGTGCGCGATTTTTTCCAGGATGCGCACAATCGCGTCCTGCTCGACCGGTTGCGGCAGGTGTCGGGAACCCATTGGGAGCATGTGCCGCCTGGAGAACCCGCGCAGACAGCGCAACCGTTGGCGGGCAAGACGGTGGTGTTGACGGGTACCCTGCACCACATGACGCGCCAGGAGGCCAAGGCGCGTCTGGAAGGGTTGGGTGCCAAGGTCTCTGGTTCGGTGTCTGAGCGCACCTTTCTGGTGGTGGTGGGGGAGTCGCCCGGTTCCAAACGACAGCGCGCCGAGGCGTTGGGTGTGCGTATCATGACGGAAGCAGAACTGTTGCGCCTGTTGGAGACGAAAATGCTTTTGGATTGAGTTTTTTTGCGCTATCCTTCCAGGATGATCGTCCATTCCACATAAGGAGTTATACCATGAAGCGATTTTTGCTGTTGGCGGCCTTGGTCGTGTTGCTTGCTCCAGGCGCGGCACTGGCTGAAAAAGAGGGGTCTGGCAAGGAAGGGACCACCAAAGAAAAGAGTGTCAACCCGGAGGCAACCTTTGAAAAGGTCAAGGCCAGAAAGGTGGAAGATTTGAAGGCCCTGCTGGCCTGTTCCGAGGCGGCACAAAACAGGGAAGCCCTGAAGGGTTGTCGGGAGCAAGTCAGCAAAAAGCATGAAATGCAGGACAAGCAGGAAAAATTGCAGCGCATCCAGGAACGGAAAAAACGACTGGACGAACAAGAGAAAAAGCTTCGTGGAGAAGTGGGCAAGTAATGATACAGGGGTCCAGGGGGATTATCCCCCTGGTGGGGTCCAGGGGCAAAGCCCATGGTGGGGTACGGGGCGAAGCCCCGAATGGGGCGCATTGTGTGTGGCATGATGTTCCATTCTCCGCCGCCGGGGAGGATCTTCCGTTGGTTCCATTATTTTGTACCATTGATTTGGCAACGGCATAACGGGCCAGCTCAGAGGGGCCCTCCCTTGGGATCGCGGGCGTCTCGCCTGTTTTGGGTGAGACGCCCGCGATCCCAGGATGAGGTTTCAACGGGTCAGCGGGTCCAGAGGATCAGCTCGATCAGCAGGTACCGGACGGTCAGCCCAGCGGCCAGCCCGATCAGCAGTGCGATCATCAGATTGCGCAAAAATTGATTCATGTCCAGCCTCATGCTTGCTTTTCTCTCGGCCAGCCAGGGTGTTTTCCAGTTCGGTATTTTGTTTGCCGGTTGTCATGCTGCACGTGGTCATACGTGACACTTCCTGTTCCGTCATTCCCGCGCTGTTCCGTCATTCCCGCGCTGTTCCGTCATTCCCGCGCTGTTCCGTCATTCCCGCGCTGTTCCGTCATTCCCGCGAAGGCGGGAATCCATTTGGTTTGCTGGACCTCCTGGATTTCCGTCTGCGCGGGAATTACGATAGTCGTCTGTTGTGATCGTGCGCAGTATCATTTGCTGTCCTATGCACACAACTATTGCAGGGCTTGGGAATCGTGACGGTCTCTGGTGGGCGGTATTGTGTGCCGTGCGGGGCTTCGCCCCGGACCCCACCAGGGGCTTTGCCCCTGGACCCCACCAGGGGGATAATCCCCCTGGACCCCTGTCACTGCACAAGCTGGCGCGTCATCCGCCGCCCCCGCACGCGGGCGAGTATCAACAAGCCGATCCACAACCCGATCCACCAGGCACCATAACTCTGGTAAAAACTCTGGCCACTGCCATGGGGCAGGGTGACGACCAATGTCTCGGCCACATCCGGGTGAGTGCGGCCCAGTTCCAGACCGGTATCGTCAAATACGGCAGAGAGGCCGGTGTTGGCCGAGCGAATCATGGGGAGACGGTTTTCCACCGCCCGCAAGCGAACCATGGCCAGGTGTTGGGGCTTGGCGGTATCACCAAACCAGGCATCATTGGTAATGTTGACCAGCCATTGGACTCCGGTGGTGGCCAATACCCGCACCTCATCGGGGAAAATGGCTTCATAGCAAATGAGCGGGCCAATATCACCCTTGCCCCAGGCGAGGGGCACGGGGCCGGGTCCGCTGGAAAAATCTTCCGATCCGGCGGTCAATTTTTTGAACGTGGCGGGCAGGAAGGCACGCAGGGGGATAAATTCGCCAAACGGGACCAGATGGTATTTGTCATACCGCTGCTCCAGGGAGCCCGTCTCATCCAGCAGGACCATACTGTTATAAAACCGCCAGGGATCGTCCGCGCTCTCCCGGTCCACCGAAGGCGTCCCGGTCAGTATGGTGGTGCCCAATTCACGGCTTAACTGGGTTATTTGCTGAACATAGTCTGGATTTGCCCGGAAAAAGAAAGACATGGCCGTCTCGGGCCAGACCACCAGATCCACGGGCCGGGGCAGGCTGCGGCTGAGTTGCAGATAGCGGTCCAGCGTATCTTTTTGCTGGGTGGTGGCCCATTTTAATTGTTGGGGAATATTGCCCTGCACAATGGCAACGCGAATCGGGGGACGGGTATCCTGTTGTTGCCGGGTCTGGAGGGTCGTCATGCGCCATTCGCCATACCCGAACACCACCCCCAGAACCAGGGCCACCGCACCGCACTGGAGCCCGATTTCCCGTCCGGTGGCGCGGCGCAACCACAAGCTCGCCCCGACGGCGGCAGGCCATACCATGAGCCAGGAGAGGAGGAAAACACCACCCAGGTCAGCGACTTGCAGGAACGGTGTCCAGCGGTCCCAGCCATAACCGACCAGATTCCAGGCAAAACCACCCAACACATGGGAGCGCAGCCATTCGGTCACCACCCACAAGGCCGGTGCAGCCAGCGGTAACAAGCGCGGACGGGGAGCCAAACAGGCCAGCACGGCCCCAAACAGGGCGGGATAGAGGGCCATGAAGGCGGAAAATATCAGCAATATGGGGATCGATCCCACCCAGGGAATGTCACCGTATTGATGCAAACTGGTCAGCATCCAGGAAAAGCCCAGACTGAAATAGCCAAGGCCAAAGAAAAATCCCAGCCATGCCCCCTGTCGGGCGGGAAAGCGGGCCACCAGGATGATCAATAGCATCAGGCCGACCATCAGGGCGATGGGCGTCGGACCGGAAGGCAGCCCCAGGACAGCCAGGCCCCCGGCCATCAGGGCGTATAATGCGGCATTGCGAAAGGTCATTTGCGTTCAGGGTTCCTGTCAACGGTGCGGATTATGGCCATATTGGGGCTTTGCCCCCAACCCCACCAGGGGCTTTGCCCCTGGACCCCACCAGGGGGATGATCCCCCTGGACCCGCCAAACTATTCGGTTCAGTCCGATGGCGTCCAATAGGGATTTGCCAGCCCCAACCCGGCCAACAGGGCGATTTCCTTTGCCTCTTGCCGTTCGGCCTCGGCGGGGGACCGTTCATGATCATAACCCAGCAAATGCAAAACCCCATGCACCACCAGATGGATCACATGCTGTTCCAGCGGGATGTGATACGCTGCCGCCTCCCGCAGCACCGTCTCATACGCCAGTACCACATCGCCCAGAAGACGGCATTTTTTGACCTTTTTTGGCCCCTTTTCGCCCTCTGCCAGGGCAAAAGAGAGCACATTGGTCGCCTGATCACGGTTCCGATACTGCTGGTTGAGCTGGCGTATGACCGCATCTTCGGTCAACAAAATGCCAATCTCCCCCCGCCGGGCAGCCGTTGTATCCGCCAAAACCGCCCTGGCCGCGCGACGAATGGCTTTATGGAGGCGGGGCCAGGGGCTATGGGCGTGGTTGATTATTATTTTTGGCATGACTGCGAAATATCAATGATTTTGGCTGATTGATCTTGATGCCGCTGATCTGGTCTGGATATTCAATCCGATGGTGGTAAAATCCCAACGTGAGGACGCGGGTAAAGGCCTCTTCGATGCGCGCCACCTCCCGCAAGGTCAAGGTGCAGTCGTTCAACTGTCCCTCGCGAATTTTGGCCCCGACGATACGTTTGACGAGGGCCTGGATTTGGGCCGGGACCGGGTTTTTCAGGGTGCGGGAGGCCGCTTCCACCGAATCGGCCAGCATCAGGATGCCCGCTTCCCGGGAATGGGGCCGGGGACCGGGATAACGATATTCCTCGGGCGAGATGGTCTCCCGCCGTTCATTGGCCTGGTTGAGGGCACGATTGTAAAAATATTGCAGCAGAGAGGTGCCATGATGGGTGGCGATGGCCTCCTGGATAAAACCGCCCAGTTGATGTTTTTTCGCCAGTTCCAGGCCGACCTTGACATGGGCCATGATCACCTTGGTGGACATGGAGGGGGTCAGTTGATCGTGCCGGTTTTCCCCGGATTGATTTTCGACAAAATAGTGCGGGGAATTCATCTTGCCAATGTCATGGTAGAGGGCCATGACCCGGGCCAGCAAGGGGTTGGCCTGGATGCTTTCGGCAGCATTTTCGGCCAGATTACCCATCATGACCGAGTGGTGATAGGTGCCGGGACTGCGCAGGGAGAGTTCCCGAATCAGGGGATGGTCCCCGGAGGCCAACTCGGCCAAACGGGAGTCCGTCGTGATATTGAAGAGAAATTCCAACAAGGGAATCAGGGCCAGGGCCCACAGACCGATCAAGACACCACTGGCCAAGGCCATGATGCCACCCGCCAGCCAATACCAGGAGGGATCACTGCCAGAGAGCAGTTCCACCACGGGCACCGCCAGGGCCTGGGCCGTACCCATTTTGATTCCGGCATACAGCACATCAAAACGGCGGCGACAGTCGCGCAGGGTGGCCGCACCCACCAGAGAACCGACAATATAGTAGATAAACAACGGCAGTCCGCCATTGGTTACCAGGGCTCCCAGGAAGGCCAGAATGATCCCGACGACCAATGTTCCACCGGGAATGCCCGCCCGTGCGCCCACCGTCAGAGAGGCCAGGGCGGATCCCAAGGCGGCGAGGGGCAGATACGCCACCGTATTGGGCGGCCAATTCAAGACGCCCACAATGCCTTGCCCGGTCGCCAACGTGATGGTCGAGAGCAGCGAGGTGATGAGCAGGATGGAGCCCAGCAAATAAAAGGTCTTTTGATCACGCGGGAAAGCGATGGAGGTGGCCAATAAATACCAGCGACTGATCCACAGCAGGCTGCTCAGGGTCACAACCAGGCCCAGGATGCGCCACAGCATGGCGTTGGTCCATTGGTTTTGATTCATCGCTTCGAGCTTCATGTGGATATCTTCGGTGACGATGGCCCCCTCGCGCACCACCATCTGTCCCTGGCGGGATTGCAGATAGACCGGTTCGACCGCATCATAAGCCAATTTGCGGCGGGCCTGCGTTTCGGCAAAATTGAACGTCAGATTGGGGCGGATCTGGGCGCGCACCTCCTCCAGCAGCCATTGCCGTATCTCCACCGGAAACGCTTCCAGCCAGGGTTGGGTGGTCTCGCCCAGCAGACGACGCATGCCCGCCATATCCAGCAGATCGGTGGCATCGGACACCTGTTTTTCCGAGCCATCGGTGGAATGGACCACATAAAACGACAGGTGCGCCAACTCATCCAGCACCTCTGGACCATCCACCACCGCCTGTTGTTTCAGATTGCCCAGCCAGCCGCGCACGGCCACCACCAACGGCTTGATCTGTGGCAGGGCCAACAGGGCCTGATAGGCTCCGTCTGGCAACTCTTCTTCCAACTTTTGGGCGAAGGCCTCTCTTTGGGGATCGTGCAGGGTGGCCGGGTTGCCGGGCGGTTTGCCCTCGGCAGGTGGGGGGGGTGCCTCGGTGGCGGGGTCAGACGGTTCTGCGGGCGGGGCGACGGTGCCATGACTGCTGCGGGCGGTGTCGAGCCAATCCAGAGCCTCTTCCAACTGGAGAATGATGGGATCCATCATGCCCGTATCCCGTTCATAGACGGGTGGTACTGCGGCCGCTGCCTGTTGTCGGCGTTGCGCCGTGGTTTCCAGATCCTCGACCAGCAAATCCCGATTGGCCTTGATATTGTGGGTGGCCACCTCACCCACCTCCGGCAGATAGGTGGGACGCAAGATCACGGGCGAATAGATCAGGGTCAGAATGGCCACCAGCAGCACGAACGACAAATAATGGACAATTTTTGGAAAGTGAAAATCGCCTGTGCCGCTGACATCATTGCGCGCCTCCCGTATCGTCTGTCGGGTATGGAAGCAAAACGCAATAACCGCTTGCAAAGGCGTGAACGACCTGTTTTCCCGAGAGGTGGACATGACGCTAATGATCTGTTTTCCCTAAAAGAGTTTTTTCGATTGCCCGGACTGTTCATAGGCCTGGACAATTTTACGGACCAACGGGTGGCGAACCACATCCCGGTGGGTAAACTGCACAAAGGCCACACCCGGCACATTCTGCAAAATTTTGGCCGCCTGGACCAGCCCGGAGGGTTGTCCCTTGGGGAGATCCCTTTGGGTGATATCTCCCGATACGGCCATGCGGGAGCCCTCCCCGAAGCGGGTCAAAAACATTTTCATCTGTTCTGCGGTGGTGTTTTGCGCCTCATCCAGAATAATGAAGGCCTCTTCCAGGGTGCGCCCCCGCATGTAGGCCAGCGGGGCAATTTCCAGTTCCGCGCGCAGCAACATGCGTTCCACCTTTTCCGGGCCGAGCATGGCGTGCAAGGCATCGTAGAGGGGGCGCAAATAGGGATCCACCTTGGCCTGCAAATCACCTGGCAAAAAGCCCAGCCGTTCACCCGCTTCGACCGCCGGTCGTGTCAGAATGATGCGGGCGACCCGTCCCTCCAGCCACTGCGTCACGGCGGCGGCGACGGCCAGAAAGGTCTTGCCGGTACCCGCCGGGCCAATGGCAAAGGTCAGGTCGGTGGTCGCCAGTTTATGCAGATAATCGGCCTGACCGGGGGTGCGCGGGTGGAGCGTGCGGCGCGGGGTGCGCAGCACCGTCCCGGCGCAGGCTTGGTGGTCTTGCGCAGGCAACGCGCCTTCCTCATCGAGGGTCTGCATACCCTGTTCCACCCATTGTTGATCCACCATATGGCCCTGTTCCAGTGCCGCATACCCATTTTCTAGCAACTGTCGTACCTTTTTTGCCAGAGCGGTGGGGGCCGTGATGGTAATGCCATTGCCCAACGGTTGGAGAGAGACGGGCAGGCATTCTTCCATCTGTTTGAGATGGCCGTCCAACGCGCCGCACAGATGCAGAACCAGGCGGTTGTCGGGAAAGGCCACCCGTTCCGTGGCAAGACTTTCCAGTTTTTGTGTGTTGTTGCGGGCGGCGGTTGCAGCCATTGCCTGGTTACCTCACCCGCCTAGAAGTCTGATCCAGGATGCCTCGCAACGAATTGGGCAAGCCCTCGGTAATCCGCACGGGGACAATCTGGCCGATCCACTCGGCCCCGCCGGGAAAATGGACCTTGCGGAAACCGGGGGTGCGACCGGTCAATTCGCCCAGCCCTTTTTTGGCCGGTCCCTCCACCAGGACCGCTTCCACCCGTCCCACCCGGCCTTGGTTGCGGCGCAACTGGTGGGCATTGAGTGCCTCTTGCAGGATGGCCAGGCGGGCGGTGCGCACTTCGGGGGGGACTTGCTCCGGCATGGATTCGGCGCGGGTGCCGGGACGGGGTGAAAAACAAAACGAGTAGGCATGGTCAAAAGAGACCTGTTCGACCAGTGCCAGGGTGTCCTGGAAATCGGCTTCGGTTTCTCCGGGAAAACCGACAATAAAATCCGAGGCAATGGCAATGTCCGGGCAGGCCTGGCGCAGGCTTTGCACCCAGGCCAGATAGGTTGCCACCGTATGGCCCCGGCCCATTTGGGCCAGGATCCGGTCGGAACCGCTCTGGATCGGCAGATGAAAGTAGGGGCACAATTGGGGCAGGTCGGCAAACATTTCCACCAGTTCGTCTGTCATATCTGCCGGGTGTGAGGTGACAAAGCGGATGCGTTCCACGCCCGGCAGCAGGGCCACCCGGCGAATCAGCAGGGCCAGATCATGGGGGAGGCCGGACCGGTCCAGCCCCTGGTAGGCGTTGACATTTTGGCCCAGGAGTTGGATCTCCAGGGCACCCTGGCGGACCCGTCCGGCAATTTCATCCAGGATCTCCTCCACCGGGCGGCTCCATTCCTGGCCCCGGGTGTACGGCACCACACAAAACGCGCAAAATTTATTGCAGCCTTCCTGGACGGTCACCGAGGCCATGGGGCCTTCCCCCCGGCTGGGTGGCAAGGCATCAAATTTGGAGTCGGGGACCACCTCCGCCGCGCAAATCGGTCCGCCCCCACGGGCCAACTGGTCCAGCATGGCGGGCAGGCGGTGGTAGGTTTGGGGACCAAACACCAATTGGACAAACGGTGCCCGCCGGACAATTTCCTGCCCGGAGGCCTGGGCCACACAACCGCCTACGGCAAAAATGGGGGGTGGGCGGTTTGGTGACCGGTGGGCAGGCAGGACCATTTTATACAGTCGCCCCAGTTCCGAGAAAAGCTTTTCCTCGGCCTTCTCCCGGATATGGCAGGTGTTGAAGACAATCAGATCGGCCTGTTCCGGCGCGTCCACCGGCAGGTAGCCGTGGCTGGCGCGCAGCAGATCGATGATGCGGGCGGTGTCATAATCATTCATCTGACACCCGAACGTCTTGATGAAGAGCTTTTTCAAGGGCATTCAACCATTTCTTTGGGCAAGACGCTGTTGCAGTTCGGGGACCACCCAGGGGGGCACAAACGGGCTGACATCGCCGCCCATGCTGGCAATCTCCTTGATCAACCGGGAGGAGATGAAAGTGGTCGATTCGGCGGCCATCAAAAATATGGTTTCCACGCTGGCATTCAGTTTACGGTTCATGGCCGCCATCTGGAATTCATACTCGAAATCGGAGATGGCGCGCAAGCCGCGCAGGATAAAACCGGCGTTGCGTTGGGTGACAAAATCCACCAGCAGGCCATTCATGGCACAGACCTCCACCTTTTTCATGGCGCAGGTTTGTCTTTCCAGGAAACGCATCCGTTCCGGCACGGAAAAGAGCGACTGTTTGGCCGTGTTGGTGGCGACGGCCACCACCAGGTGATCAAACAGGTTGGCTCCGCGTTCGATGACATCGACATGTCCCAGGGTGACCGGATCAAAGGTTCCGGGATAGACAGCGACTCTTTGCATGGATACTCCAACGAGTGATGACAGGGGTAGATCTGTTATGGAGGCCCTGCCGGTGTTGGCCTGGCCTGCGCGGATGCTGTCTGCGCGGCGGTTTGCCAAAGAATGACACGGGTCTCGCCATAACGTCGATTGTGCAATAACGGCCAGGCAACGGACGGATCCGGCTCGGCGGTTGCCTCTTGTTCCACCACGATAACCGCACCGGGGGCCAACAGGTTGGTTTGTTCCAGCCTGTGCAGGGTGCCCGCAACCAGTCCTTTCCGGTAGGGGGGATCCAGGAAAACCAGATCAAACAGCCTGCCGCCGCCAGGGTCTTGATTTACCCACTGTTTTACCCTTTCCAGGGTGCGGCTGTGCAGCAGGTCGCCCTGCAAAACGGTACTTCGTGACTGAACGCCGCATAAGGTGACGTTTTTTTCGATGGATTGCACGGCTTTCCGTTCCAGATCGACGAAAAAGGCCGTTTGCGCACCGCGACTGAGGGCTTCCAGGCCGAGCAGACCACAACCGGCGAACAGATCCAGCACCGTGGCTCCGTGGGTATGGCGGGCCAGCAGGCTGAACAGGCTCTCCCGCACCCGGCCCATGGTGGGGCGGAGCCCGGTTTCGGTGGGCACATGTAAGAGACGGCCACGGGCGAGACCGCCCGATATGCGGACCATGTCAGGATCCCGCCAGGGGCGTTGCCCCAAGACCCCACCAGGGGCGTTGCCCCTGGACCCCACCAGGGGGATGATCCCCCTGGACCCGCATTAATTTTATTAATTGAGGGAATTGCAAAACGCCCGATTCCGTCATTCCCGCGAAAGCGGGAATCCAGCTAACCATCGGGAACTCCTGGATTCCCGCCTGCGCGGGAATGACGTTTTTTTCATATTCTCGTGCATTTTGCAATTTCCTGAATTGATTAAAAAAAAAGGGTGGGGGGGTCTGGGTGGGGCGGTTCTCCGCCCCCCCAGCAGGGTCCACAAACAGGATCGAGGTTACTGGTATCATGTGTCCGATTGCCGCCGCTCTTCCACTTGCCGCAAAAATGCGTCCACCGCCTGTTCATCCCGCAGCAGATCCCCTTCAATCATGGGTACCGCTGGATCATGCGCCAACAACATTCTGGGCAGAATACCCATTCCGGTCCTCTGTTGCACCCCATCCTCCGCAAAAATGGTCACCGCCAACCCGCAGGAGGGAGAACGGCTTTTCAGGAGCCAGCCAGCAACACCTGTCACCTGCCTGATATGGTTTTGACACCAGTCCTGCACCTGTTCGGTATGGTCTTGGCGACCGAGCACGGTGCGCAGACGGGGTCGATCCGCATGGCCTTCCAGACGCATGGGTTCTCTGGGGACGCCCAGCCCGCACCCGGTCTCCGGGCAGCAGGGGAACCATTGGATGGCTGCCGTTTTGGGTCCAGAGAGCAAAGGGTTATGCCGGTGGCCGCCGTCATAGCGCACCCGTTCACCCAGCAGACAGGCACTGATGCCCAGGCGCAGCGGGGCCGAGGCGGATGGGTGGCACGGGGTATCAGGCATGGGCAGAGGAGGGGGCAGCAATCCAGCGGTGATTCAAATCTTCCACAAAGGCCAGCAATTGTTCAACGATGCGATCTGTGGTCTCTTCCAGCAGGGCGAGGGAGGGTGTCTGCTCCTGGTGCAGGGCGGCATCCAGATCGGCATCGATGGTCAACAACGGGGTGCAACCGGTCAGGCGGGTCAGGCGTTCGTGCATGGTATCCACCCGGGTCAGCAGGCACTGGATGATATTTTTTTTCAATTGGATGCGTGTTTCCCGCTCCTGTTGTTGCAGGATGGCCCGTTGGAACTGCATGGCCACGGTGGTGGTCGGCGGGTCGAATGTGGTGTAGACCGATTGCAGTGGTTCGGCCAACGCGGCCGCCAATTCGATTTGCGCCGGGGTGGCTTCCAGGGAGGCGGGATGCACAATGACGTTGGTGGTGCGCTTGCGTTGGGTCAGAAAGCCCACTTCGCCGAACATGTCGCCGGGTTCGAGCAGTGCCAGGGGGATGGAGGTGCCTTCTTTGACGACGCTGGCGGCTCCGGCCAGGAGGAGAAAGAGGGTATGATCGTCGGTGCCTTCCTGGATGAGAAATTCACCGGTTCGGTAGCAAAAAATGCGCGCATGTTCGCCCGCGAACAGCTCCTGCTCGATGGGACTGAACGGGGCAAAAAATGGTAATATTTTGACAATATTCAAGATTTGCTCTTGTGTCAGATGCGAAATCTCTTGCATGTGGTCCTGCCTTCTCGCGCGTGGCGAAAATGGTCCGTTCGGGAAGAGGGGGAGCCAAGGCATCATACCCCTTGGACTGGACATATCTCGCACACACTATACCATACCTATGGCCTGGGCGAAAAGTTTCTCTGGTGGGGGGTGGCGTACCAGGCAGGATGGCGGGGATAACCAGGCGGTTGCAAGCTCCGATGCAGCGCGCTGCACCGTGATTTGTCTTATCGGTGTAAGAGAAGCGGCTTGCAAGCAGTAGAGTGCACGGGATATTTTTTCTCCACGCTGCCACGCCTGTTGCGGGTGAGACGCCTGCCCCCTCCAGGGGGGGGCCGCTGCTCTCCCCCTTGCAAAAAGAGCCGCCACCGCAACAAACTTGCTTGATTTCTGCGGGGGGGAGTGAGAGCATACCCAGGTGGGTTCGGGTGATTTATATTTGCATTGGTTGTGTTGTGCGATTTCAACCCGTCATCTTGTGCCTGGTTGGCATAGGCCTGTGGTGCAAGCCATTGGCGTCCATGTCTCGCATGGAGGGCCTTCATCACCATGTTTACCCGTGTCTCCTCCTCTATCGGTGCCAAGATCATCCTGGGCGTGGTTGTTCCCACTGCCGCCATACTGGTCGGTATGATCTTCTTCTATTCCCAACATGAAGAGCGGTCCCTTCTGAAGCAAAACGAGGCTGCCCGTCTGGCGATGGCCCGCAGTGTCATCCAGGGTCTGAATGCAGTCATGTTGCCCGGCTCGGCCACTATCGCGCAGTTGTTTGCCGAAGAATTGGAGCATGTCCCAGGGGTTCACGACTTCCGCATTCTGCGCTCCAACGGCCTGGAGGCTTTCCAGGACAACGAGACCATTGCAGCCGTTAACCTTCGGCGAGGCAATAGTGCCTTCGTACCCCGAAGCGAAGAACACGAAATCCGCGTGGTGCCCGCTGAACACCCGGCACTACAGCAGGCTTTGAGCAGCAACCAAATGGTCTCCTATCCAGAATCCGAGGACAATGAGCGGTTTTTGACCTTTTTGATCCCCATTCCCAACCAGCGCATCTGCCATCGCTGTCATGCGGATGAAAATCTGCTGCGGGGCATCGTCAAACTGACCACGTCGATGGAATCGGTTTATGCGGCCATCCAGGAATCCCGCAATCGCGCCTTTCGCATCTTGGCGGTTTCCCTGACGGGGATGCTGTTGCTGGTTTCCCTGCTGGTACGCCGCCTGGTGGTGACCCCGTTGGCCGAGGTGACCACCGCCATGACCCGCGTGGCTGCGGGTGATCTTTCCATGCGGGTTCCACAACCGGGACAGGATGAATTGAGCCTCATGGCAGGCAGTTTCAACCATATGATCAAACAGTTGTTGCATATCCATGCCGGTTTCCAGCAGGAGCACGACAAACTGACCACCATCATTCTGAGTGCTCGCGAAGGGATTATTGTGACCGATGCCCAGGATACGGTGGTGCTGGTCAATCCTGCCGCCGAGCGTCTGCTGGGCAAGACCGCGCAACGCATTATGGATGAGGGTTTTTACAATATTCTCGATGATCCTGCCTATATGGCCAGCTATATCAAATACAGTGGTCGAGACCATCCTGACGAGTTGGTCTACAAAGGAAAGGTTCTTTCCGTCCATGCCGCCCGTATACTGGCCCCCGACGGTGCGCCTATCGGTTCCGCCGCCCTTCTCCGCGATATCACCGAGGCGAAGCGGCTGGAGGAGGAATTGCGTTTCATCTCCTATACCGACAAGCTGACCGGTGTCTTCAATCGTCGTCGCATGGAAG
The DNA here is from genome assembly GCA_015233035.1 of Magnetococcales bacterium. Lineage (GTDB taxonomy): Bacteria > Pseudomonadota > Magnetococcia > Magnetococcales > Magnetaquicoccaceae > Magnetaquicoccus. The sequence continues at coordinate 17,887 of JADFYM010000049.1, forward strand.
AGTTGCTGGATATTGAATTTGATCGTGCCCGACGCTACGGCTACCCGCTCGCCTTGCTGTTTTTTGATGTGGACCACTTCAAACGGTTCAACGACGAGCATGGACATGATCAGGGTGATCGTGTTCTGCACGCCATCGGCAAGCTGATGAAACAATACTTCAGAAAAATAGATTCCCCGTGTCGTTATGGCGGGGAGGAGTTTTGCGTTATTTTGCCCAGCACATCGGCAGACGATAAAACCAGTGGTGCCTGGATGGTGGCGGAACGGTTTCGTCAACGTGTGGAAGCCCAGGTTGTCGACAATCTCAAGATAACCATCAGTATCGGCGTGGCGGTTTATCCCCATCCCACTGTCAAAGAGTCACTCGACCTGGTCAAGGCAGCCGACAATGCCCTCTATAAAGCCAAACAGGCCGGGCGCAACTGTGTGATTATGGTGCAAGGATGAATGGTTTCCTGAAGGGGGACGGAACTATGTATTGGAGCGCGTCGTGTTGCATCGGGGTTCTGGCAGGATTCCTGATGGTTGCCCTGCCGGTTCACGCTGGCGAAATAACAGAGGCCTACAGCATCGCTCGGGGCGGTCGTCTCTACGACAACTGGATGACCACCCTGAAGATCAAAAAAGTTCCCAAGGAAAACCATCCTGCCTATCCGGCCTCTGGCCATGACAAGGGTGCCGACACTTGGCGTTGCTCCAAGTGTCACGGCTGGGATTATCAGGGCCGGGAGGGTGTGGTGGCCAACAACCTGCGCGCGTGGATGGGCCGGGAAACGGCGGAGGTGGTCGCTGTGCTGCGCGATGCCGTGCATCGCTATACGCCCGCCCTGATCCCGGATGATGCGGCCCGCGATCTGGCTCTCTTCATCACCCGTGGACTCATCGAGCCGGAGCGTCTCATTGATACCGGCAGCGGACGTTCTCGCGGTGATGCTGCCCAGGGTGCGCCTTTCTTTCAAAACATTTGCGCCGTCTGCCACGGACTGGATGGACGCAAACTCAATTTTGGCTCTGATCAGGAACCGTCCTACATCGGCACAGAGGCCCACGAGAATCCCTTCGAAGTCCTGCATAAAATTCGTAATGGCCAACCGGGGCAAGACATGGTCAATTTGCGTGTCCTTCCCCCGGAAACCGCAGCGGACATTTTGGCCTATGAACAGACCTTGCCGGTGCACTGAACAGGAACGGATCCCGCCTTCATTACGGGGAGACAGAACTCATCCCGTTATACATATCGCAAAAAATTGTTATACTGCGCACGGTCACAATTGACGAGTATCGTCATTCCCGCGCAGGCGGGAATCCAGGAAAACATGGTACAGGGATCCTCAACCCCTTCGAGTCATTCCCGCGCAGGCGGGAATCCAGGGGGTCCAACAGACCCAGTGGATTCCCGCTTTCGCGGGAATGACGGAACAGGAAGTGTCGTTTATGACCGTGTGCAGTATATTATTCATGGGGGGTCCGGGGGAGATTATCTCCCCCGGTGGGGTCCCTACCCTATGCACACATCTTTATGCTGATAATAAGTCCGAAGCATATTGTGCAGTTATAGGGGTCCAGGGGGATTATCCCCCTGGTGGGGTCCCTACCCTATGCACACATCTTTTTGGATGCGAGTTTCCAGCCTTCCAGGAGCAGCTCGAATTTTATCAGA
>JADFYM010000004.1 GCA_015233035.1 Magnetococcales bacterium
AGTAGCCATCCATAGATGGGCAGCAAAGGGCACAATCAGGCAACATCCCAATCTGCGCGCGGGTTTTCAAAAAACCGCGAAAAACCCTGTCAAGGATTTTTTTGAGGTGGGGTGGTGAATAGTTACAGAATCGGAAAGACCGGTTACTCACTGGACCCCGACTGAATTGGCCGCTGAGACCATAAAAAGGGGGATCGTAGAAAGCATATCCGTCCGAACTATCGGGCGTTTTTTAAAATGAGGCTGACTTAAAGCCACACCAGAGCCAGTATTGGCTGACCAATGAACGCGACAAAGATCCTGAAGGCTTTGATAAGCGGGTCTTGGGTCTCTGTGCTCTTTACGGAAATGTTCAGGAGTTGCACGGACGGGGTGTCCATATAATTTGTACGGATGAGAAGACCGGAATTCAGGCTTTAGAGCGCGCACATCCCGTTCTTCCGATGAGGCCAGGACAACCAGAAAAACGCGAGTATGAATATGACCGACATGGGACCCAGTGTCTGATTGCCAACTTTGAGGTTGCTACCGGTCGTCTGGTGATGCCGACTGTTGGAAAAACGCGAACCGAGGCTGATTTTGCAGAACATATTGCACGGACCATCGCCAATGATCCAGGTGGAGAGTGGGTTTTCGTTATGGACCAACTGAACACCCATAAATCAGAAACCTTGGTCTATCTGGTTGCCGCCGTATGCGGGATTACGGATGACCTGGGCAAAAAGGAAAAATCCGGGATTTTACGTTCAATGGAGACACGCATGGCGTTCTTGGAGGATTCGACTCATCGTGTTCGTTTTGTGTTCACGCCGAAGCATACGTCATGGATGAATCAGGTCGAAATTTGGTTTAGCATCTTGTATCGCCGCGTTTTAAAAAGAGGGGATTTTACATCGGAGGCGGATCTCCGGCAAAAAATCTTGGCCTTCATTGAATACTTCAATGCAACGTTGACCAAGCCGTTTCGGTGGACCTATGCAGGACGGCCTTTGGCCGCATGAACAGTGGAAGCATTTGCGCCATCGGATACTACCAGAAATACGCCCCCCACATCAACAAAAAACCCTCACCTTTCGCCCCGTCTCCCGCACCCTGACCGCCAATCCCCGACAACCCTCGCCCCCCTACGGCTTTGCCCCCGCAACATGCGCCAGCCAGGCCACCGCCGGGGCTTGCGTAAAGTGTACGATCCAACGCGGGTACAAACCCGACGCCAACACCGGCAGGGACACCAACAGCAGCACCAGCCACTCCCGTGGCCGCAGATCCGCCGCCTCGGCCACCACCCGATGGGTCACCGGACCCAGAAAGGCCTGGCAATAATAATGCAGGAAATAACCGGCCCCCAAAATTTGCCCCCCCAGAGCCGCCAAAGCCGCCCCTTTGTGCGTGGCCATAATCCCCAACAGCATCAATTGTTCGGCTGGAAACCCGGAGGTCAAGGGCATCCCCATGCCCGCCAAACCCAAAAACAGAAAAAAAGTGGTGACAAAAGGCATGGAACGCACCATCCCCCCCAAATGCACCCACTCGGTCGAATCCGTGCGCTGCCGCACAAAACCGGCGATCAGGAACAATCCCCCCGCCACCAGGGTAAAATTGAGCAGTTGTAATATCGCCCCCTGCACACCCTGCACGGTCAAAGAGGCCACCGCCAACAGGACCAACCCCACATGGCTGATACTGGAAAAGGCCAACAGGCGGCGCAAATTGGTCTGCGCCAGGGCGGCCAGCCCACCATAATAAATACCCACCACCCCCAACCCGGCCAACAACCAGGAATATTTCGACGCCACCTGCGGTGCCAACGGCAAGGCAAAACGGATGATCCCATAGGCTCCCAGTTTGAGACCGGTCATCATCGCCACCACCGCCACCGGCCCTTCCATCGCCAGCATGGGCAACCAGACATGGAACGGAATCACCGGTGTCTTGACGGCAAAGCCCAGCAACAACAGGAAAAAAATCGGCCACTGCCGGTCAATCGGCAGCGGGGTGGCCAGCAAGGTCGGCAGATCAAAGACCAGAGCAGAGAGTGCAAACGATCCGCCCGAACCGGCAGCCAAACCGGCCTGTCCCAGCGCGGCCAACAAAAACCCGACCAGCAGCAACACCCCACCCGCCAGCATCCACAAGGTGTATTGGGTGGCGGCAAAACGGCGGTGGGGACCAATCCCCCACAGGCTGACCAAAAAATAGATCGGCAGCAATGTCAATTCCCAAAACAGGAAAAACAGCAGCGTATCCAGGGCGCAAAAAATGCCGACGGTGATCCCCTCCAGGGCCAACAGCAAAGCAAAATAAAAGCGTGGCCAGGTCTGCACCCCGGAGGAGAGGACCATGCACAAAAACAACACCGCCGAACAGGGTAGAAACAGGGCCGACAAGCCGTCCACCCCGAGCAGATAATGACCATTCACCATGGGCAGCCAGGCGGCCCGTTCCACCCACTGAAAACCCGCCTGTTCCGGGTTGACCCCCGCCACCACGCCACAGGCCAGCAGACATTCCACCACCGCCACCGCCACCGCCAGGGCGCGGGCCTGCTGCGGTGGCCACCACCAAAGCAGGCCCGCCGCCACCAACGGCATCCCGATCAACAGGCTCAACACCGGCAATGCCGCCCAGGCGGCCAACAGAGTATCCATCATTCGTGCCCCGGCTGCATATCATCCAGATAGACGGCATACGGTACCGCCATCGTCTGTGCGGTCTGGTCCACCAGCTTCAACCAGGGTTCCGCAAAAAAGCCGGCGACCAACAACACCCCGATCAGCGTCACCGCCAACAAAACCTCCAACCGTTCGGTGCGCACAATCGACTGGACCGGTCCGGGCTGGGGCCCCGGTTGCGAGAAAAAAATGCGCTGAAAAGAGAGCAACAAAAAAGCCGCCGAGGCCACATTGCCCAAAGCCGCCGCAATGGTGATCAGGGCACCGAAACGGTGCATGGCGGCCTCCATCAACAGATGGGCCGCATCAAACCCCGGGGTGCCGGGCATCCCAATGACGGCCAGACCGGCCACAAAAAAGGCTGCACCGATCAACGGCAACCGACTCAACAATCCCCCCAGGCGGGACATCAAAACGGTATGGGTGCGCCGGTTGATCAGACCAATCATGAAAAAGAGTGTCGCCGTCGCCAGGCCAAAGTTGCACATCAGCAGAATGGTGCCCTGAAAGGCCTTGGCTTGCAGACTGAACAGACCGATCAGCAAAATGCCGGTGTGGCTGATCACCGCATAGGCCATCATCCGGCGCAAATTTTGTTGCATCATGGCCAGCCAGGCCGCATAAAAAATGCCGATCGTGGCCAGAATCACCACCGCCAGTTGCCACTGATGCACCGGCAGCGGGACCAGCGGAAAGAGAAAACGCAACAGGCCATAAAAACCGGTCTTGACCCCCAGCAAAAACACCAGGGCCAGGACAACCGTGCCCCGCTCCGCCATCAGGGGCAACCAGCCATGCAGGGGAAAGATGGGTATCCGAATGCCCAGGCCATACAGCAGCAGGAAAAAGACACTGGTCTGCAAAAAAGGGGGCAGCGGATGGGCGATCAACTGCAACAGGTCAAAACTCCACCGCCCCGTGGCGTCAAAGTGGGCCCAACCCAGGATCAGGATCCCCAGCAACAGCAGCAAAAAACCGACCCCCATAAACTCCAGAAAGCGGGTCAGCGAAATCCCTTCGTCGGGCGAGGCGGACCAAACGTGCATGAGATAACTGACCAGGATGACCTGCAACAGGGAGAAGAGCACAAACCAGAGCAGATCCAGCGTGGCAAACTGGCTCATCAGGATGGCTTCACCGGCAAACAGAATGGTCAAAAAACGCGATGACGACCGAAACGGTTTGACCCAACCATACGGAATGGCCATCAGCGAGAGAAAGGCGGTCAGCAGCATGAACAGCACCGTCATCCCATCCGCCGCCACATGGTAGGAGAGTGGCCCCAGCAGGGTACACTGCTCGGCCAGTTGAAAAACAGGACGGCTGGCATCAAACAACAGGTACAGATAGCCGGTGCCCAAAAATTCCAGCGCAGCCAAGGCCATGGCCGTCCAAAAGACCGCGCGATCCGCCCGGATTTGCGCCACCAGCACGGCAGCCCCCACCGGAAACCATTGCAGCCAGGCCAGGATGGGCCAGGGGCTTTGTTCAGTCCAAGGAATTTCGGCAATCATGGTCGGCTATAAAATCGCAACAAAGGTTAAAATAATCATCAAGACCAGATAACGCGGCTCGCTGAACAACTCGTCAATCCGCGCCAAATGGGCCCCCAAACCGGCCACCAGACGCACCATGCCATCGCCGCCCAGATCCAGAATGCGCTCTTCCACCCACTGAAAATGCCGACCAACCCGTTCCAGCAAGCGGCCCAACAGGCCGACCCCGGCCACCCACTGTGCGCCCAGTTGTCTGGGTGGTCTGGGCGGTCCAAACAAAATCCGGTCCATGGCATGACTGCCCATCAGGCGGTTGACCAGCCGGTCGTCCAGGCTCTGTATATCCCGCGCCAGGAAAAAAACGGGCCGGGTGAGCACCCGGTCGGTCACGGGATCCAACCAGAAGCGGGCCAAAGCGGCGGCAAACACCCCCGGTCGCTGCTGTTGCCATTCTCCCCAGACCGGCGGTGTCGGGCCATGCAACCCGTGCATATAGCCGGGCGCACTCAGCCATTGATAGGCACGCCAACCGGCATGAGCGGCCAGGTGCCAGGCGGCCCAGTTGAACCAACCCAGTCCGCACGCCACAAACATCAGCCCCACCTGGGTTTGGGTGGCGCAGATCAAGGCACTTTTGACATCCGTCTGCACCGAACCGACCAGCGCGCCATAAACCACCGTCAGCGATCCCAACAGCACCAGGACCACCATCAGGAACGGGGAATGGGCAATCAACTGTTCCAGACGCAGCAATAAAAAGACCCCGGCATGGACCATCAAGGCACCATAAAAAATGGCACTGGAGGGGGTCGGCCCTTCCAGGGATCGCCCGAGCCAGGCCGCAAACGGCATCTGCCCCGACTTGACCAGGGCCGCCAGGACAAATCCCCCGGTCATGATGCCGACCTGGAACGAATCGAGCAGAGGAACGCCTCTTACCAGATCGGTCCATTCGCTGCCACCCAGCCAGGTGAAAGAGAGCAGCATCCCGACCGTAAACCCCGCATCCCCCACCCGATTGGTCATAAAAACACGGGTGGCGTTACGGGTGGCGTTGCCGCGCTCATAGGCAAACCCGATGAGCAGATAGGAAGTCAGCCCCATTATCTCCCAACCGACAAAGGCCAACGTCGCACTGCCCGCCATCAGGAACAGCAACAAGGCCGCCACAAACAGACTCAATAACGCGAAAAAACGCTGGAAGCCTGCCTCCCGGTGCAGATAGTGGACGGAAAAACGGACGGTCAACCAGGCCAACACGGCCGCCAGCGTGGTCATGGCGAGACCCAGACGGTCCAGGGTGAAACCGATCATCACCCGGTAACCGGTCGTTTCCATCCAGGGAAACAGACGAATGGAACCCGGTGCGGCTCCGGTCAGGATGGCTTGGCCATCCAACAGCAAGAGCACTCCCAAGGCCAAGGCTACCGCCCAGGAGGCCACCTGCGCCGTCTCCCACTCCCCACGCTCGCCCCGATTCCAACCGCCCAGGAGACCTATGCCAATCCAGACCGCCGATAAGCCAGGCAGCAAGGGGATCAACCACGTCCACTGTTCCGTCATGCGCTGCCTCCTTCATGCAGGGAGGCACATGGCCCCCAGACCAGGGGCTTTGCCCCTGGACCCCACCAGGGGCAAAGCCCCTGGACCCCACCAGGGGGATGATCCCCCTGGACCCGCAATAATTGAAAATGATTAAAAAAAGGAATGGCCACCCCCCTCACCCCCTGTTCACCACAAATGCCGGTGGCAACGGACCATCCCGCCCACTGTACCAGTCCGCCGACTTGGCAACCGTGACCAATGGCTGCAACGGCTCAGACCATAACGCCCACCCCTCCCCCGGCCTGAACAGATGAATTTGCGCACTCTCCGGCTCCTTGGCCGCCAGAATGATCCAGGCATTGTCCACCAACTCGCGAATCATGGGCTGGCGGGCATGAATGCGGGTCAACACCTCCGGCATTTGTTCCACAATCACCAACAAACGCATGGGTTCATGGATCTCGATCATCTGCTTGGGCAAACCCGTGCGCAAATCCGAAGCGGCCCCATCCATCACTCCCAACAGACCCGTCACATTGTGCATCACCTTGGAACCACAGCCAAAACGATCATTGTTCACGGTGGAAAAATAATATTCCAGACTGATGCCCGCGCCCACCGGACCCGCCGCCAGCAAAATGCTTTCGACAATCGTGCCCTCTGGATCCGAGGTCGGATCATAGGAGATCAAAAACAGACGGCGATCAAAAAAGAGACCTTGCGCCACCGCCCGCCGCCCGATCAAGGCCACGGCATTGGTCACGTGCCCCAATTCCGGGCGCGCCTGACTGAAATCATGGCTGCGCCCCATCACATGGGCCAAAGCCTGCCCCGGCGTGGACCAGCGGGGTGCCGAGGCCAAACGTCGGCACCGCTCGTGGGCGGAACCGGCACTGGCCACCGCCAATTGGGCCTGCAAGCGGTCCAACGCTGGCCGGAAGGTATCGGGCAGTTGGTCCAAGTCATACCAGGTCATCTCTTCGCTGGCCGTGTTGCGTTCCATACCCAAAAACCAGGTATCGGCGGACAGATCGATCCCTCGTTGGTGCAACAAGTGGCGCACGACCGGACGATTGGCCATGGCAGCAAACACCCGGGCATTGGGACCGCCATGCCGACCACTGCACGCGCCACAGTCATAGGCACTCAAATGGGGATTGTTTTGACTCATGGAACCATGGCCCACCAGAACGACCAGCGGGGCGAAATGGTCGGTCAGGCCGATGGTGCGCAAAAATTTTTCCACCCACTGGGCCTGTTCACCGTCGGTCAGCCCCAGACGGGGCTGCGCACTGCGCGCCGGTGGCGCGTCCTCTGCCGCCGTCAGGGTCAATTGCGTCGGGATGGCGGGATCAAACCAGGCCTGCCACCGCGCCAGCACCCGTCCCGTGGCCAAGGGTGCGATCAGTTTGCCGATCAACCACACCACCGCCCCCGGTGCCGCCAGCAGACTCCAGAACAACGGGCGCAACAGACCCAAACGGGTAAACTGATGCAGTTGCTCCTGCACCAGCAACCGGTATCGCCGTCGCTGACGATGACGAAGGTAACCGGCGGCCAGACTCGGCCCCCCCGGCTGGCCATCGGCGGCCTCTGCCGCGTCCTGTTCCTGCTGCCCATCCAACGCGAAAGACTCCGCAATTTTTGCATCCACCCCGTCCGTCCGACCGGTGTAGCCCAGACAAGAACCCTGTTCTGCTTGAGCCGCACCGAGTGCCTCCTCCCGCACCTGATGCGCGGGTGTCACCACGACCGGGCAAAGGGCGGCAAAACCGGCATCGTCCAACCCCTGCCAGTAGATCGGCACCCCAAAAAAACCGGCGGCTCCCAGGGTTTCAATCTGCGCATCCGCCTCCTCCAGATGGCGTCGAACCCCCTCCTCCCGGTCATCCATGCAAAAAATCAATTGGCTGGCGGGCGATACGGTGCGCCTGGCCCACCGCCCGCGCCCCTGATTTTGCACCAGGGCATTCAACACGGTATTGCGATAGTGGCGTTCATAGGCCTGCAACCAGATCAGCCCCGCCCGATCCGCATCCAGACGGGTCAAACAATCCGCAAAGATGGCCACTTGCGCCGCCGTCAGAGTGCGCCACTCCTGCGCCGTCACCCCCAGATGCTGGGCCAGCAAAAACAGCGACCAGGCCTGCCCCCTGGCCGTCTCGATGCCCCGCTGACCGGCCGCATGACGGCCAATCCGCAACAGCCGCGCCAGGGCATACCATTGCGCCTCGGTCGGCGGACTCTCGGCAGACTGGCCCAGCAACCGTGCGGCATAAGAAGCCATATATTCCGGCAAGTGGTCGTTGAACACCGACCAGCGCACCAAAAATTCGGCACTGTGCGCGCGAAAATACCAGCGCAACGTCTCCAGCCGGGGTTCCACCAGCCACAGGCCACGACACAGGCGCATGGCATGGAGACGCTCCAGCAGCAGACTGACCGCCAGATAGTCCAGCATATTGACCCGCTCCGGGACCAACCCCTCATAACCGGGATGTTGCTGTCGCCACATCACCATCCCCGACCAGCCGGGCAGGCGCAAGGCCAACTGTTCCAGATAAGCCAGCCACCGCTCTTCGGGCAGACCCATGCGGGACAACAGCGTGATCACGCTCTCCACCGGATCATCGCTGATGCTCTCAATCTCCTCGCGCCAGTTGACCAGTTCTTCGGGCAGAAAAGACCAATCCTGCAAGGCCTGTCTGCGCCAGGCGGCCAAAAAACCCATCTGACGGTCGGGATAGGACCAACCGGCCAGCCCCTGATCCAGATAACCCGCCAAATGACGCAACAGGAGCGGACGCACCGCAGCAAAAATATCCTCGCCCGTCAAGGCCGCCAGCATCCCGCTCAGGGTCCATTCCGGTCCCAGCCGCGCCAGCAGTCGATCCGTGAGCGCGCCCGCCTCATCCCGGACCAGGACCGAAAACAGTCGGGCATCCAGATCGGAACCCTGAACGGATTCGGGCGAAAAATATTCCAAAAGATCATCCAGTTGCTCTTCCGGGTGCTGGGTGGGGTGGCGCGTTTTCAGGTGTGCCGTACAGGCCCGCCACAAATCGGCCACCGCTTCGGCTTCGGCCTCCGGCCCAGCCACTGTGGCGCGCCAATGCAATCGAATGGCCTCATCCAGATCCGGTTGCAGACGGGTCAACGACTGCTGCTCTTCCTGTTGCCAACGCAGTTGGCACGCCTGCAACGGATGCAGATCTTTCAACAGGGCCACCCGATAGAGATCCAGCCGACGGAGCGGACCCCGTTGCAACACCGCCACCTCCTGCCCAGCCTCCAGGTCCGGGACCAGCAGCAGTTCGGTTTCCAGGTCGGACCAGGCAATCCGGCCCTGCTGAAAAACGGCCCGAAACTGCGCCGCAGACCAATAGCCATGAATACCCGTCACCTGTCTGGCCTGCTGCAAGGCCTCTGGAAACGGCAGATGCTGAAAGCCATGCAGGGTATTGTGGTGAATAAAGTCACGCAGCGGGGCCTGGCCCGGCAGATGGTGTTCCAGATGATGCACCCACGCCAACAGCCGTTGCTGCATCGGGATGGCGGTATCGGTCAGCGTATCGGTCATCATCGATACCCCGCAAAGAGAGTCACAAAATGGCGCACAGAACCGGCGATCAGGTGCAACAGGGGGGCGGGGACCACGCCCAGAAACAAAATCCAGATCATCAACAGGCCAACGGTGACACTCTCCAGAAAGGTCAGATCAGAGACGGCAACGGTCTGGGCCGGGAGTGGACCGGTGCACAAATGGCCGATGGTGCGCACCGAATAGGCGGCACTGATGATCATGCCCAGACTGAGCCACAACACCAGCCAACCCCACTGCTGAAATCCGCCCAGGAGGACATGCCATTCGGCAATAAACCCAATGGTGCCCGGCATCCCGATGGCCGCGACCAGGGCCAAGGAGAGGCAGACGACAAAACGGGGGGCCGTCTTGAGCAGGGAGCCATAGTCACCCACCGCACGGGTATGGGTACGCTGGTAGAGGAGGCCGACCAGCAAAAACAGAGCCGCCGCCGACAGACCGTGGGCCACCATCTGCGTTACCGCCCCCAGCACACCCGCCACCGTGAGCGAGGCAATGCCCAGCAACACCAACCCCATATGGCTGATGGAAGAGTAGGCCACCATGGCCTTGAGATCGGTTTGCCGCCACGCCAACACGGCACCATAGATCAAGGAGAACAGGGCAAACGCCATCAGCCAGCTTTGCAAGGCCAGCACGGCCAACGGCAACATGGCGGCGGCCCGAATCAACCCGTAGGCACCCATCTTGAGCAACACGCCCGACAGCAGAATGCTCACCGGACTGGGGGCCTCCACATGGGCCAGCGGCAACCAGCCATGGATGGGGAAAACGGGTATCTTGACCCCAAAGCCAAGCAAAAATCCAAAAAAAATCAATATCTGCGTCTTGGACGATGCGGCGCGGAGACCGGTTGTCATCGTCTCCATGGCAAAGCTGTCCACATGGGCCGCATCAAAACCCAACAGCAGGCCGACCAGCAAAAAGACCGATCCGCCCATGGTATAGAGCACCAGATTGAGGGCCGCCTGTTGGCGGCGCACCCCTCCCCAACGGTTGACCAGAAAAAAGAGGGGAATCAAGGTGAGTTCCCAAAAAATATAAAACAGGGACCAATCCTGGGCCATGAACACACCCAACATGCCCATTTCCAGGAGGAGCATAAACAGATAAAACCCTCGGCGGTGGTCGCGAATGGAAGCCGAAGAGAGCAAGGCGACAAAGGACAACAAGGTGGCCAGCAAAATCATGGGCAACGAAAAGCCATCCACACCCAGCAGGTAGGAACTGCCGGTTGGTACCAGCCAGGGCTGTCTTTCCACAAACTGGACAGCGGCGGTGGTCGGATCAAACGCCGCCAACAACCCCCACGCCACCCACAGGGTGACACCGGAAGCGGACAAGGCAATGCTGCGCGCATACCGGCTATGCCGTTCTGGCAACAGACCAATCAAAATCACCCCCAACAGGGGCAGAAACAGCATCAGGGTCAATGGCTTGGTCATGGGTCGAAACGGGTCAGGTCCTTCAGACGGTGGACAGCACCGGCACAGAAAACAGGTGGGTTGGCATGGACAGACAATACGGGCATGCGGATGATACCTGACCAGGAAGGGGCGCAGATTCCACCTGGGGAGAGACAGACAAACCAGTCTGCACGTGGCGATCCGATTAGCAGGAAGCCAATCCAACAGGCCATCGTGCGGCAAGGTCTTGCGCATCGTTGCGGCTACCAGGGGGGAAAATCCCCCCGCCCCCCCTGCAAACTCGGCTTTGTGTCTCCCCTACTCCATCCCCAACGCCTGCATATACACCTGGATCAAGGTCTCCTCTTCATCAATATCACGGGGATCCATCTTGCGCAATCGAATCACTTTGCGAATAATCTTGGGATCAAAACCGCCACTCTTGGCCTCGGCATAGACCTCCCGGACATGCTCCGCCAACACCGACTTTTCCTCTTCCAAACGTTCAATACGCTCAATCAGTTGCCGTAACTGCTCCCCTTCAATATCATCTACCGTTTCGTTTGCCACCCTGTCACCCCTTGTCAAGAAACCACCCCAAAAAAAAGGGGGGGGGTGCGCGGACGCATCCCCCCCCTGCCCACCGTTACAGCAAATTGTTCAAACGACGCACAAAATCCGCCGGATCCTCAATCTGGCCTCCTTCACACAACAAAGCCTGATTGAAGAGTATATGGCACAGATCATCAAACCGTTGCCCTTCGGTCTCGGCCTGCAAGCGCAGCAGCAGAGCATGATCCGGGTTGACCTCCAGAATGCGCTTGGCACCCGGAATTTCCTGGCCAGCATCCTTGAGAATCCGTTCCATGGTGGCACTCATGTCATACTCACCGCCCACCAGACAAGAGGGCGAATCGACCAGACGATGGGTCGTGCGGACCTCCTTGACAGTCTCGCCCAGTGCCGTTTTGATGCGCGTCACCAGATCCTTGAACCGATTTTCCGTCTCTTCCCGATCTTTTTTCTGTTCTTCGTCATCCAGTTTGCCCAGATCCAGATCGCCCTTGGTCACCGACTGGAGCGATTTACCTTCAAATTCATGCAAATGGGAGACAAACCATTCGTCCACCCGGTCGGACAGCAACAACACCTCCAGCCCTTTCTTGCGGAAAATTTCCAGGTGCGGGCTTTTGCGCGCCGCCACGTGGGTCTCGCCGGTCACATAATAAATTTTCTCCTGCTCCGGCTTCATGCGGGCAATATAGTCGGCCAGCGACACCGTCTGCGCTTCCGCATCCGTATGGGTGGAGGCAAAGCGCAACAATTTGGCCAGACGCGCCTTGTTGGCATAATCCTCAATGATCCCCTCCTTGAGCACCTTGCCAAAGGTCTTCCACAGGGTCTGATATTTTTCCGGCTCTTTTTCCGCCAACTCTTCCAGCAGACCGTACACCTTGCCAACCGCCCCCTTGCGAATGGCCTCGACCACCTGGTTTTTCTGCAAAATCTCCCGGGAAACATTGAGGGGCAAGTCCGTGGTGTCGATCAGGCCACGCACAAAGCGCAGATAGCGCGGCATCAACTCTTCGGCACCCTCCATGATGAAGACCCGGCGGACATACAGCTTGACCCCATGCTTGCGCTCCCGGTCCCATAAATCGAAGGGGGCCCGCTGCGGCAGATACAGGAGCAAGGTGTACTCATACTTGCCTTCCAGGCGCACGTGCAGATGGGCCAGCGGCTCCTCAAAATCATGGGCAACATGTTTGTAAAACTCGGTATACTCCTCCTCGGTGATCTCGCTTTTGGGGCGCGTCCACAAGGCCGAGGCCCGGTTCACCTTCTCCCACTTTTCCACAGGTTCCGCAGCGGCGGCCTTGTCCGCCGACTCCTCCCCCTTGTCCTCGTCGGTCGCCGCCTCTTTTTCCTCCGCCTCATCCGGTGCAGCGGTCTCTTTGGTCAGCATCATGATGGGCCAGGAGACATGATCGGAAAATTTGCGAATAACGGAACGCAACCGCCAACCATCCAAAAATTCCTTCTCATCCTCGCGCAGGTGCAGGATCACGGACGTGCCATGTGCGGCCTGCTCAACGGTCTCCAGGGTATACTCGCCATCACCGGCAGACTCCCAGCGCACCCCCGCATCGACGGGATCTCCCGCCCGGCGCGTCAACAAGGTCACTTTGTCCGCCACCACAAAGGCCGAATAAAATCCCACCCCAAACTGACCGATCAGATGGGCATCCTTGACCTGCTCACCGGACAGTGACTGCATGAACTCTTTGGTACCCGACTGGGCAATCGTCCCAATATTGGCCATCACCTCTTCCCGGTTCATGCCAATGCCGTTGTCGGAGACGGTGACGGTTCGCGCCTCACTGTCAAACACCACCCGGATCTCCAGGTTGGGATCTCCCTCATACAGGGCATCGTTGGCCAGTGCGGCAAAGCGCAGCTTGTCCGCCGCATCCGAGGCATTGGAAATCAGTTCCCGCAAAAAGATCTCTTTGTTGCTGTACAGAGAGTGGATCATGAGATCCAATAGTTGCCGAACTTCTGTCTGGAATGCCCGTGTTTCCTTCTGTGTCGTATCACTCATGACCACTACCCACCTCCAAAGTCAAAACAAAAAAAAGGAACATCCCCCCCCCAGTCCTTATATGGGATGTCACCCAGGCGGGCGCAAGGGGCAGCCCCGGAAAATTATCGCTGGAGTGTGCGCGCAAAATAATCAATCGTCTTGCGCAACCCCTCCTCCAGGGCCACCCGTGGTTCCCAGCCCAGTTGAGCACGGGCCAGGGCAATATCGGGTTGACGCTGCTGCGGATCATCGGCGGGCAGAGGCTTCAGGACCACCGAAGCACGCGACCCCGTCAATTCAATAATTTTTTCCGCCAGATACAGTACGGGATACTCGCCGATGTTGCCCAGATTGACCGGACCGGTAAACGCATCGGGGGTATCCATCAAACGGACAATACCCTCGATCAGATCATCCACATAACAAAAAGAGCGCGTCTGTGTGCCACTGCCATACACCGTGATCGACTGGTTGCGCAGGGCCTGCACAATAAAATTGGACACCACCCGCCCATCGTTCGGGTGCATGCGCGGCCCATAGGTATTAAAAATGCGCGCCACCTTGATGCGCAAATTGTGCTGGCGACGATAATCAAAAAAAAGCGTCTCCGCACACCGTTTGCCTTCATCATAGCAGGAGCGGGGACCAATGGGATTGACATGCCCCCAATAACTCTCCGGTTGCGGATGCACCTGCGGATCGCCATACACCTCGCTGGTGGAGGCCTGAAAAATTTTGGCCTTCACCCGCTTGGCCAACCCCAGCATATTGATCGCCCCATGGACACTGGTTTTGGTCGTCTGCACCGGGTCAAACTGATAGTGTACGGGGGAAGCCGGACAGGCCAGATTGAATATTTCGTCCACTTCCACATACAGAGGAAAGGTGACATCGTGCCGGATCAATTCAAAATGGGGGTTATCCATCAGGTGGATAATATTTTCTTTGGACCCGGAAAAAAAATTATCCACACACAGGACATCACAACCGTCCCGCAACAACCGTTCGCACAAATGGGATCCCAAAAATCCAGACCCACCGGTCACCAACACACGTCTTTCGCTGAACTGTCGCATGAGCACCTCAACCCTTGAAATGATACACCAAAGGGTGAGCGAAACCGCGCACCCGGAGACCTGGATCATCCTGTCGGCCATTGCTGGGGGGCAAGAACCGCCCCCCCCCAGATTCCCCCACTTTTTTTTAAATAATATTATCAAGGGGGTCCGGGGGGGATTATCCCCCCCGGTGGGGTCTTGGGGCAAAGCCCCTGGTGGGGTCTTGGGGCAAAGCCCCTGGCAAGGCCCATAAACACCCACCTGAGGTGGAGACTAAGCCATTTTCTCTCATTGCTCAATGGCGGCAGATCTATAAAATGGGTATGCGGGTCAGTTGGCAGCGGTTGACGAGATCATCTGGCTCCGCTAAAAAAATCATACACGGCATGGCCGCCATCAACACCCGGATTCCGCCATGTCGGCGGTCCATTCTGGCATAATTTAGGGGTAACACATGAAAAACATGCAGATTATAATCAACGGCGAGTCCATGGAAATGCCACCGGGGACCACCATCGGCCAAATGCTGGAACGGCTGCAATTCAATCCGGGCCGCGTCGCGGTTGAACACAACCGGGAGGTTGCCCCACGCAACCAGTATGACGCCATCCCCTTGGCCGATGGCGACCAGATCGAGGTGGTCCATTTTATCGGTGGCGGATCGATCGACGACGCCGATCCACTCATCATTGCAGGCCGACCGTTCACCAGCCGCTTGCTGGTCGGCACCGGCAAATACAAGGATTTCACCGAAACCGCCCAGGCGGTGGCCGCCTCAGGGGCTGAAATTGTCACCGTTGCCGTCCGACGTGTCAATATCAGCGACCCCAGTGCCACACTCTTGACGGATTATCTGGATCCCAAACAGTATACCTACCTGCCCAACACCGCCGGTTGCTACACCGCCGAGGAAGCGGTGCGAACCCTGCGCCTTGCCCGCGAGGCGGGCGGCTGGGACATGGTCAAACTGGAAGTCCTGTCCGATGCCAAATATTTGTGGCCCAACAATCCAGAAACATTGAAAGCCGCAGAATTATTGATCAAAGAAAAGTTCCAGGTCATGGTCTACACCACGGATGACCCCTATATGTGCAAACGATTTGAAGAGATGGGCTGTGTCGCGGTGATGCCCCTGGCCGCGCCCATCGGTTCGGGATTGGGCATTCGCAACCCCTATACATTGCGCATTATTATTGAACAGGCCACCGTTCCCGTGCTGGTGGATGCGGGCGTGGGTACGGCCTCTGACGCAGCTCTGGCCATGGAACTGGGCTGTGATGGCGTCCTCATGAATACCGCCATTGCGGGCGCGAAAGATCCCATCCGCATGGCCCGCGCCATGAAAAAAGCCGTTGAAAGTGGCCGCGATGCCTTTCTGGCCGGGCGCATCCCCAAAAAACTGTATGCCTCCGCCTCCAGCCCCCTGGATGGCCTGTTGCTCGGATGACCCCCCACCCCCCCCGCTGGGAGTGCCGCTGGCCGGATCTGGTCGCCCTCCAGGTTGCGACAGCGCGCCTCCTGCGGGACCGCACAACCGACCCCTCGCTCAACCCGCGTTTGGGCATTCGCGTCCAGAGGGATCCCTCTGACCATCCCCAGGCACCCATCCGCGCCCTGCTGGTCACCCCCTGGGCCGTGGAACGGGTCTACTGGAACAATCCTGCTCGGCAAAATCCGCCTGTACGCCATACGATACCGCTGTTGGCCGATGCCCATGGCCGTGTCGCGGCCGGTATTGGCGTGATTCTGGAATATAGGGCGACCGACATCCCCGTGCGAACCGCCTGGGAACCAGAAACCGGACATTATTTTGTGGAAACCCTCCTGCCTGCCGTGCAGGATCTGGGCTCGGTGGAAGAGGCCATCGCCGTCGCTCTGGGACGTAAACCGCTCTATTTGCCCAAACAATCCCTCACCGACCATCTCTCCCTCCCGGTCAACCGCCGCCATCTGTTGGGACTCTGGCATCGGTAGCCCGCTTCAGCCCGCACCCCTACCATCCGACCCCCAAAATCTCGGCACACATATTGCGAATAAAAATTTTATATAATTCAGCCGAAGCGCAGCTTTTTTATTAGAAGTGAACCCCGTCTGTTTGCTATAGTACCGGGTTTGGAAGCTTGAGCGGAAGCTAGGAGCTAAAAAAGAACTTTCTCACAGGAGACGCAATCAATGTCTAAAATTATCCCCGTCATTCTCATCTCTGGATTGTTGGGCGTGTTGAGCGGTTGTGCATCGCAACCGGCCAAACCCGAAGCCAGCCAGCAGGAGCAGCTCGCCAAAGCGGAAGCCGATCGTAGGGCCGCCGTGGCAGCCGCTGACAAAGCGAAAGCGGAAGCCGACGCTCTGCGGAAAGAAAATGACCGCCTCAAGGAAGAAGCCGCCCGTGCCAAGAAAGGGTTCCGCGAAGGACTCAACAAGTAGCACAACGGCTAACACCGGAAAAAAATCGGGACACTGGGGGTATCCATTCTTCCCAGTGTCCCGATTGCCCTTTCAGTCTGTCCCCCGCCCGCTTTTTCTCACCCATGCTTGCGCTTGGCGTGACGTGTTGTCGTGACCAAAAATTCCCCTTTGAATGAAAGCCCCCCAAACTTCCACCGGAAGAGATAATCCCCTTGGAACAAACAAAAATGTTGCTGTCCGCACAAGCAGAAATATGTATAACATTTGGATAAACTGCACCCAGCATGGGATGCGTAGTTTTTCAAACGTCATTCCCGCGCAGGCGGGAATCCAGCCAACCCCTTGGAACGCCTGGACTCCCGTCTGCGCGGGAATGACATTTTTTCATCTTCTGTCAACTGGAAAAGAAAGGCAGCAGGAAGCGGGGGAACAACTCAAGGGAAGGGAACAAGGGAGGGGGCTTTGCCCCCAACCCCACCAGGGGCTTTGCCCCTGGACCCCACCAGGGGGATAATCCCCCTGGACCCCTGAAAATGATTGCAAAAAGAGAAGAATGTGACTACTGCACGGGCGCGACCATCGTCTCCACCGCCCGACGACTCCGCATGACCAACCTGTCCTCCCACGCCCAACCCACCCCAACATGTTCCAACGATGGCGGATGCCAAACCTGACCAACCACCTGAGGCACCCCGCTGGCCTCCTGCACCGTCTGCTCCAACCGCTGCCAATCCATCACCACCTCTTCCGCAAAGGGTCGCCGCGCCAGTGCCTGCGCAACCACCAAATTGGCACGCCCCTTCAGACCGGCCCGATCCTTCATGGACAGCACATCATGCACCTGCAAATACAACCGTTCCCCCTGCCAACCAGCCTTGACCGGCTGGTTGATAATATCTACCGTGTCATGCACGGCCACTTCTTCATAAAACCGCACAATATCCTCAGGATACATACGCATACATCCGTGACTGACCCGGCGTCCCACGCCATAAGGCTTTTGCGTACCGTGCATCAAATAACCGGGAATGGAGAGATAAATCGCATGTGTACCCAACGGATTGCGGGGACCGGACGGAATGACACTGGGCAAATAAGGCTTTTCCTTGCGAATGGAAGCGGGCACATACCAGGAGGGATAAGGCGTCTTGCGCACCACCTGGGTCGCACCAGAAGGGGTCAACAATCCCTCCCGACCAATGCCAATCGGATAGGTGTCCAACCACCCGTCCCAACGCCTGTGGTAGACACGCATCTCCGGCAGATTGACGATGATACGCGCTGAAGAACGGGGCAAAACACGCCGAAAATTGACTCGCACCACCGTGCCAGCCCCCGGATACCAGACATTGACATTGGGATTGGCATCACGCAACTCATTGAAGCCAACCCCAAACAAACGCGCCAACTGGATCAAGGTGTCTGAATCTTTCGCCAAATAGCGCAATTCGCCGCCCCCGATCACCTCGTCTCCCTGGGCGAACGGATACCACCGCCGCCGCCAGGGAACCTCGCCAAGGCTTATCGTGCTCAGCGAATCTTCCAGGCGTAACGGAAGGTTCGGAATGTCGGAAAAAGCCGCGAAGGCATCAACAACGAAGGAAAACAAGGCGAAAAGCAGGGCAGCCACCCAAAAGGTGGCCGAAAAACCAAGTGATTGATTGAAATTGCAACGCATCTTCGGGCCCTGGGCGTCATGGGTAATGTGAGAGACCGGAAACACCAACCCATAACCCCCGCCGCCGGTCGTCTCGTGGGATTTATAACGGTCCCCAACCCCCTGCCACCCTGCTAACACAAACAAAACAAGGAGCGTTACTGCTCGACCCTTTCCACCAGTTCGATCAAGGACATGGGCGCACAATCCCCATAACGATCCCGCGTCTTGAGCACCCGCGTATAACCACCCGGCCGCGTCCGATTCCGCTCCGCAATGTCGGAAAAGAGTTTATGCACAATCTCTTTATCCTGAAGCAGGCTCAACGCTTGCCGACGGGCATGCAAATCACCCCGTTTGCCCAAGGTCACCATCTGATCGGCCACACCCCGCAACGCCTTGGCCTTGGGGGTCGTCGTCTCGATCCGTTCATAACGAAACAGGCTGACCAACAAATTGCTGATCATCGCCTCAAAATGGCTGCTGCTGCGGCCCAATTTGCACCCATGTCTCTGATGTCTCATGCTACCATACCCCTAGAAATGCTCGTCTTCAAACTGTTTGGCCAATTCGTCAATATTCTCTGGAGGCCATCCATCCAGGATCATTCCCAGGCTGAGATCCATCTCCTCCAACACTTCCTTGATCTCATTCAAAGACTTGCGCCCAAAATTGGGCGTCTTGAGCATCTCCGCCTCTGTCTTCTGCACCAGATCACCAATATAGACAATCTCGTCATTTTTCAGGCAATTGGCAGAACGAACAGAAAGCTCCAGTTCGTCCACTTTGCGGAACAGATTGGGATTCCACTTAGGAAGAGAGGACTCCTCCTGCAGATCCCCCATGGGCACATCATCAAAGTTGATGAACAAACTCAGTTGATCCTGCAAAATTTTGGCGGCCAACGCCAAGGCATCCTCCGGCGACACGACCCCATTGGTCTCGATCTCCAGGATCAGCCTGTCATAGTCAGTCTGCTGCCCCACCCGGGCATTTTCCACCTTGTAGGCCACCCGCTTGACCGGGTTATAACTGCAATCCAGAAAAATTTCCCCGATGGTAGCCGACTCATCGTCCGTTTTCTGCGCCGACGGCACATACCCCTTGCCGCTGGTCACATTCAAGATCATATCCAGCTTGCCGCTTTTGTTCAACGTCGCGATATGATGATCAGGATTCAGGATTTCCACATCCTGCCCGCAATCAATCGCGCCAGCGGTCACCACCCCTTCACCTTCGGCCCGCAAATAAATCTGCTTGTGACCAACCCCGGACTTGATCCGAATCGCCAACCCCTTCAGGTTGAGAATAATGTCTGTCACATCTTCCAACACACCGGGAATGCTGGAAAACTCATGCAAAACACCCTCGATTTGCACGGAGGAAACCGCCGCTCCCTGCAGGGAGGAAAGCAACACCCGGCGCAACGCATTACCCAAGGTTGTGCCAAACCCACGCTCAAGAGGCTCAGCCACCAGGGTCGCCTTTAACAGCGTATCGCCCTGCTCAAGCAATTCCACCTTCTGGGGTTTGATTAATTCGGTCCAGTTTCTGTACATCCGCTTCCCCTAACCTGGTATCATCTTCTACTTGGAGTACAGCTCAACAATCAGGTTTTCGTTATAGTCCGCAGGCAAGTCGGCACGATCCGGCAGGGCACGGAATACCCCGGACATATTGACAGAATCCACATCCAACCAGCCAGGGAAACCCCGGCGCGCGGCACTGTCCATGGCACCCTTGATGCGCAAGTGCGAACGGGCCGCCGGGGTGATGGCAACCTTGTCGCCCGGCTTGACCAGATAAGAGGCAATGTTGACCAAATGATCGTTCACCAACACCTGCCGATGACTGACAACCTGACGGGCCTCGCTCCTGGACGCAGAAAAACCCAACCGGAAAACCACATTATCCAGTCTTCGCTCCAAAAGGATCAGAAGATTTTCGCCGGTAATACCCCCCATCCGCTCCGCTTTCTCAAAATAATTATGAAATTGCTTCTCCAGCAACCCATAAGTCCTCTTGATCTTCTGCTTTTCGCGCAAATGGAGGCCATAATCGGAAACCTTACGACGACGCTGACCCTGGACCCCAGGTCCATAGTTCCGGCGTTCCATGGCACACTTATCGGAAAAGCACTTCTCCCCTTTCAGAAAGAGCTTCGCGGATTCGCGCCGACAAATACGGCATTTGGATCCAAAATAACGGGCCATTGCTTCTGCGTTCCTCGCAATAAACTCAAAGTGAAGTCAAACTCGACGACGTTTGGGCGGACGACAACCATTGTGTGGAATAGGCGTCACATCCTGCACAAACGCAATATTGAAACCAATACCTGCCAAAGCACGGAGGGCCGACTCCCGCCCAGAACCCGGCCCTTTCAGGCGTACATCAATATTCCGCATCCCATGCTCCATGGCCTTGCGCCCTGCATCCTCAGCGGCCATCTGGGCAGCAAACGGTGTGGACTTACGCGACCCCTTGAACCCCTGCGCCCCAGCAGACGCCCAGGATATGACATTGCCAGAGGTATCGGTAATCGTAACCAATGTATTGTTGAACGTAGAATGAATGTGAGCGATACCACTCGCAATACTTTTCCGTTCCTTTTTCTTTCCCCGGGAAACCTTTTGGACCTTCGCCATCTTTTCTCCTCACATTCGGGCCAGGATATCTCCGGCCGAAGAATTGCAAACGGATCAACCCTTACCAGGAATCGACCGCCGTGGACCCTTGCGGGTACGCCCATTCGTATGGGTCCTCTGTCCACGCACGGGAAGCCCCCGACGGTGACGCAAACCGCGATAGGAACCCAGATCCATCAGCCGCTTGGTGTTCATGGCCACTTGCCGACGCAAATCGCCCTCCACCTGAAAATCACTGTCAATGATAGAGCGGATCCGCGCAATATCTGTCTCAGAAAGATCCCGGCCTCGCGTATCAGGGGAAATATCCGCAGCTTTCAGTATACTGGCAGCAGCATGCCGACCAATTCCATATATATAGGTCAATCCGACTGCAAGCCGTTTGTTGATGGGAATGTTAACCCCGGCAATTCGAGCCACTTTGCAACCTCCAAAATCTTCCTAAGTTCTGTCCGAATCTGTGCGGGCACTTCCCGGTTTTGCACTACCGCAAAACCGAAACCACACGGATCAGCCCTGCCTCTGCTTGTGTTTGGGATGCTTGGTACAAATGACTCTGACAATACCCTTGCGTTTGATCGTCATGCAATCTTTGCACACTGTCTTTACGGATGCACGAACCTTCATCACAACCCTCCAAAAACACCACCTATCGCCGACCGCGAATCTTCGCCCTTTGCATCAACCCTTCATACTGCCGACTGATCAAAAACGACTGAATCTGCGATGCCGTATCCATTGTCACCCCCACCACAATCAACATGGAGGTGCCCCCAAAATAAAAAGGGACATTATAGCTGGCAATCAATATCTCTGGCAACAAACAAACACTCGCCACATAAACGGCCCCCACCAGCGTCAACCGGGTCAGGATGGCATCCAAATATTTGGCCGTCTGAAACCCCGGACGAATCCCCGGCACAAACCCCCCATACTTGCGCAGATTATCCGCCGTCTCTTCTGGATTGAACACGATGGCCGTATAAAAAAAACAGAAAAAGACAATGGCCAGCGCGTACACCACCGCATGGAGCACCGTCCCAGGAGACAACTGCGCCGCCGCCGCCTTCAGTATATCCCAGGGGGCAAAATTGGCAATCGTCACCGGAAACAAAATAATGGAACTGGCAAAAATGGGCGGAATCACCCCCGCCGTGTTGATCTTCAATGGCAGATGGGTACTCTCCCCGCCCACCATGCGCCGCCCGCTGACCTGTCGCTTGGCATACTGCACCGTGATGCGACGTTGCGCCCGCTCCATGAAAATAATAAACGCCGTCACACCCACCGAAATGACCAACAGCAACAAGACAAACAACGGCTGCAAATCACCGGTACGGGCCAACTGCAAAGTGCGCGCCAGAGCCACCGGCAGATTGGCCACAATCCCCGAATAGATGATCAGCGAAATGCCGTTGCCAATACCACGCGCCGTAATCTGCTCCCCCACCCACATGATGAAGGCCGTACCACTGGTGAGCGTCAATACCGTCAGCAGACGAAAATGCCAGCCCGGTTCCACCACCACGCTCATGCCACCCGCCTGCATGGACTCCAGCCCATAGGCAATGCCAAAGCCCTGGAAAACAGATAAGACAACCGTCCCATAGCGCGTATACTGATTGATCTTCCGCCGCCCCAGCTCCCCCTCTTTCTTGATCGCCTCCAACCTCGGCACCACAGCCGTCATCAATTGCAAAATGATGGAGGAGGAAATATAGGGCATGATTCCCAGAGCAAACACGGTCAACCGCGACAATGCACCACCGGAAAACATGTTGAACATACCCAACAACGTGCCCTGCTGCTGCGCAAAAAAAGCCGCCAAAGCCCGGGGATCTATCCCCGGCGTGGGCACATGGGCACCAATCCGAAAGACGATCAACATACCCAAGGTAAACAGCAGACGACTACGCAGCTCTGGTATCTTGCCCAGATTGGCCAAGCCTGCAAACGGTGACTGCGCTTCAACGGTGGCCATTCAACCACTCCTTAAGAGGATGCACCACTCAACACCACTCTACCACCAACCGCTTCAATCTTCTCTTGGGCCGATCGACTGCACTTGTCCGCATGGACAATCAGAGCCTTCGACAACTGCCCATCCCCCAACAGCTTGACGCCGTCTTTGAGACGCCCCACCAAGCCATTGGTACGCAAATCCTCTATCTGAACCTCGGAGCCGCCTGGAAAAATCTCCAGATCCTCCACCTGCACCAAGGCATAATATTCCTTGAAAGGACTCCGGAAACCCCGCTTCGGCAACCGCCGTTGCAACGGCATCTGACCGCCTTCAAACCCCACCTTGTGGTAACCACCCGAACGGGCTGCCTGCCCCTTGGTCCCCCGACCGGCGGTCTTGCCAT
This sequence comes from Magnetococcales bacterium, assembly GCA_015233035.1. Taxonomy (GTDB): domain Bacteria; phylum Pseudomonadota; class Magnetococcia; order Magnetococcales; family Magnetaquicoccaceae; genus Magnetaquicoccus. Next base: position 23,440 of record JADFYM010000004.1, read on the forward strand.
TACCCGAGCCGATACCCAACCCCTTCCGTTTGCCCTCTATACGACCAGCCGGGCTGGCGGGCAATTGATTCAGTTTCATTGCAAAATAACCTTTTTGTTTCGAGGCATCCAGTGAGTAACTGCAACACACACCAGGTGATCAGTCTACAATCTGAACCAAATGCTGCACCTTGCGAATCATGCCACGCACATTCGGTGTATCCACCAACTCCCGAACATGGTGCATCCGCCGGAGACCAAGCCCTTGCACCACCAGCCTGTGCTTCTCAGGCCGTCCGGCCACAGAACGAACCTGCTTCACTTTCACTGTGTTCGCCATGATCCACACCCTTTTACCCACATAAACCAGAATCTAAGACCGCTTGTCGGCTATCTCTTGCGGCGAACGAATGGACTGCAAGGCCGCAAACGTGGCCTTGATCAAATTGTGCGGATTGGAAGTACCCGTCGACTTGGCCAGCACATCCCGAATACCCAAGGCTTCAAAAATGGGCCGCATGGATCCACCCGCAATAATGCCCGTTCCTTCCGCTGCCGGACGCATCACCACACTGCCCGCGCCATAACGCCCCACAATCTCGTGATACAAAGTCCGTCCATCCCGGATGGGAATCGGCACCAGGCTTTTCCGCGCCTTCTCCGTGGCCTTGCGGATACTCTCGGGCACTTCCTTGGCCTTACCCAAGCCATACCCGACCTCTCCTTGACCATTCCCGACCACGACAATCGCTGAAAAACTAAAGCGGCTTCCACCCTTGACCACCTTGGCAGTCCGTTTGATGGTCACCAACCGCTCAATCATATCATCGCTTTGCCAAGTCTCAGCCCGCTCTTCGGGCACTCCACGGCGTGTCTTCGACATTAATGCTCCCCGTCAGCGTACAAAACTCTCAAATCGTGAGCAGACCACTCCGGCTAAAATTCCAACCCGCCCTCGCGAGCCGAATCCGCCAAAGCCTTAACCCTTCCGTGAAACAGGCAACCGCCCCGATCAAAAACGACTTGCCGGATATTGGCCTGTAGTGCCCGCTCCGCAATGGACCGACCCACCACCATGGCCGCCTCCCTGTTCCCGCCATTTTTTATCTGGCTACGAATCCCCTCTTCCAGGGTAGAGGCCGCCACCAGTGTCCGCCCCTGCGTATCATCAATGATCTGCGCATAAATATGGCTCACACTGCGAAACACCGATAATCTAAGGCGATCCCCACAGGTCCGTGCGATCTGATAACGAACCCGGTCCGCCCGGACCCGCCTGGCCGCATGCCGATTCTTTGCCATCCAAAAATCCCCTTGATCAAGTTACTTCTTCTTGCCTTCTTTTCTCAGGACCGTTTCCCCAGCATTGCGGACACCCTTGCCCTTGTATGGCTCCGGTGGTCTGAACCGCCGAATATCCGCACAAGCCTGTCCGATCTTCTCCCGATCCATGCCAGAAAGGGTCACCAAAACATTCTTTTCCACCTGGGCCGTTACGCCAACCGGCAGCACATAATCAATCGGATGCGAAAAGCCCAGATTGAGTTGCAAACCGACTTCACTGACCGCCGCCCGGTAGCCAACGCCCTGGATTTCCAATACCCTCGAAAAGCCCTTGGAAACACCCACCACCATATTATCCAACAAGGTCCGGGACAAACCCCACAGGGCCTTGGTCCCTTCCCGGCTTTGCATCGTCACCGTCAACCCGCCCTCCACCCGATCAATCCGCACACCGGGATGAAACGCGCGCGACAACGTACCCAGCTTGCCCGTCACGGTCACTGTTTGACTCTCTACGGTCACTTCCACCCCCTGGGGAACAGAAATGGACCTCTTTCCTATCCTGGACATGCTCAATGAATCCTTAGAACTCAGAAGACGGTGCAGATCAACTCGCCACCAACGCCCATCTTGCGGGCCCGACGGTTCGACAGCAACCCCTTGCTGGTGGAAAGAATGGATATACCCAACCCCTGATACACCCGAGGAATTTCATCCCAGCCCACATATACCCGCCGGCCAGGGCGAGACCGCCGCTTGATCTCCTCGATCACCGCCCGGCCCGCATGATATTTCAGTGCCACCCGAAAATAGCTCTGCGCAGACTCCACGGCCAGCATCTCAATGCCCGACACATACCCCTCCTCCACCAAAATCTCACCAATCCGCAGCTTGATCTTGGAGGTCGGTACATCCACAAAATCCTTCCGAACAGCTTGCGCGTTGCGGATACGGGTCAGCATATCACTGATCGGGTCGGTCATTCCCATGTCAAAAAGGCTCCCATGCTCAATCTGCCAGCGACACCACAACCGGCGACACCACAAACGCACCCATACGGTACGCCAACTTAGTCCTGTGTACCAACAGAGGCAACCCCAACGCCCCCATCGCTGCTGCCCGGCAGACCCCTACCAGGAAGCCTTGACAATGCCCGGTATTTCGCCGCGCAAAGCCAATGTCCGCATACAAATTCGGCACAGATGAAAATCCCGCAGATACCCTCTGGGACGCGAACACCGGGCACACCGATGGTACGCCCGAACCTGAAACTTGGGCTTGCGCTTACACTTGGCTATCAGCGATTTCTTGGCCATGTCGGAGACAATTCCCTACCATCAAATCAGTTCATAAAAGGAACACGGAAACCCCGCAACAATGCCTTGGCCTCCCGATCGGTCTTGGCACTGGTAACGATCACAATATCCATCCCCCGCACCGCATCCACCTTGTCATAGTCAATCTCGGGAAAAATAATCTGCTCCTTCAACCCCAAAGCATAATTTCCCCGTCCGTCAAAAGACTTTCCCGAAACACCCCGAAAGTCACGCACACGTGGCAAAGCCACGTTGATCAAACGGTCCAAAAATTCATACATGCGGTCACGGCGCAAGGTCACACTACAGCCGACCGGCATCCCCTTGCGCACCTTGAACCCCGCAATCGATTTTTTCGCCCGGGTAACGACCGCCTTCTGCCCCGCAATGGCGGTCATATCCTGCACCGCACCATTCATGGCATTCTTGTCGGCCACCGCCTCGCCAACGCCCATGTTGACGACAACCTTTACCACTCTCGGCACCTGCATGCAGTTCGTATAACCGAACTCCTCCTTGAGCTTGGCAACGATCTCCTGCTCATAAATTCCCTTCAACCTGGCCATATCAAAATCCTTGGAGCAAACATTCCCAAACCGCTCGACCGACTACCGATCAACGACTTCCCCGGAGCCACACATAACCCGAACCTTGCGTCCGTCCCCCAAAAACTTTTTGCCCAGCCGGACCCCCTTGCCACTCGTGACGTCCAAAAACATCACGTTGGAAATGTCAATCGGGGCTTCCTTCTCCACAATCCCCCCCTCCTGGCCTTTCTGCGGCTTGGTGTGCCGCTTGACCATATTGACCCGTTCCACGAGCACCGATCCCTCTTTCAGAAGAACCTGCAGGATACGACCCCGCTTGCCTCTATCCTTCCCGGCGATGACAACCACTTGGTCGCCCTTCTTCAGGTTGGTCTTGATCTTATCCTTCATCGTCGTCACCTAAAGCACTTCCGGAGCCAGGGAGATGATCTTCATATAATTTCTGGCACGCAACTCCCGGGTAACCGGGCCAAAAATGCGCGTCCCAATCGGTTCCCCCGCTTTGTTGATCAAAACCGCCGCATTGCTGTCAAAACGAATATAGCTGCCATCGTCACGGGTTGTCTCCTTGCGGGTACGTACCACCACCGCCCGAGCCACCTCCCCTTTCTTGACCTTGCCACGCGGAATGGCCACCTTGACCGACACGGTAATCACATCACCCACCCGGGCATACCGACGCTTGGAACCACCCAATACCTTGATGCACTGGACCTTCTTCGCCCCAGAATTGTCCGCCACATCCAGAACAGTCTCAACCTGAATCATGCAACATCCTCCCCGACCACCGTCCAGTGCTTATCTTTGCTGATCGGCGGACATTCACGAATCCTGACCAGATCCCCTGTCCGATGTTGGTTCTCCGCATCGTGCGCCTTATATTTCTTGGAACGCCGCAAGATCTTACCGTACAGCTCATGTTGAACCTTGCGCTCAACCTTCACCACGACGGTCTTATCCATCTTGTCACTGACGACGACCCCTTGCAGAATCCGTTGCGCCATCTCTACGCCCCCAACCCTTGGTCCGACCGTGACCCGGCAACGGTCCGAATACGCGCAATCTCCCGGCGTACTTGCCGAATGCGCGCCGTATTATCCAATTGCGCCGTCGCATTACGAAAACGCAAATTAAATGACTCCTGATACAACTCCTGCAACCGCGCAGACACACCGTCCGCTGAAAGCTTTCTGATCTCGGCGATTTTCATGACTCAATACTCACGCCCCCCGTCCCTGGTCAACAAACTTGGTGGGAATAGGCAACTTGGCACTGGCCAAACGCATGGCCTCCCGCGCCAACGCCTCAGAGACACCTTCCATCTCATAGAGAATGCGCCCCGCCTTTACCCGGGCAATCCAAAACTCGGGATTCCCCTTCCCCTTCCCCTGGCGCACCTCAGCCGGCTTGGAAGAGACCGGTACATTGGGAAACATGCGTATCCAGATGCGCCCGCCACGCTTGATATGGCGCGTCATCGCTCGCCGGGCCGCCTCAATTTGCCGAGCCGTCAAACGCCCCGCACGCATGGCCTTCAAACCGAACTGGCCGTAGCTCAACTCAGCCGCACTATGGGCCAAACCGTGGATCCGCCCCTTATGGGCCTTGCGAAACTTGGTCTTCTTGGGTTGCAGCAACATTTCGAACCAACCTTATATTTTTCGATGGATCGGCACGGCAAACTCACGCCCGCTTCTCGTCCTTCTCGTTAACTTCCCCCTTGAACACCCAGACCTTGACCCCAATCAAACCGTAGGTGGTCAAGGCGTCGGAAAATCCATACTCAATATCCGCTCGCAAGGTGTGCAGGGGAACCCGCCCCTCCCGATACCATTCGGTCCGGGCAATCTCTCCACCGCCCAACCGCCCCGCACAGTTGATGCGAATACCCTGCACCCCCAACCGCATGGCAGATGTCACGGCCCGTTTCATGGCGCGCCGAAAGGCTACCCGACGAACCAATTGTTGCGCCACATTCTCCGCAATCAATTGTGCCTCGGCCTCCGGCTTCCGCACCTCCACAATATTGATCTGAACCTCAGTACTGGCCACCTTGGCCAAATCCTGCTTCAGCTTTTCAATATCCGCCCCTTTCTTACCAATGATAATCCCAGGACGGGCCGAGTGAATATTGATGCGCGCCTTCTTGGCCGGTCGCTCAATCACCACCCGGGAAACACTCGCATGTTCGAGACGCTTCATGATCCACTTCCTGAGCATGACATCCTCAAGGAGAAGTGACGCAAACGCCTTATCGGCATACCATCTGGTATCCCAGGTCTTGGAAATACCCAGACGAAATCCGGTTGGATGTACCTTGTGCCCCATTGGCTACCACTCCATCCCTAACTTACCAAACCATTTGGCCGAGCCACCATGGCTGGGCTTATTCCTTGGACCGCACCGCAACCGTCACGTGAGAACCCCATTTGATGATCCGACTGGCACGACCCCGCGCCCGCGGACGAAACCGCTTCATGACGGTTCCCTTGTCCGCATACGCCTGCGAAACAAACAAGGTATCGACATCCAAGCTCAAATTGTTCTCCGCATTGGCCACCGCAGACTTGAGCGTCTCCCGCACCGCCTGGGCCATGCGCTTCTTTGAATACAGCAAAACATTCAAAGCCGCATCCACCTTCAGTCCGCGTATCTGGTCCAACAACAGCCGTACCTTGCTGGGAGAACCTCTCATGTTTTGCAGCCTGGCAACCGCTTCTTCCATCTTTAAAATACCTCAGCTACCGGGATGACTTCTTGTCACCACCATGACCATGAAAAGTCCGTGTGGGAGAAAACTCCCCAAACTTATGCCCCACCATGTTTTCCGTCACCAAGACCGGAATAAACTTCTTACCGTTATGAACACCAAAGGTGAACCCAACAAAATCCGGTATGATGGTAGAACGCCGCGACCAAGTCTTGACCAACTCCTTGCGTCCCGCCGTCCTGAGCTTATCGACCCGCTTCAACAAAAAATCATCAAAGAACGGGCCTTTCTTAATGGATCGCGCCACGATTCACCTCTTGCCTCCTAATGGTCACCCTCACCGCCGCCGCATGATCAACCGACTGGACGGCTTATCCTTATCCCGGGTCTTCTTGCCCTTGGTCGGAACGCCCCATGGTGTCACAGGATGACGACCACCAGAAGTCCGTCCCTCGCCCCCCCCATGCGGATGATCCACCGGGTTCATCGCCACACCACGCACACTGGGCCGCCAGCCCATCCACCGTTTCCGCCCGGCCTTGCCAATCTTGACATTGCCATGATCGGGATTCGACACCAAACCGATCGTCGCCATGCAATCCAGCAATACCAGACGCATCTCACCGGAGGGCAATTTGAGCTGCGCATACTTGCCTTCCTTGCCCATCAACTGGGTCTGACTGCCTGCCGAGCGCGCCATCTGCCCGCCCTTCTCCGGCTTCATCTCCACATTGTGAACAATCGTCCCGACCGGAATCATGCGCAACGGCAACGCATTGCCAGGCTTGATCTCCGCCGTCTTGCCCGCCACCAGCTCATCCCCTACAGCAACCCGTTGCGGTGCGAGGATATACCTCTTCTCCCCGTCTGCATAGTGCAAAAGCGCAATAAACGCCGTCCGGTTCGGATCATATTCAAGACGTGCCACCCGCGCCGGAATGTCAAACTTGTTCCGTCGGAAATCCACCTCCCGATACAATCTCTTGTGACCCCCGCCCCGATGCCGGACAGTCATCCGACCATGGCAGTTGCGCCCGCCACTCTTGCTCAGACCGCTCACCAGCGACTCTTCAGGTCCTTCCTGAGAGAGCGTCCGATAATCGACCGATACCTGTGCCCGCTTGCCATTGGAAGTAGGCTTATATTTTTTCAGTGCCATGGATACCACTCCGGCCTTCTACGCTGTGCTCTCGGCAGGTCCCAGCCAGACTTGCCCTCAAAGCCCGCTAAAGCTTCTCAAGATTTCTCAAAAAAGTCAATGCTCTGGCCCGCCTTCAGCCGTACAATGGCCTTCTTCCAGTCTTTCCGCTGCCCCGCCACCTTGCCAACCCGCTTTTGCTTGCCCTGCATGCTCACGGTTTGCACAGCCAATACATCCACTTTAAACATTTTCTCGACCGCCGCCTTGATCTGCCATTTGTTGGCAGTGGGAGCCACCTTGAAAATAACCTGGTTGCCCTGACCCAGACAGAAGGTCGCCTTCTCCGTCACCCAGGGAGAGTGCAACACTTGAAACAGCCCACCCAAATCGCTCATGCCAGCCTCTCTTGTAACCGGTTCAAGGCCGCCTCGGTCAGCACCACCTTCTCGTGGGCCAGCAGATCATACACATTGACCCCTTCCACGCGCATGACATCAATCCCAGGCAGGTTGCGCACCGACAATTCCACCGTGCTGTCCGCCTCGGGCAGCACCACCAACGCCGAACGCTCCACCCCCAACGCCGCCAAAATGGCCCGCGCCGCACTGGTCTTGACCTCAGACAGATGGAACCCCTCCAACACAATCAACTCCCCCGCCTCCCACTTGGCGGACAAAGCCACCTGCAAAGCCAACCGACGGACCTTCTTGGGCAGTTTGTGCGCATAGCTGTGTGGAATCGGTCCAAACACAATACCACCCGTGCGAAACTGCGGCGCGCGCGCCGTCCCCTGCCGCGCATTACCCGTTCCCTTCTGGCGATAGGGCTTCTTGCCACCACCAGAAACTTCCGAACGCCTCTTGGTGCAGGCATTCCCACCCCGACGACCAGCCAACTGATAGTTTACCGTCCGAGCCAGCAAATCCGCACGAATTTCACGTCCAAAGATCGCCTCTTGCAAGGGAACCCGGCGCAACTCCTGGTTGCCCGCATCTACTACAGGAATCTCAATCATTATTCCAGCACCTTAAGATGATTTGGCGATACCCTTGACCGCATCCCGGATCAACACAACCGATCCCTTCGATCCGGGAACACTGCCTTTGACGACCAGCAGATTGCGCTCCGCATCCATCACAGTCACCACAAGATTTTGTACCGTCACCTGAACATCGCCCATGTGACCCGCCATCTTCTTGTTCTTGAACACCCGACCCGGCGTCTGACACTGCCCGATGGAACCCGGAGAACGATGGGTCAGATGCGTACCATGGGTCGCCCGTCCACCGCGAAATCCCCAGCGTTTCATGACCCCTGCAAAACCCTTGCCGATACCCTGTCCGGTCACATCGACCACCTGGTTCACCGGAAACAGCTCAACGGTCAGAGATTGGCCGACATCATACGGGGCACAATCATCGACCCGAAACTCACGCAACACCCGCTTGGGCGTCACATTGGCCTTGGCATAAAACCCCTTGACCGGTTTTTTTCCGCGCGACGGCTTCATCTCTTCAAAGCCCAACTGAACCGCATTATAACCATGCGCATCCGTCGTCTTGAGACCCACCACCTGACACGGCCCAGCCTGCAGGACCGTCACGGGCCAACTCTTGCCATCCTCGGTAAAAATCCGGGTCATACCCAGCTTTCGGCCTATCAATCCCGCACGCATCCCAGATCCTCTCTCTTTCGCAAAAACTCAACTTTCACCGCCAGCCCCTGCCGACCAGACAACGCCGGTCGAACCGATTCCGGTAAAAGTTACAGTTTAATCTCAACGTTAACGCCCGCAGCGAGATCCAGCTTCATCAGCGCATCCACCGTCTGAGGCGTGGGATTGATGATATCAATCACCCGCTTATGGGTCCGAATCTCAAACTGCTCACGGGACTTTTTGTCCACATGAGGAGACCTAAGAACGGTCCACCGACTGATTTTGGTCGGCAAGGGGATCGGCCCCCGAATCTCAGCACCCGTCCGACGCGCGGTCTGTACAATCTCGCCCGTCGACTGATCCAAAATTCGATGATCAAATGCCCTCAACCGAATACGTATTTTCTGGTTTTCCATTCAGATTCGCCCCAGCGTCCTTCCGATCATGCTTCCGTCAGACTGCATCCCGTGATAACCGTCGCGCAACAACCGTCACGCAATAATTTCCGCCACAACACCAGCCCCCACGGTACGCCCACCTTCGCGGATGGCAAACCGCAACCCCTTTTCCATGGCAATCGGGGCAATCAATTCTACCGTCATGGAGACATTGTCACCCGGCATTACCATCTCTGTCCCTTCTGCCAACGCCAACACACCGGTCACATCAGTCGTCCGAAAATAAAACTGGGGCCGATAGTTGCTGAAGAATGGCGTATGCCGCCCGCCCTCTTCCTTCGTCAAAATATAGCATTCCGCCTTGAACTTGGTATGCGGCGTGATCGAGTTCGGCTTGGCCAACACCTGGCCCCGCTGCACATCCTCCCGCTTGATACCCCGCAACAACACCCCGACATTGTCCCCCGCCTGACCCTGGTCCAGCAGCTTGCGGAACATTTCCACGCCAGTGCAGGTGGAATTGATGGTCGGACGAATGCCCACCACCGAAACCTGCTCACCCACCTTGACCACGCCCCGCTCCACCCGGCCCGTCACCACGGTACCCCGACCGGAGATGGTAAACACATCCTCAATCGGCATCAGGAAGGCCCCATCCAACGCCCGCTCCGGTTGCGGAATATAACGATCCACCGCTTCCATCAGCTTGAGGATGGCTCCCCGACCCATGTCGCCTTTGTCCCCTTCCAGCGTCTTCAAGGCGGAACCGATCACGATCGGCACATCATCGCCCGGAAAATCATACTGGGAGAGCAGTTCGCGGACTTCCAGTTCCACCAACTCCAGCAGTTCGGGATCGTCCACCATGTCCGCCTTGTTCAGGAAGACCACCAACGCCGGGACACCCACCTGCCGCGCCAGCAGGATATGCTCCCGCGTCTGGGGCATCGGACCGTCGGCGGCGGAGACCACCAGAATCGCCCCATCCATCTGGGCCGCACCGGTGATCATGTTCTTGATATAGTCGGCATGACCGGGACAGTCCACATGCGCATAATGACGCTTTTCTGTCTGATATTCAACGTGCGCCGTCGAAATTGTGATCCCACGGGCCTTTTCTTCCGGGGCCGAATCGATCTGGTCATAGGCCGTATAAATGGCCCCACCCGTCTCGGCCAGGATCTTGGTGATCGCAGCCGTCAGACTCGTCTTGCCATGGTCCACGTGACCAATGGTACCGATATTTACGTGCGGCTTGGTACGTTCAAACTTCGCCTTGGCCATCTCTTTTTCCCCTAGCCCTTCGCTTTAGCCACAATTTCCTCGGCAATCGAACCGGGAACTTGCTCATAGTGGTCAAACTGCATCGTGAACGTGGCCCGTCCCTGGGACATGGAACGCACATCCGTCGAATAACCAAACATGTTCGCCAACGGGACCATGGCCTTGACCAGTTGATTGCCCCCCACGGAATCCATCCCGTGAATGGCACCCCGGCGCGAGTTCAGATCACCAATGACATCGCCCATATATTCTTCAGGAACCTCTACTTCAACCACCATGATCGGTTCCAACAGCACTGGACCCGCCCGCTTGCAACCATCCTTGAACCCCATGGAAGCCGCCACCTTGAAGGCCATTTCCGATGAGTCCACCTCATGGTAAGAGCCCTCAAACAGGGTCACTTGTATATCCACCACCGGATACCCGGCCTTGACACCACTGTTCAGGGCCTCTTCGATACCCTTGCCCACCGCCGGGATATACTCCCTGGGGACAACCCCGCCCTTGATCGCATCGACAAACTTGAAGCCAAACCCCGGCTCCATCGGTTCAATCTTCAACCAGACGTGGCCAAACTGCCCCCGACCACCGGACTGCCGGACAAACTTGCCTTCCGAATCCACGCTCTTGGTGATGGTCTCCCGATAGGCCACCTGGGGCTTGCCCACATTGGCCTCCACCTTGAACTCGCGCAGCATCCGATCCACCAAAATTTCCAGATGCAACTCACCCATGCCGGAGATGATCGTCTGGTTGGTCTCATGATCCACCGCCACCCGGAACGAGGGATCCTCCTGGGCCAAACGACCCAACGCCACCCCCATCTTCTCCTGGTCCGCTTTGGTCTTCGGCTCAATCGCAATGGAGATGACTGGCACCGGAAAGGTCATTTTCTCCAGAATGACCGGCTTGTCGGGATCACACAGCGTATCCCCCGTCGTCGTATATTTTAAACCAACCGCCGCCGCAATGTCACCCGCCCGAACTTCCTTGACATCTTCCCGCTTGTTGGCATGCATCAACATCAAACGACCGATCCGCTCTTTCTTCTCCCGGCTGGAGTTCAGCACATAAGAGCCAGACTCCAACACCCCGGAGTAGACCCGGAAAAAGGTCAAACTGCCCACAAAAGGATCGGTCATAATCTTGAAGGCCAGGGCCGAAAAAGGCTCGGCATCATCTGGCCGGCGACTCACCTTCAAATCTTTGTTGAGGGCATCTCCTTCCACGGGAGGAATGTCACTCGGGGCCGGAAAAAAATCCACCACCGCATCCAGCAAAGGCTGCACGCCCTTGTTTTTGAACGCCGACCCGCAAATCACCGGGACAAAAGAGCTGGTCAAAACCCCCTTGCGAATGCAGTCGCGAAACTCCGCCGTGGTAATCTTGCCCCCTTCCAGATAACGCTCCATCAGGGTGTCATCCTGCTCCAGGGCCGTCTCCAGCAACTGCTCCCGGTACTCCTCCACTGCATCCACCATCTCTTCCGGGACGGGGGCCTCCTTGAAGGTGGCTCCCAGCGTATCCTCGTCAAAGATATAGGCCACCCGCGAGACCAGATCCACCATCCCCCGGAAATTTTCCTCCGCCCCAACCGGCAGTTGCAGGGGAACCGCACGCGCACTCAAGCGGTCCTTCATCATCCGCACTACCCGCAAAAAATCTGCCCCCATGCGATCCATCTTGTTGACGAACGCCACACGGGGCACCCCATAACGATCCGCCTGCCGCCAAACCGTCTCCGACTGGGGCTGCACACCACCCACCGAACAAAAAACCGCGACCGCACCGTCCAACACCCGCAAGGACCGCTCCACCTCAATGGTAAAGTCCACGTGCCCGGGAGTGTCAATGATATTGATGCGATGATTCTTCCAGAAACAGGTGGTCGCCGCAGAAGTGATCGTGATGCCACGCTCCTGCTCCTGCTCCATCCAGTCCATGGTCGCCGTACCCTCATGCACCTCGCCCAGCTTGTGGGAGCGACCGGTATAATAGAGAATACGCTCCGTTACCGTCGTCTTACCCGCATCAATATGGGCCATGATGCCAATGTTACGGACACGCCCCAGTGGTATTTCCCTTGCCACTCTGTTCCCCTGTGTACGAGACCAGTCTCAAACAACAACCGATCCCCATCTTAAGTCTGAAAATAACCCGGTATCCACCGCAACAGGCCGCCAAACACTACCAACGATAGTGGGCAAACACCTTGTTGGCCTCGGCCATGCGATGGGTCTCATCCCGCTTTTTCACCGTCGCCCCACGTCCGGCTGCGGCTTCCATCAATTCACCCGCCAGCTTTTCCCGCATGGTCTTCTCGGCCCGCTTGCGCGCATAACCCACCAGCCAGCGCACTGCCAAGGCCTGCCGACGACTGGGTCGCACCTCCACCGGAACCTGGTAGGTCGCCCCACCCACCCGACGGGCACGGACCTCCACCATTGGCCGCGTATTCTCTACCGCATCCTTGAAAATCTGTACCGGATCCTGCTTGGTCCGATCGGCCACAATCTGCAGAGCACCATAAAACACCCGCTCCGCCAAGGCCTTCTTTCCGTCCCGCATAATGCAGTTCATAAACTTGCTGACCAACGGATCGCCATAAGCGGGATCACCGATCACTTCCCGCTTGGGCACATCGCGGCGTCTGGACATGACAACAACTCCTTCAACTTTCAAACCGGATCGACAAGTTCAACACACAAACAGACCAGGCAAAAGAAACCACCGCCTACTTGGGCCGCTTCGCCCCATACCGCGACCGTCCCTGCTTGCGATTTTTGACCCCCTGTGTGTCCAACGCCCCACGTATAATATGATAACGGACACCCGGCAGATCCTTCACACGACCCCCTCGGACCAAGACCACCGAGTGCTCCTGAAGATTGTGACTCTCCCCAGGAATATAGACGGTCACCTCATGCCCATTGGTCAAACGCACGCGCGCCACCTTGCGCAGGGCCGAGTTCGGCTTTTTGGGGGTGGTCGTATACACACGAGTGCAGACACCACGCTTTTGTGGACAAGCCCCCATCGCTGGCACGTTCGTCTTTTTGACCTGTGACTGGCGTCCAATACGGACTAACTGGTTAACGGTCGGCATAATATTGAACTCTCCAAACCCTCTCAACAGTGGGAAGCCACACTCTAAGCCAGCTCCCCATAATAACTCATAAATCGGATATGTCAACGGCCAGACAAACCCACTGCATCTTTTTTTTTGCCACCCCCCCAGACCAAACCAGGCGGTCTACTACCCCTGCTCTTCGCACGCCACCACCGGTGCGCACTCTCGCAGCCGTCCAGTCCCAGCAGGCACCAAGCGACCGACAATAACATTCTCTTTCAGCCCCGTCAAGGTATCTACACGACCCGCGACCGTTGCTTCGGTTAATACTCGGGTGGTCTCCTGAAACGAGGCCGCCGATATAAAGGACGGCGTGGACAGAGACGCCTTGGTGATACCCAACAATTGCGGATAACCCACCGACGGTTCGCCACCACGAGCCAGCACCCGCTCATTCTCGATGGCATAGGCCGACCGCTCTACCGACTCCCCGACCACAAAAATGGTATCCCCCGGCGTCTTGATGGCCACTTTCTGCAACATTTGGCGGACAATGACCTCAATATGCTTGTCATTGATCTTCACCCCCTGCAGACGGTACACCTCTTGGATCTCATTGACCATGAAGCGGCACAACGCCTCCAAACCCAGCACCTTGAGAATATCCTGCGGGACAGGCGACCCCTCCATCAGGGCCTCACCCCGCCGGACCCAGTCCCCATCGTTCACCGCCAACTGTTTACCCTTGGGCAGAAAATATTCCTGCGGCTCCCCAATCTCCGGCGTGATGACAATGCGCCGCTTGCCCTTCAAATCCTTGCCAAAGGTGACCACCCCATCAATCTCGGCAATGATGGCAAACTCCTTGGGCTTGCGCGCCTCAAACAACTCGACGACGCGGGGCAAACCGCCCGTAATATCACGGGTTTTCAAGCTCTTCCGAGGCATCTTGGCAATAATATCACCCGCATGAACCACATCCCCCTCATGGGCGACAATCACCGCACCGACGGGCAGAAAATAACGCACCTCCGCCCCACTGGGCAACACCAGAGTCTCCCCGGTGTCAGGATCCTTCAAGGTCAATCGGGGACGCATATCCCCCTTGCGACCGTGACTCTTCCATTCCGTCACTTCACGGGAAACCAAACCGGTCGTCTCATCCATCACCTCACGCAAGGTGACCCCTTCCACCAGATCCCCATACTGCACCTTCCCCGGCCGTTCAGTAATAATCGGCACCGAGAAGGGGTCCCACTCGGCCATCACCGCGCCCGGTTCCGCAAAGCCACCATCGGCCACCAACAACCGGGCTCCATAGGGCAGACGATACCGTTCCCGCTCCCGACCCACCGCAAACAGATCCAGTTCCCGATTTTCTTCGCTCCCCCGGGCCTCGTGAACGGTCACCTCGCCGTTGCGTGACAACACCACAAACTTGCCATTGCGATCGGTCACGGTGGCCAGATTATGGTACCGCAACATGCCCCCCTTGACCGTCTCAATCGCCGATTGCTCCACCGCCCGGGAGGCCGTGCCCCCGATGTGGAAGGTGCGCATCGTCAACTGGGTGCCTGGCTCACCAATACTCTGGGCCGCGATCACCCCGACCGCCTCGCCAATCGTGACCGGCATCCCGCGCGCCAGATCACGACCATAGCACAAGACACACACCCCCCGCTCGGTCTTGCAGGTCAGCGGTGAACGCATCAACACCGACTCCACATTGGAGTTTTCGATCCGTTCCACATCCTCCTCACCCATGATCCAACCGGCCTTCACCAGCAATTCATCGGTAATGGGATCCACCACATCGGCCAGCGGGGTACGACCCAGAATACGATCCCCCAAGGTCTCCACCAGATCATTGCCCTCCACCAGGGCAAAGGCGGTCAACCCTTCATCCGTACCGCAATCCATCTCCCGCACGATGCAGTCCTGTGCCACATCCACCAGACGCCGGGTCAGATAGCCGCTGTTGGCCGTCTTCAAGGCGGTATCCGCCAACCCCTTGCGCGCCCCATGGGTGGAGATAAAATATTGCAAAACCGTCAGCCCCTCGCGGAAGTTGGCGGTAATCGGGGCCTCAATAATCTCCCCGGACGGCTTGGCCATCAAACCACGCATCCCCGCCAGTTGCCGCATCTGGGCCGCCGAACCACGGGCCCCAGAGTTGGCCATCATGAAAATGGAGTTGAGGGACGGCTGCTCCCGCTTGACCCCCTTGTGGTCGATCACCTCCACCGACGAGATCCCCCGCATCATCTCCTCGGCCACCCGTTCCGTACACTGCGACCAGATATCGACCACCTTGTTATATTTTTCGCCTTCGGTGATCAACCCTTCCGAATACTGGTGCTCCATCTCCTTGACCTTGTTCTGCGCATCCCGCACCAGCCGTTTCTTGGCCTGCGGAATCACCAGATCATCCTTGCCGAACGAAATCCCGGCCTTGGCTGCAAAGGTAAAACCCATGGTCATCAGGCGATCCGCAAAGACCACCGTCTCTTTCGTCCCACAGGCGCGGTAGACCATGTCAATCAGTTTGGCGACCTCTTTTTTGGTCTGCAACCGATTGACCTGCGCAAAGGGCATCGCATCGGGAATAATCTCCGTCAGCAGAATGCGCCCGGTGGTCGTCTCTTCCAACACGCCCCGATACCGACACCGCACCCGGGCCTGCAAACCGACGACACCACAATCATACGCCTGGCGCAACTCCAACGGCGAAGAAAAGGTCATCCCCTCGCCCTTTTGGTTCAATCTTTCCAACGTCATATAATACAGCCCCAGAATGATATCCTGGGTCGGAACAATGATCGGCTTGCCATTGGCGGGCGAGAGAATGTTGTTGGTGGACATCATCAACACCCGAGCCTCAATCTGCGCCTCAATGGAGAGCGGCACATGCACGGCCATCTGGTCACCGTCAAAGTCGGCATTGAACGCCGTACACACCAACGGATGCAGTTGGATGGCCTTGCCCTCAATCAGTTTGGGTTCAAAGGCCTGAATACCCAAGCGGTGCAACGTAGGCGCACGGTTCAGCAAAACGGGATGCTCCCGGATCACCTCTTCCAGAATATCCCACACCTCCGGCCGCTCCTTCTCCACCATCCGCTTGGCCGCCTTGATGGTCGTCGACAGTCCCTTTTCTTCCAACCGGTTGTAAATAAACGGCTTGAACAACTCCAGAGCCATCTTTTTGGGCAAACCGCACTCATGCAGCTTGAGTTCCGGTCCCACCACAATCACGGAACGGCCCGAATAGTCCACCCGCTTGCCCAACAGATTGAGCCGAAACCGCCCCTGTTTGCCCTTCAACATTTCCGACAAAGATTTGAGTGGCCGCTTGTTGGTACCGGTGATGACCCGCCCCCGCCGTCCATTGTCGAACAGGGCGTCCACCGACTCCTGCAACATGCGCTTTTCGTTGCGAATAATAATGTCCGGGGCCCGCAACTCATGCAAACGGCGCAGACGATTATTGCGGTTGATCACCCGGCGATAGAGATCATTCAGGTCCGAGGTGGCAAACCGACCGCCATCCAGGGGCACCAGCGGCCGCAACTCCGGCGGAATAACCGGAATGACCGTCAGGATCATCCATTCGGGCCGGTTGCCGGAGTCGTGAAAAGCCTCCAGGGTATGCAACCGTTTGATAATTTTTTTGCGCCGCGCCTCCGACCCGGTCTCGCCCAATTCAGCCCGCAACAGGACGATCTCGCCGGGAATGTCCATGGCACTCAACATTTCCCGGATGGCCTCGGCCCCGATACCCGCCTTGAACTCATCGCCATATTCATCCATGGCCTGATGATAGCGATCTTCGGTCAGCAGTTCGCCCTTTTTGAGCGGGGTCATCCCCCCTTCCAGCACGACAAAATTTTCAAAGTACAAGACCCGTTCCAGATCTTTCAACGTCATATCCAGCAACAGGCCAATGCGGCTGGGCAACGATTTCAAGAACCAGATGTGCGCCACCGGGGAAGCCAGTTCGATATGGCCCACCCGCTCCCGGCGCACCTTGGATTGAATCACCTCCACGCCGCACTTTTCGCAGATGACACCCCGATGTTTCAGCCGTTTGTACTTGCCGCACAAACATTCATGATCCTTGATCGGTCCAAAAATTTTGGCACAAAACAGCCCATCCCGCTCCGGCTTGAAGGTCCGATAATTGATGGTCTCCGGTTTCTTCACCTCACCATAGGACCAGGAACGCACCTTCTCCGGGGAAGCCACCGAGATGCGTATGCCAGTAAAACCCTGCCCCAGCGTAGGCCGGGAGAAAAGCTTGAAGATGTTTTGGTTCACAAATTTTTCTCCGACTGTTCCTGCGTCAAAAGATTCAATCCGCGGTCTTCAACTCAACATCCAAAACCAGGGATTGCAGTTCTTTGATCAACACGTTGAACGACTCAGGAATGCCCGCTTCAAAGGTATCATCCCCCTTGACGATGGATTCATAAATCTTGGTACGCCCCGCCACATCATCGGACTTGACCGTCAACATTTCCTGTAGCGTGTAGGCCGCACCATAGGCCTCCAGGGCCCAAACTTCCATCTCTCCGAAACGCTGGCCACCAAATTGCGCCTTGCCACCCAACGGCTGCTGCGTCACCAACGAATACGGACCAATCGAACGGGCGTGAATCTTGTCGTCGACCAGATGGTGCAATTTGAGAATATAGATATATCCCACGGTGACGGGCCGATCAAAATAATCTCCCGTCCGCCCATCGATCAACTGCACCTGACCGGACGCCGGCAAGCCCGCCTTCTCCAGCAGGGAGACAATATCCTTCTCTTCCGCCCCATCGAATACCGGCGTGGCCACCGGCACCCCGTCGCGCAGATTGTTCGCCAGGGACTCCAGTTCCCGATCATCCAGCATCTTGATCGACCGCGACTGCCGCGGATTGGTATAAATTGTCCCCAACAGATCGCGCACGGCGTGGAATTCCTCCTGCCCGGCCCGATAGCGTTCCAGCATCTCCCCGATGCGAACCCCCATCCCCTTGGCCGCCCAACCCAGATGGGTCTCCAGAATTTGCCCCACATTCATGCGCGACGGCACACCCAGGGGATTCAATACCAGATCCACCGCCGTACCATCGGCCAAATGGGGCATATCCTCCACCGGATTGATCTTGGAAATGACACCCTTGTTGCCATGCCGGCCCGCCATCTTGTCCCCCGGCTGCAACTTGCGCTTCACGGCCACATAAACCTTGACCATTTTCAAGCCGCCCGGCGGCAGATCGTCGCCCCGCTCCAGCTTTTCCACTTTGCTGTCAAACCGTTTCTTGAGCCGCAACGCCGCCTTGTCAATCTGTTCGCGAATACCCTCAATCTGATGGGTGACCGCATCCTCTTCCAGGATCAACGAGTTCCACCGCTTGGATCCCAGCCGGTCCAGCGCAGCCGCCGTCAGAACCTCTCCGGTCTGGACCCCAAAACCGCCCCGCACCACCTTGCCAATGAGCAAGGTCCGAATACGCGCATCGGCATCCCGCTCAATAATGCGCCGCTCGGCCACCATGTCTTTTTGCAGACGGGCAATCTCTTCCTTGTCAATGGCCTTGGCCCGCTCATCCTTGTCCAGGCCCCGCCGGGAAAAGACCCGCACATCCACGACCGTACCCGAAACCCCCGGCGGCAGGCGCAGGGAGGTGTCGCGCACGTCCGAAGCCTTTTCGCCAAAGATGGCCCGCAACAATTTTTCTTCCGGGGTCAACTGTGTCTCGCCCTTGGGCGTCACCTTGCCAACCAGAATGTCCCCCGCCTTGACCTCCGCCCCCACAAAAATAATACCGGAATCATCCAGATTGCGCAGGGCATCTTCCCCCACATTGGGCATGTCCCGGGTGATCTCCTCCGGGCCCAGCTTGGTATCCCGCGCCATCACCTCAAATTCTTCAATGTGAATCGAGGTAAAGACATCGTCCCGCACCAGCCGTTCCGATATCAGAATGGAGTCCTCAAAGTTATAGCCATTCCAGGGCATGAACGCCACCAGCACATTCCGTCCCAGGGCCAACTCACCCAGTTCGGTACTGGAACCGTCGGCAATAATATCCCCTTTGGCCACCCGGTCACCCGCCAAGACCAACGGCCTCTGGTTGATGCAGGTGTTCTGGTTGGAGCGGGCAAATTTGATCAGCTTGTAGATGTCCACGCCCGGTTCCATGGAGCCGGGCTCTTCGTCGGCCTTGATCACGATCCGGGAGGCTTCCACCTCCTCCACGATACCCGAACGCCGACAGACAATGGCCACCCCGGAATCCCGCGCCACCACCGCCTCCATGCCCGTACCCACCAACGGCGCATCCGTCTTGAGCAAAGGCACCGCCTGCCGCTGCATGTTGGAACCCATCAGAGCGCGGTTCGCGTCATCGTTTTCCAGAAAGGGGATCAAGGCCGCCGCCACCGAAACAATCTGCTTGGGCGAGACATCCATGTACTGAATGCGATCCGGCGTGGAAACCGTAAATTCCAACAAATGCCGACACTGCACCAGTTCACCGGTCAGCCGCCCCTGCCGATCCAACTCGGCGTTCGCCTGGGCAATGATAAAATTTTCCTCTTCGATCGCCGAAAGATAATCGACCTGATCCGTAACCTTGCCATCCTCCACCCGCCGGTAGGGACTCTCAATAAAACCAAATTCATTGATCTGTGCATAGGTTGACAGGCTGTTGATCAAGCCGATGTTGGGCCCTTCCGGGGTCTCAATCGGGCAGATGCGCCCATAATGGGTGGGATGCACGTCGCGCACTTCAAACCCGGCCCGCTCCCGCGTCATGCCCCCCGGCCCCAAGGCCGACAGACGCCGCTTGTGCGTAATTTCCGAGAGCGGATTGGTCTGATCCATAAACTGCGACAATTGACTGGAACCGAAAAATTCCCGGATGACCGCCGAAAAAGGCTTGGAATTCATGATATCATGCGGCATCAGGGTGTCGGCATCCGCTGTGGACATCCGTTCCCGAATCGCCCGTTCCATCCGCACCAAACCGATGCGCACCTGGTTTTCCAGCAACTCGCCCACCGAACGCACCCGCCGGTTGCCCAGATGGTCAATATCGTCCACCTTGCCGTGCCCATCCTTGAGCTTGAGCAAAATATCGATGACACCCAAAATATCTTCCTTGCGCAACACGCGCACGTCCAACTCGCACTGCACACTCAGGCGTTTGTTCAGCTTCATCCGGCCAACGGTGGAAAGATCATAACGATCCGGGTCAAAAAACAGGCTCTCAAATAAAGAGGTGGCCGCATCCACCGTCGGCGGCTCGCCCGGACGCATCATCCGGTAAATATCAATCAAGGCCTCTTCCACCGTCTGGTTTTTGTCGCTGGCCAGGGTGTTGCGCAGATAAGGGCCCACGGTGGCATGGTCGATAAACAACACATCCACTTCGTTGATGCCAGCCTCTTCAAACCGGGTCAACAGGGCATCACTCACCTCCGTACCCGCCTCAATCGACTCACCCGTGGCAGCAATCAGGATATCCCTGGCCACAAAACGACCGACCAGATCCTCCGTCGGCACCTGCAACCATTCCAGCCCCAACGCCTCCAGACGCCGGATGGTCCGCACGGTAATCCGCCCTTTGGCCTTGACCAGTTCCTCCCCGGTGCTGGGATCCACAATCGCAAAATTGGGCCGACTGCCCTGCAGCCGCTCCGCAATCAATTTTTTCTCCCACAGAACCCCCACCTTGCGGTATTGCTCCACCTCGTAGAAGCGACTGAGAATTTCCTCAGGACGCATCCCCATGGCCCGCAACAACGTGGTCACCGGCAGCTTGCGTCGCCGGTCAATACGGGTAAACAAAAAATCCCGTGGGTCAAATTCAAAATCCAACCACGAACCCCGATACGGAATAATCCGGGCGTTGAATAAAAACTTACCACTACTGTGGGTCTTACCTTTGTCATGATCGAAAAAGACCCCAGGGGAACGGTGCATCTGCGAGACCACCACCCGTTCCGTTCCGTTGACAATAAAAGTCCCCGTTGGCGTCATCAGGGGCAAATCGCCCAGATAGACTTCCTGCTCTTTGACCTCGCGCACCGCCTTGGTGCCGGTATCTTCGTTCTCTTCCCAGACCACCAAGCGAAAAACCACCTTCAGGGGCGCAGAAAAGGTCATCCCCCGTTGCAGGCACTCGTCCATTTCATATTTTGGCTCGCCCAGTTGACAACTGACGTATTCCAAACTTAAAGTGCCCGCATAATCCTGGATCGGAAAAACGGACAGAAAAACGCCATGCAAGCCATAATCACCACGGTCGCCCGACGTCGCACCCTCCTGCAAGAAACGCTCAAAAGACCGCTTCTGGATGGCAATAAGGTCGGGAATGTCAATGATGGTTGGAATTCGGCCAAAGTTTTTACGCAGCCGTTTCTTTTCGGTGAAAGTCAGAGCCATCGGAACTCCATCTGTCTGGGTGTGCCGTTCCAGTCGACATATCGCGCCCCACACACGCCCCACACGCAACAAACGAACCAACCGGCACAGGGTTGCTTAGCCTCCCTATGCCGGTCGATTCCAATGCCGTGTGTGAAACAGGGCCAGTGATATGCGTTACTTGATCTCCACTTTTGCGCCAGATTCCTCCAACTCTTTCCGGAACTTCGCAGCATCTTCCTTGGAAACGCCCTCTTTCACCGGCTTCGGTGCCCCTTCCACCAAATCCTTGGCTTCCTTCAATCCCAGGCCGGTAATCGCCCGCACTGCTTTGATGACATGAATCTTCTTGTCACCCGCATCCACCAACATCACGGTGAATTCGGTCTGCTCTTCCGGCTTCTCGGCCGGCTCACTGCTCTCACTCACCGCCGCAGCCACACCCACCGGGGCCGCCGCAGAAACACCAAACGTCGTTTCCAACATTTTGACCAAATCCGACAAGTCAAGAACCGTCATTTCACCGATGGCCTTAACCAGATCCTCTTTAGAAATACCCATGATGTTGCTCCTTCAGAACGCTATAAAACCTATTGCTTGATTGCGCCAACGGGTCACTCGGCCCCCGGTTCTTCCTTCGACTCGCGAATCTCGGCCCCCGGTTCTTCCTTCGACTCGCGAATCCGATCCAAAACCCGCACCAGACTGGATGGGATGGCCACCAAAACACCCATAAAGCTTTGCAGGGGGGCCATCATCGTGCCCAACACCTTGGCGATGAGCACCTCTCTCGAAGGCAACTTGGCCAACTCGCCGATGCCAGCGGCATCCACGACGGTTCCATTCAATACCCCACCCACGACCTCAAGCAGGGGATTTTTCTTCGTAAACACCGCCAAGACCTTGGCTGGGGCCACTGGATCCACCGATATGGCCACACCGGTCGGACCGGTCAAAAAGGGCACCAGCCCTTCAAAGCGGGTACCCTGCGTGGCGCGTCGCGCCAGCGTGTTCTTGATCACCCGATACTGGGAACCCGCCGCATACATCTCTCGGCGCAGTCGGGTCATATCCGCCACAGTCAACCCCCGGTAGCGGGTGACGATCACAACACTCGCCCGCTGCAACTCCCGGCGTACCTCCTCGACAACTTGCTCTTTTTCGGTTTGGTTCACCGAACACCCTCCTTACTAGGGGTTTCAAAACAGACAGCACACTTAAAATCTAGACCGTGCGGGCATCCACTGCGATACCTGGCCCCATGGTGGAACTCAAAGTCACCTTCTTGATATAGGTACCTTTGGCCGCCGCAGGACGCATCTTTTTCAACTGCTCAATCAACGTCTGCGCATTTTCGAGCAAGTGTTCCTCCGAAAAGGAAGCCTTGCCCACCCCGGCATGAATGATACCCGTCTTCTCCACCCGGAAGGCTACCTGTCCCGCCTTGATTTCCTGAATAATGCGCGTCATATCAAAGGTGACTGTACCCAGTTTCGGGTTGGGCATCAACCCGCGTGGACCCAAAACCCGGCCCAAACGTCCCACCACACCCATGACATCCGGGCAGGCCACCACACGGTCAAATTCCAACCAACCGCCCAAAATTTTCTCCGCCAACTCCTCGGCACCCACAAAATCGGCACCGGCTGCCTCGGCCTCCTGGGCCTTTTCGCCCTTGGCAAAGGCCAGAATGCGCACCACCTTGCCCGTCCCATGAGGCAACGCCACCGTCCCACGAATCATTTGGTCCGCATGACGAGGATCCACGCCCAGATTGACGGCCACATCCACCGTCTCATCAAACTTGGCGTTGGCGTAAACCTTTACGTCACGCACCGCGTCCGACAACCCACCGGCTACCCGATGGCCCAACTTTTCCCGAATGGCGATAAGCCGCTTGCTGCGTTTTGCCATGGTGCCTTTCCCCTAACCCACAATTTCCAGGCCGATCGAACGGGCAGAACCGGCAATGGTCAGCTTGGCCGCTTCCAAATTCATCGCATTCAGATCCGGCATCTTTATCTGCGCAATCTCCGCAACCTGCTCCCAACTGACCCGACCAGTCGGTGCACCCTTGCCCGGAGTCTTCGCCCCTTTGTTCAAACCAGCCGCCTTGCGCAATAAATAGGAGGCCGGTGGTGTCTTCAGTTCAAACGTGAAGGTCCTGTCATGGTAAACCGTAATCACCACAGGCGTGGGACTCCCCACCTCCAGATGCTGCGTCGCTTGATTGAAGCTCTTGCAAAACTCCATGATATTCAAACCATGTTGCCCCAAGGCCGGCCCAACCGGTGGACTCGGCTTGGCCGCTCCCGCAGCCACCTGCAGTTTGACATACGCCGTGATTTTCTTCGCCATTTCTCGTCCAATCCTTGCCTGCAAACCCAATTTTTGCGAAATGTATTCCTATACTTACAATTTTTCTACCTGCACAAAATCCAGTTCCACCAGCGTGGCCCGGCCAAAAATGGAAACCGAAACCTTGAGGCGGGTCTTGTCCTCATCCACTTCCTCAACCACCCCGTTGAACGAGACAAAGGGACCATCCGTCACCCGGACATTTTCCCCCACCGCAAAGGAGACCTTGGGTTTGGGCTTTTCCGTACCCACCTCCATCTGGCGGAGAATCTTCTCCACCTCCCGGTCGGTCAGGGCATGCGGACGACCGCCACCCCCCAAAAAACCCGTCACCTTGGGAATCTGATTGACCAGATGCCACGTGGCATCATTCATTTCCATCTTGACCAGAACATAACCAGGGAAAAATTTACGTTCTGATGTCACCTTCTTGCCCAGGCGCAGCTCGACCACATCTTCCGCCGGCACCAGAATCTCCTCAAAGAGATCCCCCTTGCCCTCCACACGGACACGCTCCTCAATCGCGCTCTTGACCTTTTTCTCAAACCCGGAATAGGCGTGAATGACATACCACTTTTTCGCCATGGAAACTCTCGCTGGTTAACCTGTAGCACCGGAACAACACTGCACGTGGGTCGCAGGCAATCCTCGCACGAAAACCCTCTCGTGACAACCCCTAACCAATCACCAACTGCACCACCAGAGCCAGCAGGGCATCCACCACCCACAAGAACAGGGAAACAATGACCACCATCCCAAAGACGACGATGGTCGTTTGTATCGTATCCTTCCGGGTGGGCCAAACAACCTTCCGGGCTTCGATCCGAACATCCACCAAGTATTGCTTGAATTGCGCTATGCGCTCCATCACTGACGGATTCATCCTTCTTAAAAGGCCTTCCCTGCCAACACTCCCCAGGCCGACAGTTCACCCGCAGCCCAGGTCGGCATACCCACTGCCACCTGCTCAAGCGGTGTACCGCAACCCCACATCTTGCAAATCGAAGACCGAGTGGCAGGACAGGAGGGAATCGAACCCCCAACCGTCGGTTTTGGAGACCGATGCTCTACCAATTGAGCTACTGTCCTCCAGGGCCCCCAAAACACAACCCACCAGGGCTATTTTATCTTTCCCTCTTTATGCAGGGTGTGCTTGCGGCAAAACGGACAAAACTTGCGCAATGCCATTTTTTCCGGCTTGTTCTTCTTGTTTTTGTCCGTCGTGTAGTTGCGTCTCTTGCACTCTTCGCAACCCAGACTGATTAAATCACGCATCCGTGGACTCCAAAACGCCCGTTAACTGACCGTGGCCTATGCAATGCTACGCAATAATTTCCGCGACAACACCAGCCCCCACGGTACGCCCACCTTCGCGGATGGCAAACCGCAACCCTTTTTCCATGGCAATCGGGGCAATCAGCTCTACCGTCATGGAGACATTGTCACCTGGCATCACCATCTCGGTCCCTTCCGCCAACGCCAACACACCGGTCACATCGGTCGTCCGGAAATAAAACTGGGGCCGATAGTTGCTGAAGAATGGCGTATGCCGCCCGCCCTCTTCCTTCGTCAAAATATAGCATTCCGCCTTGAACTTGGTATGCGGCGTGATCGAGTTCGGCTTGGCCAACACCTGGCCCCGTTGCACATCCTCCCGCTTGATGCCCCGCAACAACACCCCGACATTGTCCCCCGCCTGACCCTGGTCCAGCAGCTTGCGGAACATTTCCACGCCAGTGCAGGTGGAATTGATGGTCGGGCGAATGCCCACCACCGAAACCTGTTCACCCACCTTGACCACGCCCCGCTCCACCCGGCCCGTCACCACGGTACCCCGACCGGAGATGGTAAACACATCCTCGATCGGCATCAGGAAGGCACCATCCAACGCCCGCTCCGGTTGCGGAATATAACGATCCACCGCTTCCATCAGCTTGAGGATGGCTCCCCGACCCATGTCGCCTTTGTCCCCTTCCAGGGTCTTCAAGGCGGAACCGATCACAATCGGCACATCATCGCCCGGAAAATCATACTGGGAGAGCAGTTCGCGGACTTCCAGTTCCACCAACTCCAGCAGTTCGGGATCGTCCACCATGTCCGCCTTGTTCAGGAAGACCACCAAGGCCGGAACACCCACCTGCCGCGCCAGCAGAATATGCTCCCGCGTCTGGGGCATCGGGCCGTCGGCGGCGGAGACCACCAGAATCGCCCCGTCCATCTGGGCCGCACCGGTGATCATGTTCTTGATATAGTCGGCATGACCGGGGCAGTCCACATGCGCATAATGACGCTTTTCCGTCTGATACTCAACGTGCGCCGTCGAAATCGTGATCCCACGGGCCTTCTCCTCCGGGGCCGAATCGATCTGGTCATATGCCGTATAAATGGCCCCACCCGTCTCGGCCAGGATCTTGGTGATCGCAGCCGTCAGACTCGTCTTGCCATGGTCCACGTGACCAATGGTACCGATGTTTACGTGCGGCTTGGTACGTTCGAATTTGGCCTTTGCCATTTCAGTCTCCTCCCAGTGAGGTTGCAGTGGGGTCTATCAGGGGTCGCGCACACAATCTATTATAAAACCAAGCGACTGACTTAAAATTGGAGCCCATGAACGGATTCGAACCGTTGACCTCTTCCTTACCAAGGAAGTGCTCTGCCGACTGAGCTACATGGGCAAAACTGCATTTTCATCCTGGAGCGGGTGGGGGGAATCGAACCCCCATGATCAGCTTGGAAGGCTGACGTTCTACCACTGAACTACACCCGCTCAACGCACCCCAATACGGTGCATAAATCCACTCCGCCGATTCAACGCCAGGAACCGGATTCTTGATGGTATGGTGGAGGGGGAAGGATTCGAACCTTCGAAGGCTGAGCCGGCAAATTTACAGTCTGCTCCCTTTGACCGCTTGGGAACCCCTCCAACCCTCAAGAGCCCGCTAGTCTTACCTGCTGTTCGTCCCCCTGTCAAGAGATTCTGAAATTTTATTCCAAATTATCTTGCATCCCCCCCAAAAAACAGCCCGCGCCGCCCGAACCACCCCTCGACCGGCCCACAGTGGCCAGACAGATGCGGATTAACGAACAGCAGTCGTCATCGAGATTGACATATGGCAGGAATATGGTTCATACTCCCATTTTACCCTTTTGTCAAACCTAGTTGAAACTGGAGAAATGCCATGAGCGTTCTGGTCACCAAGCCGGCCCCTGATTTTACCGCCAATGCGGTTATGCCTGACAACACCATCAAGGCCGATTTTCGGCTGTCCGACTACCGGGGCAAATATGTGGTTCTGTTTTTCTATCCGCTTGATTTTACGTTTGTCTGCCCCTCAGAGTTGATTGCCTTTGATCACCGTTTGCAGGAGTTCAAGGCGCGCGGGGTCGAGGTGATTGGCGTTTCGGTCGATTCCCATTTTACCCACCTGGCCTGGAAAAAAACCCCGATCAACGATGGTGGCGTGGGCAATCTGCGTTACCCCATGGTGGCGGACATTTCCAAAAAAATCACGACCGACTATGACCTGCTCTTTGGTCCGGGCATTGCCCTGCGAGGTTCCTTTCTGATCGACCAGGCAGGGATTGTCCGCCATCAGGTGGTCAACGATCTGCCGTTGGGGCGCGACATTGACGAAATGTTGCGCATGGTGGACGCCCTGCAATTTCACACCGAGCATGGTGAGGTCTGTCCGGCCGGGTGGAACAAGGGCAAGCCAGGCATGAAAGGCTCCCCGGAAGGTGTTGCAAAATATTTGGCGGATCACGCCGAATCGTTGTAGATCCCTCTTCTCAATCCCGCCGCTCAAGGAGATGCATCATGGCTTTTTCCCTGCCCCCGCTGCCGTATGACAAAGCAGCCCTGGCCCCGCATATTTCCCAAGAGACCCTGGAATACCACCACGGCAAACATCACAATACCTACGTGACCAACCTCAACAACCTGATTGCGGGCACCGTGTTTGAAAACATGTCGCTTGAGGAGATCGTACTCAAGGCTTCAGGCGGTATTTTCAACAATGCGGCCCAGGTCTGGAATCACTCCTTTTACTGGCAATGTCTTTCGCCGCAGGGCGGCGGCGAACCCAGTGGTGCCCTGGCGGCAGCGATCAACCGCGACTTTGGCTCTTTTGCCCAATTCAAAGAGAAGTTTACCGCCACCGCCGTCACCACCTTCGGTTCCGGTTGGGGCTGGCTGGTCAGAAACAGCGATGGCTCCCTGGAACTGGTGAGCACCAGCAATGCTGGCAACCCCGCCACATCAGGGAAAAAACCCTTGCTCACCTGCGATGTCTGGGAACATGCCTATTATATCGACTACCGGAATGCCCGCCCCAATTATGTGGCAGCCTTCTGGAATCTGGTGGATTGGGAGTTTGTGGCACAAAATTTCGCGGTGTAGGAAGACCCTCCTGGGGGCTTCGCCCCAACCCCACCAGGGGCTTTGCCCCTGGACCCCACCGGGGGGGATGATCCCCCCCGGACCCCCGCACATATTTTTTTAAAAAGCGAGGTATCGCTGATTGCCCACTCACCCCTGTGCAAACAACCCCCCCACCCGATATTGAATGGCCTCTGAAAGGTGAATCGCCGTAATCTGGTCCGACTCGTCCAGATCGGCAATCGTGCGGGAGACCTTCAGGATGCGGTTGTGGCTGCGGGCAGAAAAACCCAGCCGCTGCCCGGCAGTCAACAACAACGCGCGCCCCTCCTCCGTCAAAGCAGTACTGCGCTCCAAGGCCAACCCATCCAGACGGGCATTGCTGATCCCGGCCCCATTGCGCACAAACTGCCGCGCCCGCGCCTGCACCACCCGCTGCATCACCTCTTCCGACGACTCCCCGGTCGGCATCCCCACCAGCACCTCCTGCGGCACGGCAGGCACCTCGATATGAAGATCAATCCGATCCAGCAAGGGCCCGGACAACCGGGAGCGATATTGCTCCACCCGCAAGGCCGAACAACGACACGGTCGGTGCGCCGCCCCCAGATAACCACACGGACAGGGATTGCAGGCCGCCACCAGTTGAAACGAGGCGGGAAAACGGGTGGAAAGTGCCGCACGGGAAATGTTGACATCCCCCGATTCCAACGGCTCGCGCAGCACCTCCAGAGCCATGCGACCAAATTCCGGGATTTCATCCAGAAACAACACCCCCCGATGGGCCAGGCTCACCTCGCCTGGTCGGGGATGACCACCCCCGCCGATCAAGGCCACCTGCGAGGCTGTATGATGCGGCGAGCGAAAGGGGCGCGTACCCACAAACGGGCGCACCGGATCCAGACGACCCGCCACCGAATGAATGGTCGTCACCTCCAAAGCCTCATCCAGTGTCATGGGCGGCAAAATGCCCGGCAGACATTGGGCCAGCAGGGTCTTGCCCGAACCAGGAGGACCACTCATCAGCAGATTGTGACCACCCGCCGCCACCACTTCCAGGGCACGGCGGGCATATTCCTGGCCTTTGACCTCCCGCAGATTGCGGCGGGGCGTCTTTTCTTCGCGTACCCACTGCTGCCAATCGGTGACCGGCACCGCCGCCAATGGCTCCACACCCAACAGATGGTGAATCAGAGCCAACAGCGTGGGCGGCGCAACCACCCGCACCCCCTCCATGAAGGCCGCCTCCAGGCCATTGGCCTCCGGGACAATAATCTCTTCAAACCCCGCCCGTTTGGCATAAATGGCCGCTGGCAGGGAACCGGCTATCGGTTTCAGTCGACCATCCAGAGCCAGTTCACCCAGAAAGAGGCGTCGATGCAGAGCCGTTACCGGGAGTTGTTCCATGGCCGCCAGCAACCCCAACGCCATGGGCAGATCATAGGCACTGCCCACCTTGGGCAGGTGGGCCGGGGCCAGATTGATGGTAATGTGCAGGGTGGGCAGTTTGAAACCGGAATTTTTCAGGGCAGCACGGATGCGATCTTTGGCTTCGCGGACCGCTTCATCGGCCAGGCCGACCACGCTCAGGGCGGGCAAGCCCCGGCTCAGGTCCACCTCCACTTCGACCGGAACCGCCTGGACCCCCTCCATGGCAATCGTGTTGACACAGGCCAGCATGATGATGTTACCCCCCATGTGCTGTAATGCTGCAAGGTCTGCGGTCTTTCGACCGTATTCCAGGACCGTGTGATGACCCAAAAAAAAGGGGGCTCCGCCCCCAACCCCGCCAGGGGCTTTGCCCCTGGACCCCACCGGGGGGGATGATCCCCCCCGGACCCCCGCACTCTTTTATCCCCCAGAAAGTTGCACCACTTACCGACTCCGATACACCAACACCCGTTCTTCCAACATGTCATTCATGGCATACCGGACCCCCTCGCGTCCCAACCCGGAATCCTTGACCCCCCCGTAGGGCATATTATCCACCCGGAAGGAAGGCACATCATTATGAATCACCCCGCCCACCTCCAACTGATCAAATGCCCGCATGACTGTATCGAAGTCGTTGGTGAACAACCCGCACTGCAAACCAAACCGGGAATCGTTCACCAACTGGAAGGCCTCATCCATGTTCTCCACCGGCGTCAAGGTCACCACTGGCCCGAAGGCCTCATCCGCCGTGACACGACAGGCCGGATTGACCTCCTCCAGAATGGTGGCGGCCATGCTGTTCCCTTGACCAATGGGTGCCACGGTATTGCCACTCACCAACCCGGCCCCCTGATCCAGGGCCTCCTGGATCCAACGCTGCAACCGCTCCCGATTGGCCCGGTCGATCACCGGACCCAATGTAGTCTGTGCATCCAACGGATCCCCCGAGTGCAACGCCTCGGTCGCTTTTTTAAAACGGGCCCGAAACTCGCCGATAATCTCCTGATGCAAGAAAATCCTCTGCACCGAAATGCACACCTGACCACATTGATAAAAGGCCCCCATCACCGCCCGCGCGATCAACCAATCCCAATCGCGCACATCCTTGTCCACGATCAGACCGGCGTTGCCGCCCAATTCCAATACCACCTTTTTTTTGCCTGCCTCCCGTTTCATCCGCCAGCCGACCTCGGGCGAACCGGTAAAGGAGAGCAGCTTGATCCGCTCATCCGTGACCAACAACTGCCCCGCCACCCGATCACAGGGCAACACGGAAAAGCCTCCCAGCGGCCACCCGGAATCCTGGATGATTTCGGCCAGCATCAAGGCGGTCAACGGAGTCTTGGAGGCGGGCTTCAACACGATGGGACACCCGCACGCCATGGCAGGCGCAATTTTGTGAATGGCCAGATTCATCGGAAAGTTGAAGGGTGCAATGGCCGAGACCACCCCGATGGGATGCCGTCGCACCAACGCCTGCCGCCCCACCGCCATGGCGTTGACCCCCAAGTCATAGGCTTCCCCCTGGATCCGGGTGGCTTCACCCACCGCAATATCAAAGGTGGCCACGGCACGGGCCACCTCCAACCGGGACTCTGCCAGGGTCTTGCCATTTTCCTGGGAGAGGGTCCGCACAAAGGCCTCCTGTTTGGCGGCAATGCCATCCCGCACCCAGGCCAGGGCCTCTGCCCGTTGATAAGGGGCCAGCGCATGAATGGCAGACTGCGCCTCCACCGCCTTGCCCAGGGCCAGGTCAATCTCCGCCGGGCCACACAGGGCCACCGTATCCACCACCTCGCCGTTAAAGGGGTTGATCACATCCATCTGTTGCCCGGTCTCAATCCACTCCCCGGCCAAGTAGGCTTTTTTCATGATATCCTCGTTATGATTGGTCGCCGTCGCCCTTTGCCACGACCGAGGCTTCCAGCTCGGCCACCCGTTTTTCCAGTTGTTCTATCTTGATGCGGGTATTGCTGAGCAGTTCCGTGGCCGCATCAAATTCATCCCGCAGCACCAGATCAAACCGCTCCACCACATCCCGCATCACATCGTTGATTTTGCGGGTAATCTCTTCCTGTGTCAAACCGACCTTGTTGAAAACACCCAAAATATTCTGGGTAATCTGGTCCAGCAATGTATTGTCAATCTGCATGGTTGGTCTCCTGAATCCTGGGAAGTGAGCGAAATTTTCATGCCTCTGGACCGACAAACTCCAGACCGGGCTGACCATGAAAATAGCCATTGCAAAAAGGTTTACCGGCATTCCATTCACGCAGATGCGCCAAGGCGTCACTGCCCGATATCCGGTTGGCCAGACACTGTTTCCAGACGGCCACACTCTCCGCCATGTTCTGGCTTTGGGGGGAAAGACGGAGTACATCCACCCCCATCTGGCGCAGACGGGGCACATCAAGAATCAGATTGAAAACCTGGGCGGAAAGGGTTTGGGTGCCATTGATATGGAGGAAGGGTACCTGCTCCTGGGTGCGCATCTCCATGCCATCGGGAAACAGGCCGCATTTATACTGGCAGTTGCTCTTGGAGAGTTGAAAGGCCCGGGCGGTATAACAACGGGCAGAAAAGGTGAGCGGCAGACGACCAAAGGCAAAAACCTCCTTTTGCAGACCCGCCGATCCGTCAACCGAAAAAATATCCGTCATGGTGGCATGGGCCAGTTCCACCGGCAAAACCACCCGCTTGACTCCGATGCGGCGCAAAAAGGCGACGGTCTCGGCATTATAGGTGTTGATATGTGGACCGGCCACCAGAGGCAGTCCTTCGCCCACCCCCATGCCACCCATATCGTTCACCTCCAGCCAGACCCCCTGTTTGGTGGCCTGTTCGGCGACCTGGCGCAACGAATCCTGTTCTTCTGCACTCATCACGAGTCCCAAGGTGGAAAAGACCACCTCTTTGCCCGATGGCCGCAAAAGTTCGGCCAACTCGCCCAGTTCCGCTGCGGTCAGATGGTGCCGTTTGGAACAAACCACCTCCCCGATATAGAGAATATCCGCATCGGTCTCGAAGGCCATGCGCTGATAAAATTGTTGGATGGCCTTTTTTCCCCACTCAAACAGACAGGGGCCAATGGCGATTTTCATGATTGCCAACTCTCCTGATAAACGGCAACACGACCAGGGGAAAGTTTAGCCCACCCTGGGGGTTGACGCAAAATATGATTACTGCCAATTTTTTTGATAGGTTCCCAAGGTATGCGTCGCCCCTTCGGAAGTGGCGTTGAGCGTGCGAATCCATTTGCCTTTGGGCCGAAATGTCTTGGGATCGGCATAATAGGCATCCACCGCCTGCCGCAACACCTGGGTCGCCGTGGCCACATAGGATTTGGTCCGCTGGCGACCTTCAATCTTGAGCGAGGTCACCCCCGCCTCGATCACCTCGGCCAGTATATCGAGAATGTTCAGCGAACCGGGTTCTTCCATGACATGATATACCTGCTCATTGGCGGCAAAACGGCCCTTGCAGATGGTGGGATAGGCGGCCTCTTCCCCCTTCGCATATTCGGCAATCAACACCCCTCCCAGGCGTGTCTGCAACCGGTCCCCCTGATTTTCAAACCGGACCGCCCGCGCCGGAGAACAGACCCCTTCAATGTTGGGCGACACCCCCGTGACATAGGAAGAGAGAAAACAGCGTCCCTCGGCCATCACACACAACCCGCCGAAGGCAAAGACCTCCAATTCCACGGTGGTCTGTGTACGCAATTGACAAATTTCCGGCACCGTCAACACCCTGGGCAGGATCACGCGGACGCACCGAAAATGCCGTTGATAAAAATTGATGGCCTCCGCGTTGCTGGCGGACGCCTGTACCGATAGATGGATGGGCAAATCGGGATGGCGGTCATGACAATATTCCAGCAAGGCCATATTGGCGAGAATAATGGCATCCGCCTTCAACTGGGCGGCCATATCCACGGTCTGATACCAGAGGCTCGGCTGGACACCCTGGGGATGGGTATTCAGGACGACATGAGCCCGGACACCTTTCCGGTGGGCATACGCAATCCCCTCGGCGGCCTCTGCCGCGCTGAAATTCAGCCCCTCAAAGTTGCGGGCATTGGTGGCGTTGCGAAAACCGAAATAAACCGCATCGGCCCCCTGATCCACCGCCGCTTTCAGGGACGGGAGATTGCCTGCCGGTGCCAAGACTTCCACTTTTTTCATGTTGCTCTTCCTGAGATTTTTGGGTTCGATACCGGGTTGGTCACCCAGGGACAAGTCTATCCCACCCGTCGGAGTAAGGCAAAGGGGTTGTTACGCGAAGCCAGGATCATCCCAAGCAGCAAGATCATGGCGCGCTACCGTCAGGATGGGTGGCATATGGACTTGCGCCAGCAGGATCGACCAAAAAAATATTTTTATATTACAAACAGATAAAATGTGGTAGGTTTTTTGCTTGGATATCGGCGAGTCCATCCCATGCGGCTGTTTTAAAGGTTTTCATCGTGGAGCCATACTGATGTCCATTTCCCGTCCGATCTCTCGCATCGGCCAATATCGCCCATTATTCTTGTGGGTTGTTCTGCTGCTGCCCTGTCTGATAACGGTCAGCCCGGTGCTGCAAGCGGCCGTGGACAGCGAGGAGGGCAGGCAGGAGGTGCGGACCCATTCCACCCGCACGGCTTTGCACAGAGCCATCGAAGAGGGCAAAATCCCGGAGGCACTGCGTTTGATCACGGCGGGAACGGGGATCAACGCGCCAGACAGTTTTGGTCTGACGCCGCTGCATTTTGCGGTCATCCGGGGCGACTCCTCCCTGGTCAAAAGTCTGGTTGCCCATCAGGCGGCGACCAATGCCCACGACCAGCGGGGCGATACCCCCTTGCACATGATCGCCGCCAACAGCGGTTCTGTGGTATTGGCGCGTCTTTTGTTGGAGGCGGGTGCGGATCCCAATGTTGCCAATGGCGACGGCAGCACCCCCTTGCACTGGGCGGCTGGCGAGGGCAACATTCCCCTGATTCAGCTCCTGCTGGAAAAGGGGGCCAACCGGAATGCCCGTGACCGGAAAGGGGACTCGGTCCTCCATTGGGCCGTCGAGGATGGCCGCAATGAGGCCGCCCGTTATCTGCTGGCCGCCGGGGCCGATCCCAACGCCAAAAACCACTATGACCGGACCCCGTTACACTGGGCCGCCCGGCGGGGCCATCTGTCGTTGGCGGAATTTTTAATCTCGAAAGGGGCCATGAGTGATGCCCGGGCCACCTCGGGGGACACCCCCCTGCACTGGGCCGCCGCCGAGGGCCATCTCGAACTGGTGACCTTGCTGGCCAGGCAGTTGCCCAGCGTGGATCTCAAGGCCCAATTCGGCGAAACTCCCTTGCACTGGGCGGTGTTGCGTGGACGCAATGCCGTCGTGGCCTTTCTGGTTGAGCATGGTGCCGATGTCAATGCCACCGACGAGATGGGTAACACCCCGCGCAGTCTGGCGCGGGACAAGGGCAATGAGGCGATTGTCAGACTCCTGAACACCCAGGAAACACTGCATTCGGCCAACCACCCGGCCACAGAGGGTATGCTGGTCCGCATGGCCCGAGTGGTGGAGGGTGCGACCCGCTGAACGCATCGGGCGAGCCAAACTTTACCCCTTCGGTGGCCACACCGGCAGCAGGGTGTGAGCAATCCCCAATTGATCCAGGATGCGGGCGACAATAAAATCGAGCAGATCTTCCAGTTTTTCCGGTCGATGGTAAAAACCGGGGGCAGCCGGGATGATGGTCACCCCCAGACGGGCCAAACTTAACATGTTTTCCAGATGAATGACCGAAAGGGGGGTCTCACGCGGCACCAGAATCAAGGGACGCCGCTCTTTGATGACCACATCCGCCGCCCGTTCAATCAGATTGTCGGACAAGCCGTGGGCAATGGCGGCCAGGGTACCCATGGAACAGGGACACACCACCATCGACCGGGAGTTGGCCGCCCCGGACGCCATGGGAGCCAGCCAATCCTTGCTGGCAAAATGGCGCACCCCGGACAGGTCAACCGGCTGCCCCGTCCCATGAAAATAGTGCCCCAACGCATGGACAACCGCCGCCCCCTCCCCTTGCAGATCCAGACCACACTCCTGGCGCAACACCAACCGCGCGGCATCGGAAATCAGGAGATCCACCCGCTGTTGCAAAGAGAGCAGCGCGTGTACCAGACGCAATCCATAACGTGCCCCGGAGGCCCCCGTCCAGGCGACCGTTACCAGACTTCTGCTGTGCATCGCATCCCCCCCCCACCGCCATGATCAGACGTTAAAGCGAAAGTGCATACAATCTCCATCCGTCACCGGATAGTCCCGCCCCTCCAGACGAAACCGCCCTTTTTCCTTGGCACCCTGCTCCCCCTTGCAGGCAATCATATCGGTAAAGCCAATCACCTCCGCCCGAATAAATCCCCGCTGAAAGTCGGAATGAATCACCCCCGCCGCATCAAAGGCCGTGGCTCCCTTTTTGACCGTCCAGGCCCGCACCTCTTTGGGACCCACGGTAAAAAAGGTCATCAAACCCAGGAGATCATACGCCTGGCGCACCAGACGGTCCAGACCGGAATCGGCCAGGCCCAGATCCTCCAGAAAAAGCTGCTTTTCCGCCTCATCCAGTTCACTCACCTCGGCCTCAATGCGGCCGCAGATGGCCACCACACCGGCATTCTGCTCGGTGGCCAACTGGCGCACGGCATCCACCATGGCATGTTGCCCAACCTGTTGCGCCGCCTGCAACTCTGCTTCCGCCACATTGCAAACATACAAAACCGGCTTGCTGGTCAATAAAAAGAGATCCTTCAGGCCGGACAACTCTTCTCCCGTCAAACCCTGCAACCGAATCGGCACCCCCGCATTGA
Organism: Magnetococcales bacterium; assembly: GCA_015233035.1. Taxonomy (GTDB): domain Bacteria; phylum Pseudomonadota; class Magnetococcia; order Magnetococcales; family Magnetaquicoccaceae; genus Magnetaquicoccus. Next base: position 60,267 of record JADFYM010000004.1, read on the forward strand.
GTCCCTGCGCCACCTTCTGGTAAACAGACTCCAGCAGACGCGCCTCCTTCTCGCCCAGCTTGGCCTTTTTGCTGACGCCACCCAGCCGTTTTTCCACCGCCGAGAGATCGGCCAGCATCAATTCTGTCTCAATCACCTGGATATCCGTCACCGGATCGACCCGTCCCTGGACATGGGTGATATCATCATCCTCAAAGCAGCGCACCACATGGGCCACGGCATCCACCTGGCGAATGTGCCCCAGAAACTGATTGCCCAGCCCTTCTCCCTGGCTGGCTCCCTTGACCAGACCGGCAATATCGACAAATTCCATGACCGTCGGAATGGTCTTTTGCGGTCGCACCAACGAGACCAGGGCATCCAGTCGGGCATCCCGCACCGCCACCACACCCACATTCGGCTCAATGGTGCAGAAGGGATAGTTGGCCATCTCCGCCCCGGCCGCCGTCAACGCATTAAAAATGGTGGATTTTCCCACATTGGGCAATCCGACTATACCACACTGCAAGGCCATGACATTCTCTGTATGCTGGAGATAAGAAATTTATAATCATTATGCAAGGGGGTCCGGGGGGGATTATCCCCCCCGGTGGGGTCCAGGGGCGAAGCCCCTGGTGGGGTTGGGGGCGAAGCCCCCACTGGCAACGCCGACCATACCAAGCCGCTTGCTTGGCCCACGCATGGGGCGACAAAGTTGCTTTAATACCCAATTGCAACCAGACGGGTAACGGCGTTGGCTGCGTCGTTACGGCACGCGGTCGTGCGTGACACTTCCTTATGCCGTCATTCCCGCGCAGGCGGGAATCCAGCCACCGCTTGCGCGGGA
>JADFYM010000050.1 GCA_015233035.1 Magnetococcales bacterium
GTAGCCCAATCGGAGATTGCCTTGTAGCCGCGCATGCCGCACAACGTGGCGGCAGCGGCAATGGCCAGGACGGTCGCCAGTTTGTGGCGGCGTCCTTCAGTACGGCGGGGATCGGGAATATCCGCGAAAAGGTCGAGCAAGGATTGCGAGTGGGTGGCAGCAAGTTGCATCTTTGGGGCTCCTGTCCGGTAGGATGGGTCGAGAATGGGCCGGGACAGTACTTTCTGGGCATCCGACCGCAAAACCTTGACGAAAACCATCTTGGGGGATGGGGCATTGGTGCTGTAGCCGTCGCGGGTTCGGCTGAACCCTCGGCTATTTCCCACATACACCCAGTTTGCTGCTCGATAGACAGTGCCCCGAAACCGCTTGGGATCGACAAATGTCTCCAGAAGAAGCAGCGGGTGTCCAAAGCGCATCAGCCAATCGTCAGCCAATCGCCGAACGCACAGCGACAGAACCTTCGACCCCACGTTTGGTCGGTGCCAGTCGGGCAGAATCAGGAAACGACTGTTGTTGACCACCAGTTTCAACCGGTCGTATTGGTGGCGGAAATCCCAGCCAATCCAACGGTCTCGAGCACTGCATTTCCATGCGGCTGCCGAGAAACTCACCAAGGCAACCCAGTCATCATCGCAGGTTGCCACATACCAAAGGGTTTCACCAATCTTGTGACCACTGCCCAAATAATGGTGTGTCTGCATCAACTCCTGGTAGCGAGGCTCTTCCGACCGCACCACAGGTCGCACCACGATGCTTTCCATGCCCAACGACCCACCCGCAAGATGTTTACGTCAGACGCTCATACCAGAGCCAGTCGGAGATGTCCAGACAAAAACAGTACCGCCGTGATTCTGCATCGTTTCCGGTCTGGAACAAATTCACCCTGTCCATTTTTTCTTGCCGATCCAGGGGCACCACACAAAAAAAGCCCCAGGCGCATGACGCGCCCAGGGCTTTTTGTTCAACAAAACCGCAGGAAAACCTAACAAAGCCTCTGCAAAGCTAAGATTAGAAGCTCATACCAAATTGCAATCGAACGGGGAACAAGGAGACAGGCACGGACACCCGTTATCGTCATTCCCGCGCAAGCGGGAATCCAGGAGTTCTGTGGGGCTGGCTGGATTTCCGCCTGCGCGGGGATGACGGAATAAGGAAGTGTCACGCACGACCGCGTGCAGTAACGACGCAGCCAACGCCGTTACCCGTCTGATTGCAATTTGGTATCATGCGGAACTTGATTTCTCCCGTGTGGACGATCAAGTCTGGCCGGAAGTTGGCATCGTAGCCCAAAGTCACACCATAAACACCATGGTTGTTGAAAAAAATCGGGGTTCAGGCATGGCTATTGCCGCCATTCACCACGTTCGGGGCACGAAAGCCTCGTCGTTGGCCATGCGCAAGGTGTCCCCCATCTGTTCGATGACAAACAACCCCTGGCTGATGGCGAAACGCCTCACATTTTCTTCAATCACCATGGCGGTGACTGCGCCGATGGCCCGCTTGTTGGCATATTCCGGGAAAAATTCCTTGAACTCGGCCATGCGTGTCACATGTTCCCGCACATCCTCCACCGCCAGTTTGCTTTTGACTTCCACCAGAACCACCGCGTCGGTATTGACCACAAACAGGTCGATCTCCATATGGCGGCCTCCAGACAGATCGGCCTCCACCCGTCGGCTGACTTTATGCACCGGGATGCCTCTTTGCGCAAACAGGGTTTTGCAGGCCGGGGCAACCAATCCTTCCACAAACTCTCCCAATCGGTCGCCAAGTCTGGCGAGCTTTTGATTGGTCTCCTCGTTCATCTTCTGGATCTTGCGGTCGGTCTCCTGAAACTTGCGGTCGGTCTCCTCGTTCATTTCCCGCATTTGTGCAGCATTTTCACGTTGTTGCACAGCATTTTCACGTTGTTGCACAGCATTTTCCCGAATCATTGCCCAAACATCTTCAAACGTCGCGGCGTGTGTCATGGTCATTCCTCCCGATTGTGGTACTACTCATCGCAGTGTACCCGCTTTACGTGACATATGAAATCCATTTTTTCTTACCGATCTGGGGGCACCCACAAAAAAAGCCCCAGGCGCATGGCGCGCCCAGGGCTTTTTGTTCAACACAACCGCAGTAAAATCCAGCGAAGCTTCTGCAAAACTCAGATTAAACCGCACCTATTTCGGAATGCGTAGTTTCCGTCATCCCCGCGAAAGCGGGGATCCAGGTTTCGCAGTCTCCGTCATCCCCGCGTAGGCGGGGATCCAGATCTCGCAGGTACCACCTGGATTCCCGCCTGCGCGGGAATGACGTTTGAAAAACTACGCATCCCATGCTGGGTGCGGTTTAGAAGCTCATACGGAACTTGACTTCTCCCGTATGGGAGATAAAGTCTGGCCGGAAGTTGGCATCGTAGCCCACGGACACGCCATAAACACCATCGTTGCTGGCCAAAATCGAGGTTCAGACATGGCCCTTGCCGTCATTCACCACGTCCGGGGCACGAAAGCCGCGTCGTTGGCGATATGCACCGTATCCCCAGACTGCGCGATGACGAACAACCCCTGGTTTATGGCAAATTGATCGGCAGAGGAGTCGATGACGATCCCGGCCACGGCACCGTATACCTGACAGGCGGCATAGCGGGGGAAAAACGATTTAAACCTCTGCAATCGTTTCAGGTGGATGCGCACGTCTTCCACTTGCAGTTCGCTTTTGACCTCGACCAGCACGGCAGCGACCGTATTGGCCACCAGAAGGTCAATCTCCATACGCTCACCGGCAATGGTTTTCTTGACCCGTGAATAAACCTCATCCACCTGAATACCGCGTTCTGTGAACATGGCAATGCAGGATGGCGCAATCAACCCCTCGACAAATTCTCCCCAGCGGCCACCCAGGTTGCCAACGAGGGTGGAAACTTCCTTGATTTTTTTGTCGGTTGTCTCGTTCACTTCCCGGATCTTGCGGTCGGTCTCCTCGCTCATTTCCCGGATCTTGCGGTTGGTCTCCTCGTTCATTTCCCGCATTTGTGCAGCATTTTCCCGTTGTTGCACAGCATTTTCCCGGATCATTGCCCAAACATCTTCAAATGTCGCGGCGTGTGTCATGGTCATTCCTCCCGATTGTGGCACCACTTATCGCAGTATACCCGTTTTGTGCAGCCAGTGAAATCCATTTTTTTCTTGCCGATTCTGGGTATGCACCACACAAAAAAAGCCCCAGGCGCATGACGCGCCCAGGGCTTTTTGTTCAACAAAACGACAGTGAAACGGTGAGCTTTTCTGCAAAACTCAGATTAGAAGCTCATGCGGAACTTGACTTCTCCCGTGTGGACGATCAAGTCTGGCCGGAAGTTGGCATCGTAGCACACGGACACGCCATAAACACCATCGTTGTTGGCCAAAGTCGAGGTGCAGACATGGCCCTTGCCGTCATTCACCACGTCCGGGGCACGAAAGCCGCGTCGTTGGCGATATGCACCGTATCCCCAGACTGCGCGATGACGAACAACCCCTGGTTTATGGCAAATTGATCGGCAGAGGAGTCGATGACGATCCCGGCCACGGCACCGTATACCTGACAGGCGGCATAGCGGGGGAAAAACGATTTAAACCGCTGCAATCGTTTCAGGTGGATGCGCACGTCTTCCACTTGCAGTTCGCTTTTGACCTCGACCAGCACGGCAGCGACCGTATTGGCCACCAGAAGGTCAATCTCCCTACGCTCACCGGCAATGGTTTTTTTGACCCGGGAATAGACCTCATCCACCTGAATACCGCGTTCTGTGAACATGGCAATGCAGGATGGCGCAATCAACCCCTCGACAAACTCCCCCCAGCGGCCACCCAGGTTGCCAACGAGGGTGGAAACTTCCTTGATTTTTTTGTCGGTTGCCTCGCTCACTTCCCGGATCTTGCGGTCGGTCTCCTCGTTCATTTCCCGGATCTTGCGGTTGGTCTCCTCGTTCATTTCCCGCATTTGTGCAGCATTTTCCCGTTGTTGCACAGCATTTTCCCGGATCATTGCCCAAACATCTTCAAATGTCGCGGCGTGTGTCATGGTCATTCCTCCCGATTGTGGCACCACTTATCGCAGTATACCCGTTTTGTGCAGCCAGTGAAATCCATTTTTTTCTTGCCGATTCTGGGTATGCACCACACAAAAAAAGCCCCAGGCGCATGACGCGCCCAGGGCTTTTTGTTCAACAAAACGACAGTGAAACGGTGAGCTTTTCTGCAAAACTCAGATTAGAAGCTCATGCGGAACTTGACTTCTCCCGTGTGGACGATCAAGTCTGGCCGGAAGTTGGCATCGTAGCACACGGACACGCCATAAACACCATCGTTGTTGGCCAAAGTCGAGGTGCAGACAGGGCCCTTGCCGTCATTCACCACGTCCTGGGCACGAAAGCCGCGTCGTTGGCGATATGCACCGTATCCCCAGACTGCGCGATGACGAACAACCCCTGGTTTATGGCAAATTGATCGGCAGAGGAGTCGATGACGATCCCGGCCACGGCACCGTATACCTGACAGGCGGCATAGCGGGGGAAAAACGATTTAAACCGCTGCAATCGTTTCAGGTGGATGCGCACGTCTTCCACTTGCAGTTCGCTCTTGACCTCGACCAGCACGGCAGCGACCGTATTGGCTACCAGAAGGTCAATCTCCATACGCTCACCGGCAATGGTTTTTTTGACCCGGGAATAGACCTCATCCACCTGAATACCGCGTTCTGTGAACATGGCAATGCAGGATGGCGCAATCAACCCCTCGACAAACTCCCCCCAGCGGCCACCCAGGTTGCCAACGAGGGTGGAAACTTCCTTGATTTTTTTGTCGGTTTCCTTCATTTGCATGTCGGTGGCCTTCATTTGCATGTCGGTTTCCTTCATTTGCATGCCGGTTTCCTTGATCTGTGCGGTAGTCTCCTCATTTCGGCGATCAGCCTTCTCGCTCATTTCCCGCACAAATGCGGCTGTTTCCCGCAGTTGCGTGGTGGTTTCCCGGATCATCGCCCAAACATCTTCAAACGTCGCGGCGTGTGTCATGGTCGTTCCTCCCGATTGTGGCACTATTTATCGCAGTATACCCGTTTTGTGCAGCCAGTGAAATCCATTTTTTTCTTGCCGATTCTGGGTATGCACCACACAAAAAAAGCCCCAGGCGCAGCACGCGCCCAGGGCTTTTTGTTCAACACAACCGCAGTAAAATCCAGCGAAGCTTCTGCAAAACTCAGATTAGAAGCTCATGCGGAACTTGACTTCTCCCGTGTGGGAGATAAAGTCTGGCCGGAAGTTGGCATCGTAGCCCACGGAGACGCCATAGACGCCATCGTTGCTGGCAATATCCAGGTTCAGACCGCCGATTCCACCCAGGGCGGCTGGCTTTGCACCGTTGGTTTGGAAGGGCGTTCCAGAACCATACTGGGAGGCTCCTTCAACCTTCGCCTGGGTGACATCCCAATCCGCCATCAGGTGGGCACCCGTGGCCATGGTGTAGGTAGACTGCTTGGACTTGCTGATGGCCGCAACACCGGCTGTCCAATGCAGGACATCCAGATCGCCTGGGGTGACCGTCAGCGGGCTGGCACCATTCTCCGTATACTTGGCCGACTCAATGTGGCTGTAGGCCAAGTTGGTTTGCGGAATCAGCGCATAGGTGCCGAAATCCTTGGGCATACCTGCCCCGATGGAGGCGGACATGGTGTCGGAATTGTAGGTGCCGACGGCGGTATCGACCAGCGTGGCCCGCTTGGTGGTGTTTTCACCATGGGCATAACCCACGGAGCCGTTGATATAATATTCCTTCATCAACAGGGTGCCATAAGCGGTGAGCTGATTGACGTCCGACTTCGTGTTCGACTGGCCAGCATTGTTGCCGTCCACATTCACGTTGGCATAGCTGAAGGAGATGCCAACAAGTTTGTTGTCATCCATTTTGCCATCTATACCAAAGGCCGCACCCAGGACGCCGGAGCTGTAACCCGTGATACCATCGCGGGTGTCCTGGTCTGAATGAGAGCCGAAACCCTTCACCCAAAGGTTTTTGCTCAAGGCGGAACCACCCGAGCTGACCCCGGTCGGGGAGGAGGCATCCGCCGTCATGACATACTTTTGCAGGCCAAAGGAACCCATTGAGGCAACCATTTCGCCCTGATGGCCCACCACCACGTTGGTGATGGTGTTGGCGGCCGTCGTGGTGGCGGCCGAAACGCCAGCGGAGTCAGGCCGTGCCTTGTTGACGGCATCCACGATCGCACTGCCGGTCTTGGTGGTCAGGATCGTGCCGAAGTTGCTCTGTGCCTGACCAGACAGGCCGCTGGCGATGGACCGCAGTACACCGGCCGTATTCTGGTCCACCTTGAGCGTGCTCGCGACGGTGCCGAGGTTGGTGACCGGGGCAGCCGTCAAGATGAGGTCGTTGCTGGCATTCTGGGAGATGGTGTAGGTTGCCAGGGCAGTATTGCTAACCGTCCATCGGGTTGCACTGGCAGTCGCAACGGCACCGGAGGCGAGACCAGCAATCGGGGCGTTGTTGGTGTCAACCAAGGTGATAGACCCGGAAGTCATGGCAATATTCGGCACCACATTGACAATACCAGTTTGGATGGTACCAGCAGTACCCACACCCGTGGCATTGATCACAGTCCCATTGGTCATGGCCGAGACCGGCATGTTAATAAACAGTTGGGAAGTTCCGGCAGCGGTGTGCGAGAGGTCAAGGTTGGTGCCGGTCAGGACGAGCGTACCACCACTGATATACAACTTACTGCCATTGCCGATATAATCATTCGTTGCCTTGATGGTCGTACCACCTGTCTTGGTCAAATACACCGAACTGCCGTCCTGGACCTGGAAGGTAGTCATGGTGTTCGTAGTGCCACCAACATCGTTGAGGAACGTGACACTGGCATTGGTGGCAGAACCGCCGCCAATGCCGCAACTCAAAGCACTACCCACACAGATGTTCTGCGTACCGGCACTGCCTACGGAAACGGCACCGATACTGGCAGACGCGCCTACCAGGTTCAATGTGGCAGTTTCACCTGCGACACTCGACATGGTCACACCATTGCTGACGGAACCCGCAACAGTGGCTGTCGCGTTACCGCCTGCACCGCCCAAGATCCCAGTAGTCCCCTTGGAACCCGCAGCACCCGCTTTCACTGTCAGGCTTCCAAACATGCCCCCGCTGAAGGTGGCGGTGGCACTACCGCCGACGCCGCCCACGCCAAAACCGGCTGTCAACCCACCTTGTCCACCCGCACCGCCAGCCACGGTGGCACTACCGACCAGGAGTTGAGCTGCCGTAAAGGTGACGGCCCCCCCCGCACCGCCAGCGGCAGCGGCGGGACCGCCGGTCGTACCCACACCGCCGGTAATACTCAGAGACACAGAGCCCAGACCTCCGCTGGTCTTCTGACCGGTCAAAGAACCGCTGACTGTGACCGTGGTCGTACCGGCCACGCCAGCGGTATAGGGTACGGCACCCGCAATGGTGGCAGCATCAGTCACTGTTACCGCCTGGGCAAGTGTACCACCCGTGATGCTCAGAGTCTTGACCGAGACATCTTTTGTAAAGTTCACCGTACCAGGGGAGGTGATCGCGATCTTGCTGAGCGAACTTGTCTGACCGATGGAATCGGAGAAGGTGACTGTGCCACTATTGCTTACAGTGCCCAGTACGTAGGGGGTGGCAGCAGAAGTACCTGCCGCGATATCAATTTCGCCAGTGGTCGTACCGGTATTGGGGAGAGTGGTGCCACCGTTGATCGTGCCGCTGATGGTCTGTCCTGCCGTGCCGACAATTTGCAGGTAGGCTGAGCCCCCCACAGGCGAGGAATTGGAGTTGACGAGGGTCATGCCGCCCGTCTTGATGTCACCACCCACCTGCAAATAGGCATTGGGGACACCCAGGCTGGCGACAGCCGCAGCCGGGGCGAATGTCCCACCCGGAGTAATCGGTGTGCCCGCCGGAGTGGCGACACCGTTGGCACCGACCATGGTGCTAACGACGGTGGAGAGACCGAGATTGCTGGTGAGGGTACTATATGCGAGACCACTCGAGCTGACGCCAGAGGCATTCGTGACACCGACCATGGCATTGTAGGCGAGCTGAGCCGCTTCACTGGCAGCGGCACTGCTGCCGCCATTGGCCAAAACAGCCGCACTGACGGCAGATTTCACCGCATCGGACGTATAGTTGGTCGTTCCAACCAGGGCGGCGACGGCATTTCTGGCATTGAGAGAAGCGGCCGTGGCGGCGGCAGAGGCAGAGGCAGGAGTGGTATAGCCCATCGCAGTGGTAATGGCCGTGGCAACGGTTTTGGTTGCACTGGCGAGATCGGCTTGAATGGCCTGTGCGGCCAAGTTATTGCTGGTCAGGCTGACACCGCCGTTGGCATTCACAGCAGTGAGAATAGCGTTACTGACGGTGCCGCTGATATAGCCAGTGGAGTTGATGACGGCGAGGGCCGCCGCGCGGGCGGCGGTAGCCGCACCAGCAGAGGCCCCAACATCGGTCAGGTTGGTGAGAAAGCTGGCCGCATTAATCGCATTGAGGGCCGCCGTGTCAACGGCATAATGGCCGTTACCGGCGGTCACCGTGACGGCACCCGTGGTGGTCAGACCACCCGTGACGGTGGCAATGACCGAGCCAGCCTTGGAATTGCTGCCGGCGATGCTGATGGCGTCGCTCCCCACACTGATGGATGCGATGGACGCATTGACCGTGGCGGTCGAGGCGGTGGAGGTATTGGAGGAGATGATGAGCTTGCCTCCGGCGGTGGCATCCGTGATGGCACCCACGGCAACATTGGGTCCGCCAGTGGTGGCCCCTTTGAAGCTGATGGTCAATTGCTTGCCAGCGAGAGCAACACTGTCGCCACCAGCGGGAGCACCCACGCCGGTAGTACCTGCGTCATTCCACTCGCCAGCCCCTGTCAATGTCAATGCCGCTGCTTGGGCCGTAGCCCCTCCCCCGATCATTGCCGCCAGACCGAGCAGGCTGGCCGCCAAAAGATTCTTTCTGAGTTTCATGTCTACACGCTCCATAAAAGAAGTCGAAATTTTATATTATACACCAACTGTTTTGTGTCGTAGTACGCATCACTCTTCATCGTCGCTCTTGTACTCCTTTGGCAGCAGATGCGCGATGCCCTTGTGGCAATCGATGCAGGTTTTGCCCTCTTCCTTGGCCTTGGCATGGTTCTCCCTGGCCTTGGGTTTTTGTTTTTTGGCGTCCATGCCATCAAAGCTGTGGCAGTTGCGACACTCGGCGGAATTGGTCGCCTTCATGGTTTCCCATTCGTGCGTGGCCATCTCCATCCGCTTGGCATCAAACTTTTCCTGGGTGCTGATGGTGCCACGGATCGAGCCGATCAGTTCCGTGACAGCCTTCATCTCCCGCAGCATATGGCGAACAAAGGGCTTGGGGGTGTGACAATCCGGGCAAATGGCCCGCACCCCGGTCCGGTTGGTGTAGTGGATGGTCTGCTTGTATTCCTTGCCCACCGTATCGGCCATCTCGTGACAGGACATGCAAAAATCCAGATTGGCGGTGGACGCCAGCCCCGCTTCAAACCCGACCCAGCAGAGGATGCCGACGATAAAAGAGACCGATACAATGGTCAGCAGAGAATATTTCGCGCTTGGCTGCCGCAATACGGTCCAAATACGCTTCAATAGGCCTGGTTTGTTGTTTTCCATAATGCCCTCCCATGGGCCAATACCAAACTTTCCAAAACATATTCACGCGAGCGGGAGACTCGCGACGCACCGTCGCGTCGTCACGAATCTCCCGCTGCGGAGTGCGCAACCTACCAGAAGGTGTGTTGATAAGAAATGCCCAGAAACTGCACGGTATAATTGGGAGCCTGCTCCCCATCCGGCAACACCCCGGATACAGTGGTGTTCTGGATGCCTTGCGTGCCCCAGTCAGCACTCGTCAGTTTCTGCCAGACATAACTCGCCTTGACCGCCGAATTTTTGCTCACCTCATACCGGCCATTAACCCCCAGGGTGTAGGCGTGGCTGGTGATTTCGGGCAGAGGAAGGACGGGCGTATTGTAGCCATTGACATTTCTTTCATCATACTGCGTCTTGGCCAGGACCACCGAGGCGTTGCCGCCCAGCTCGAGCCTGCCGTCCATCAACCCCTTGTCCTTGACGCCCACACCGAACGTGTCTGTCTCATCGGTCAGCTTGTAGCCATACGCCAGAGGCAGCGTTATGGTGGCTCCCGAGGCTGGCACGAGTTGGTCGGCCTTGGTGTTCTCGTGGGTATAGAAGGCTGAGGCAGCGAAGACCTCCGAGAAGGCATAGGTCGCATCCAGGGTGGTGTTCCAGCCCCGATCGTCGATCATGCCGAAGAGGGATTTGCTGTAATCGTCATGATTGATGCCCACATCGGCCTGCAAGGTGAGCTTGGCCAAGGCAGGCGGCGTATAGCTGACATTGGCATGTACCTTGTCGCGGTCGCGATTGGCAAACATGTATTTCTGCTGACCCACGCTACCTGGGCTGAAGCCCCCGGCGAGGGCACTGTCCGTGGCGAAGTAGGTATAGTTCGATTGCGTGCGCTCGGCATGGAGGTAACCAATGCCGCCCGCAAAACCAGACTCAACCGACGTACTGCGCAGACCAATACGGAAGGTGTTTTCTTTGGTCTCGTCGGTTTCCGAGTAGGTGCGGTCGATCTCTTGGAAGTCGTAGCCCAGCTTGACAGCGGTGCGGGGCAGGAAGGTGTAGTCGGCTTCCAGGGTGCCCGTCTGCTTCTTGACATCGCGTGCTATGTTGTACTGCGACAACTGGTAACCCGGCGTATAGGAATCTGGAACCAGCGACGCCCCGTCATTCAGGATCCCGTAGTATGCCTTGGACGCGGTCTGATTGTCCCGGTCGTCATACTTGTACGAAGCGGCCACGTTCAGCTTGTCGATGGGACGAGCGGTCAGTTTGGTGTACAGATTGGTGGTGACCACCTCGCCACTGAGCGACGTGGTGGGCAGATTGAGACCCAACGGGCCGCCTGTGATGACCGATCCGGTCACGTTGGTGGGACTGATCACGTAGGGCAGGAAAGTCTGGTCCTGGGTGCCGACGCCACGGGACGCATTGACGGTCAGACGGGTGTTCTTGTCAAAGTTGTATCCGCCGCTGGCATTGAACTGATGGAACTGATTGTCCGGGGCCAGACCCATCTGACCCTGGGCGATCCCGCCGACAACACCGGTACCCGCGTTGGTGGCCCAGGGGTTCTGCCAGTCCAGGGCCTTGTTCTTGTTCTCGAACAGAGAACCATAATAGCCCAACTGGAACTGTCCCTTTTTGGTATTGTAGCTGAGGTTGGCATCAAATTGCCGGGTGTTGTAGTTGACCGGTTCCGGCAGCAACGTGGAAGCGTAGCTAGAACTGGAACCGGTAATCCCACCGGTAATCTTGGTGCCGTCCTTGTTTTCTTCCTTGTAGCCAGCCGAGAACTCGACCTCTGGGGTGATATTGACGCTGACGCCACCCTCACCCTTCTTGCGATCCGTCCCGATCTGTACGTTGTGCATGCCGGACAGGTTCATACTGGCGGCATTGGTCGTGGCGGTGGTGGGGGCACCCACATTGGCCACCCATCCCACGGGCAGGGTGAGATTGTTGCCACCCACACCGTTGAACGGGGTTTGATACGTGTCCGAGCGCATTTTCGGAATATCGTCAAAGCTGGCCCGAACCTTGTATTTGCCCTGCTCGCCATATTCGGCGTCAATGCGGCGCGAATCCAGACCCAGGCTTTCGCCCCTGATCCGCCAACGCTGGGTGCCGCCGCTGTCGTAGGCATCGCCGCCCCGCAGATCGAGGCTGCCAATGGCATAGGCCCCCTTGTCACCAAGGCCGGTATAGTCACCCGCCAGGGAGTTGCGCGTGACATTACCCACGCCAAACTCCACCTTGCTGACGGGCTTGGTCAATTTGTCGAGGGCATCTTCGCCCTCCAGGCGTTGTTCGGCCTGGGCAACAGAAGCCAGAGAGAGGCCGACAAAGATGGCAGACAATGCCAGTACGGTATTTCTGCGCGTAACGAAGCGACATTGAGTTGTGTTCATGAACGTCTCCATATCCGATAACAGTGTCGATTAGCGCTGAAAATACGATCCCGAGGGATGGTTGGAACCATGCACCTGGGAGTGGCAGTTGGCGCATCCGTGCAACAGCAGCGTGACGCCACCCGCAGCGGCAGTCGGGAGCTTGGAACCATCATACGGGGCACCATGACCGCTGTGACACTCACGACACAGGAAGGGCGCACGATTTTTCAGCAACGGGGTAACATTGGACCCGTGCGGGGTATGGCAATTCAGGCAATCTTCGGCAACCGGCGGATGCTCCCACAGGAAAGGACCGCGCTTTTCGGCATGGCAGGTGAAACACGTCTCGTTGACGGTGTTCTTGACCAGCAGCTTGGGTCCAACCGAACCATGCGGGTTGTGGCAATCGGAACAAGACATCTTGCCCGCATCCAACGGATGGGTAGAGAGGCGATGCACCTGGGCCTGCTCATTCTTGTGGCACTTGAAGCAGACTTCGCGCTGGACCGTCTTGTCCAACACTTTGTCGTCCGCCGCATGAATGTTGTGGCAAGAGTTGCAGGCGACATCCTGACCCTGATGTTGACTGCCCGCCCAATGCATCCGCTTGCCACCTTCGTGACAACCGAGGCATTTCTCGGACCGGGCCGTCGCATCATGCTCGGATTTGGGGCCATAGGTCATATCCGGTTTCGGGCGCACAGGGCCACCACCGGCATTGTGAATGTGACTGTCGCTGAGACCGTGGCAACCCTGACATTCGGGGGTGCGCTTGTCGCCTTTGACCCCATGCCGGGTCTTCAGGATGGTCATGGTCGGTTTTTGATCGTTTTCATCATGACAATGCATACAAACATCTCTGCCTTCCAACACCTTGCCACTGACGAGCAGTTGGCCAGGCTGCAAGGCCTGTTCTGTTGCCCAGGCCGGGACGATCCAGGCCATGCCGGCACTGAAAACGCACACCATCGCGATTCGCCATAAAAATTTCATACTCAATCCCCTTGATAACTTGATAACTTGTGTAGGGTGTCATGCACCCCGACGACCGGTTGATTTGTGCTGTTCTCAGTTGCTTAACGACAGAATCCACTCGACCAGGTTGCCGATTTCCGCCGGATCCTGGGTCTTGATAATTTTGTGCTCCTCCTCGTGGCCGTCCGCAAATTTGGCCTTTTCGCCGGAGGTGATGTGCGCCGTCAATCTGGCTTTGGATGCAGCCACATCTTTGCCCTTGTATTTTTCGGCCACCGAACGCCAAGTTGGGCCATCCTTTTCCTTCTTCCCGGGGTCTACCGTGTGGCAGCGGAAGCAGTCGCTTTGCCGTGCCGTGGCCTTCGCCGCCGCTTCGTCTGCCGACCAGGCCGTGTTGGCCAAGGCAAACGAGACAACGGTTGCGCACACTCCCGCAGCAATGAGAGTGGCCGATACAGGATATTTCATGTGTTTCTCCCCAACATTCCGACAAAAGATTGATCCAAAGTCAGTCCAACAACAAAAATCCGAGGCGCGAGGCCTGCATGAGCGAGAAGAGCGGTACACCCGGCGGCAAAACCCAGGGCGACCCGCGACCGGCGAGGGCGAAAAGAGCGAGATCCATAACAAGGAGAATGATACAAACCTTCCATCGAAATTTTTCAAGACCCCCAACCTAAGACACCCCAGAGGGTAGATACGGTACCATATACTCGAATGTATGACTTCCTGTGGAACCGTTTACTGCCTGTAATTCACGTTAACTTTTCTTGCGATCTTTTCCTGCGTCCACCGCAATGGACCTGCACCCCGGACAATAAATTATTGAAAATTAACATAAGTCAACTTCCGCCCGCGATGCTAAGTCAACACGGGCAAGATGTCAATCTTTTTTGCGTGATTTGCCGCATATGACACACCCGATTTGATAAAATCCATAAGTGGCGAAGGACCAGATGAACGGAACTGTGTTTTTTATGCAACACCCTGCTGCCAATCCGCAACACACCCGCTAGAGAGTGTTTGTAAGCATGTGTATAGGGAACGTCAAGAGAAAATCGCGTTTCGCTGCATTTTTTTCATTAACGTCGGCAAGCTCTGTGCTTCTGTGACAGGGCAGTCCTGTGGTCATGCCCTTTCCCTAGCCTCTGAATTAGCAATCTGTGTGCCATCTTTTTTTTGGACGGAGATTGATGGTGTAATTGATTGATTTAAAATGGTTAAATCTTCTAAATCCGAACAGGGATTGCATTTTTGCTACAGTGTCACTCCTCTGCCATAATCCATTATTGAATGAATGCAACTTGACTGTGGGGGGGAAATAGGTGCCGCCACAAGGCAAAATGAGTCACTTGCGACAAAGACTGAGGCGGAACCGTCGACTCCCCTGGCCGATCCGTCGATAAAGGTTGCTTCCCTGCTCAGTTGGGGGCATCATCCACATACATGGTTGTCGGTATACGGACTTGTTCCGGGTCTTGGAGCACGATGCACAGGATGGAAGAGAGATGACGGACTCCCATGACATCCAGATGGACATCAACAGCAAAACGCACTGGCACCGCCTGTTGGCTCAGGCGGTGGAGGAACCTCTGACGGCAGTTGGTATCGTTGTCCAGACAGAGATAGATGTGACCAGTGGCTCGCCCAAGGCAGACATCATCCTGCTGCGCCGGGAAGGTGCGGAGTGGACTGAGGCGCAGAAGGCATGGCTGACAGATGGAATGCGCGATACGATGGCCAGGGAGCTGTTGCTCGAGTTCAAGTTTACAGAGAGCCTGACGGAGGACGTGATTGCACAGTTGTTTGTCGATGGCCATCTCTATCGGAACAAGCGAAAACTGGGGAGCGATGATCTGAAGAGTTTTTTGCTGCTTTCGAAGACGCCGAACACGGGTATCCTGGAACGGTTCTGGTTTGTGCAGACAGACAAGGCGGGTGTTTACGCCTCCGGGCTCCCATTGTTTGACTCTCTGGGCATCATTTTGCTGAACGAATTGCCAGACGTACCGCACAATGCCATCTGGAAGTGCTTTGCCAGTCGGGATCAGGAGTGGCAAAAAGCTTTTAAATGTGTAGATCGATATCGTTTATCTAACACATCCCTTCAACACGAATACGTAATGTTTGGCATCAGGAGCATACGCATGAAAGGTGCATTGGAAAATCTGGAACCAATCGGGTTGACGCCTGAGTATGTGATGGATCTGGGGCGCAGGGAGTGGTTTGCGTCTGTGGCGCGATCCATGTCAAAAGAGGAACTCTCCAACATGCCTGGAGCGGAAGGCCTTCGCCAGGAAGGCAAGGTGGACATCCTTGTACGCCTGTTGACTCGGCGTTTTGGGGAGTTGCCCGCCGCAGTCCACGAAAAAATCGCTGTTGCAGATTCAGGTACCCTGGAACAGTGGGTTGACTTGGTGCTGGATGCGCGTTCCCTTGCGGATGTGTTCGGGTCAGGTTTGCTTGGCACGCACTGAGACACCAAGACAGACCGAGAAGGCAACCTGCCTGGGCTTGCCAGTCCGGCATCGCGCAAGTGTGTCGTGTGGGTAACCAAGATTGCGTCTGGCCAGAAAATTGCTTCCCTGTCAGAGGGTGGAAGGTCACGGCCTGCTGGCGGGGCCGCATGGGTGCAGTCGAAACGGTCACGGAGCGCAAGCGGATGGATTTCGGTCCCATTTTGCAAAACAACTTTGGCGAATATTATCTGCCCGCCATCAACCAGGAAATATTTTCCCAATCGGGTGCCGATACTTTTTACCATCGTCACTTCGGCGAAACATTGCAAAAAAAAGACGCGCTCTACCTGATCGTCGGGACGGACTCCGGGCGGTTGCTCCATTGGCTGCTCGCCCAGGGGTTGGCCGATGGATCGCGCTATCTGTTTATCGAATATCCCGAATTGGTGGACATTTTGCGAGAGGAGGCCGATTTTCCCGCAGACCTGCCGAATGCCGTCCAAGTGTGTGCCCCCGATGGCTGGCTGGAGGTGGCCAAAGAGCTGGCCTTGCAGGACTATTGCTATCTGGGGCATGTCTACCGCATCAAATCATTGGCCGTGCTGGATGGCTTTTTTGAGGAATATTTCACCACCTGGAAGACGTTTGAAGAGCAGATCAGCCAGTATCAGACCACGGCCAACCGGGAGTTGGGCAGCCGTGTTTTCATGATCAAAGGGCTGGAAAATCTGGCGGAAAACCGTATTCCCGCCGAAAGATTGATCGGCCTGTTTCCCGGCAAGACCGCCATCCTGCTGGCCGGGGGGCCTTCCTTGCCGGAAAGCTTTCCCTGGGTCTTGGCCAATCGGGACAATCTGGTTGTTCTGGCCGTCTCCCGGATTGCCAGTCAGTTGGCGCGGGCGGGCATCCAGCCCGATTTTTTCTTCGCCATTGATCCCCACGATATTATTTTTCACCAAAGCAAGGCCATGTTGGCCTGTTGGCAACACACCCTGCTGGTCAATGTCTATCATCTCAATCCCCGCCTGCTGAGTCAATGGCGTGGTCCCAGTGCCTACATGGGTCAATTATTTCCCTGGGAGAGCGCGTTGAACCCGGCCAGACCGCTCTCTTTTCCCGGCATCACCGTCAGCCACCAGGCGTTGGGGATGGCCATCGAGATGGGGTTTGCCCAGGTGGTCTTGTCCGGGTTTGATCTCTGTTTTGACAAGGATGGTTTTACCCATACCGAAGGCAGCGAAGAGCGCAAGGCCGGTCCTTTTGCGGCTCCGTTGGAACTGTGGGTGGAGACCAATGGCGGCTGGCAGGCCGAGACCCGGTATGATTTTTTGAGTGCCATTCCCAGTCTGGAGCAACTGGCCGCCTTTGCCGTGCAGCGGGGCTGTCGGGTGGTCAATCCCGCGCCGGGAGCCGCCCGGATTGCGCAGGTGGACCATCTCCCCTGGGAAACCCTGGTGGTGACCCCGCTGGCGGGTTCGGTCTGGGAGCGGATACAGACCGCCATTCCCCCGGAGACGACCGCCGACCGCATGCACCATTATGAAACGGTGGTGCAGGAGTTGTTGCGTGTGCGCACAGCGGTGCAACAGGTGCTGCGTCTGACCAGTGAGGCCCTCGACTGCAATGAACGGTTTTTTGGCCGCAAGGGGCGTCCGCCTGATTTTAAATTCAAGCTGCGGATGGATGCGATCGAACAGGAGTTGGACGAAGTCCATGCCCATTTTGCCCTGCTGGTCAAGCGGTGGGGGGTGGCGGACTTTTTGAAACTGTCGCGTCCCGACAAGGAACGGGAGTGGACCGATCAGGAGATTGAAGAAGCCGGTCGCCGGTATTATCAAATATACCGGGAGAGTGCCGTCGCCTTGACCCGTCTGCTGGATGAGATTCGCCAACGGTTGCGCGCCCGGATGGAGGAGGAAAAGGCCCATCCGGCGATCAAAATACTGGTCTCCCAGTGGAAGAAGGATAATCAGCCCGGACGGTTGCAGGTGTTTTTGGACCGGCGCGGGCAGGAGATGGCGGACTTTCCCGAGGGGGTCCAGAAAACCTGGCAGGGTCTGTTGGCGGATCATCAGCATATCCTGGCGGAGACCGAGACCGATTACAAGGCATATCTGTTCCAGAACATGGCCACGCCGCAGGCCATTCGTTCCCGGGTGATCAACCTGTTCCGGCAGAAGGATGGAGCGCGCTTGTTGGCGTTTGCCCAGGGGTTGGAAAAAAGTGCCGCCGAGGCTGTGGAGGCGGGCGACAGGACAGAACTGGCCACCACCCACAAGGAGCAATATGTCTGGCTGATTCAGGGCATGGTGGCGGAGTTGGAAGGAGATCCGGCGCGTTCGGCCCGTTGGCTGGAGAAAATTACTTCACCCTTGCTCACGACCGATGCCCTGCAACGCCTGTTGACCATCGCCCTGACCCAGGGCGACCTGTCGGCGGCCTTGCCCATCGCCAAACGTCTGTCCGAGTGGTCCCCGGTCCATATTCCCCATTATGGCGATGTGTTGCGCCTGCTCGGTCGGCGGGAAGAGGCGGTGGCGGTCTATAGCGGATTTGTCAAAATTGTCAAAAACGACTGGGTCACCTTGCTTAAATTGGGTAAATTGCACAACGAGTCGAGCAATCCGGCGGCGGCGAGGCAACGCTTTGAACAGATTTTGCACGTTGACCCGGACAACAAGGCCGCCTTGTTGTTTCTCCAGCAACTGTCGTCCACCGAACCAGCACGAGACCAGCCATGATTCCGCTTGCCATTCCAGACCTGACCGGGAACGAAGCCCGTTATCTGCAAGCGTGCATTGAGTCCACGTTTGTCTCTTCGGTGGGGCCTTTTGTGGGTCGGTTTGAGGCGGCGGTGGCGACGGCGGCCGGGGCCTCCCATGCCGTGGCCACGGCCAGTGGGACGGCTGGCCTGCATGTGGCCCTGGTCGCCCTGGGGGTTGGGCGGGACGATCTGGTGATATTGCCTTCCTTGACCTTTATCGCGAGTGCCAACGCGATTGCTTATTGCGGGGCCAGCCCCTGGTTGCTGGATGTGGCTCCCGACAGTTGGACCCTGGATGCCGACCTGTTGGCGGCGGTGTTGTACCGGGAGACGCGGCGGGAGGGGGATGTGCTGCGACATGTGGCAACGGGGCGGCGGGTGGCGGCCATCCTGCCGGTGTATACCCTGGGGTTGCCGGCGGACATGGTGCGCATTATGGCGATTGCCCGTGCCTATGGTTTGCCGGTGGTGGCCGATGCGGCGGCGGCCTTGGGCAGTGTGGCGCAGGGTCGGTTGGTGGGGGCTTTGGGGGCCGATCTGACGGTATTTTCGTTCAATGGCAATAAAACCGTGACAGCGGGAGGCGGGGGAGCTGTGGTCGGCGAGGAGGCCGACCTGGTGCAGCGGGTGCGCCATCTCTCGACCACGGCGCGGCAGGGCGAGGCGTATGATCACGACCAGATCGGTTTTAATTATCGCCTGACCAATATACAGGCGGCGGTGGGGTGTGCCCAACTGGAACGTTTGGAGGCGTTTGTGGCGGCCAAGCGGCGCATTCGGGCGCGCTATGATGCCGCCTTTGCGGGGTGTGCCCGGCTGGAACCGTTTCCCGCGCCACCGGGTTTTGCCAGTGCGTGCTGGTTTTCCGGGGCTGTGGTGGCCGATCTGGATCAGGAGGGGATGGAGGCGTTGCTGGCCGGGTTGCGGGAGGAGGGCATTGCCGCCCGTGCATTCTGGAAGCCCATCCATTTGCAGGCTCCCTATCGGGCGGTGCCCAGGACAGGGCAGGCGGTGAGTGATGGGGTGTGGTTTCGGGTGTTGACGTTGCCTTGTTCGACAGGGTTGAGCGAGGCGGATCAGGAGCGGGTGATTGCGGCGGTGAAAAATAATATCGTGGGGATCAATGGCGAAGAAAAAATCGGGCTGGATGCCCGCCCGCGCCAACTGACTGGCAATCCGGGAGACGGCCAGAACAACCAGATTGTCCAGATTGAGCACGACCCAGAGAAGGCCTTCCGGGCAGG
>JADFYM010000051.1 GCA_015233035.1 Magnetococcales bacterium
AGCGTTCGTTCTGAGCCAGGATCAAACTCTCCAACAGTTTACTGCTTGAAAGTCTGAAAACCCAACTTGATAACAGTTTTTCGCACTGACTTTGTTTTTTGCTGCTTCGTCATTGTCTTGGTGTGAACTACCGTCGCAATGCTGAGTATGTCTGATAAAACAGACTTCTCACACTTGGACGTGCGCCCACACCGATGATTACCAGATTTTGAAAGATCATAGCCTGCACTCGTTGGTGTCAGGCGGCCTCCCCGGCCAGAAGAAGGAATCTATAGAAACTCCCCCCAACTGTCAACAAGAAAATGCGAAGCTATTCATTTTTTTTTGGAGACTTTGGCGGGAATGCAAGAAAACATTGTTAAAACAAGTTGATCTAGCATTTCTACCTAGTGGCAGTCCTGCGGCAATACGTCACCTGGATTCATCCAAGGCCTGTTGAAGATCACGGGCACCATGAATGATGCGCACAATCTCTGCTCCGTCGGTCATTGGCCGGAAAAAGAGGATGTACCTGCCAACAGCAAGGCTCCGCAGACCTGCTGCCAATTCGTTGCGTGGGCGACCCATACGCGGACGCGAGGCCAGCAACCAACAGTGCTCTTCGAGTTTTGCAATGAATCGGGAGGCATTAACAGGACTGTCTTCGGCGATAAACGCACCGATTCTGTGCAGATCTTGGCGGGCATGGTCTGTCAAGCGCAACTGTGCCATATTAGTCAGGTGACGGGCAAGCTGGCTTTCAGTTCGGCAAAAACAGTTGCCCCATCCGTGACGCGACCTGCGTCACTATCGTCGATACCCTCTTGTATGGCATGGCGCAACGCCGCCAATTTTTGTTCTTCCGTCTGCACCGGTGCCACGGTGACGACAAAACGGGCATTCCCCGCCGGACGCCGCGTAAAACGCGCAACAATGCTTTCTGGCAGTTCCGATCCGAGGAATTCCAGGGTAAATGGTTCAGAAAGCTGTGATTCTGCGATCATCCTGCGCCACCTTATCCGAAAACGAGAATGCAACACCTTGCGACCATGCCGTCAGCATTTTATCAAGACCGGGAAACCAATAGCAACACATTTGGTGTAGATCACGAAGGTATTATCTCTGCCTTGCTGTGCCATACAAAAACCTGCACTCACCACTCGAATAGCCTTGAAGCCTATCGGCTCAACCGAGCTGATTTGACGGGTTCTGGAATAATGGTTGTGGGTCCAGGGCAGAGCCCTGGTGGGGTTCGGGGCGAAGCCACGGATACACGCCTTGGTCAACCCGCCCTTTAACCTCCCGAGACCGCATAAAATCCCAACTCATTCAGGATGCGCCTTGAGGTGCCGTTCCAAATCCCCATCAAGGGTGTGCCAACCCACGCTTCGCCCCACCAGGGCATAAATCCGGTGCAACAATGGATTGCGATGTCGACAATAGTTGTTCAGAGAGACCAGTTGATGGCCAATCTCAATCTTCACCGCATAACCGGTCTGCCCGCTCTGAATCGCTGTCGCACCCCGCGCCACCGCCCAATCCAGCACAGCCTCCCAGAGGCGAAAATAGAGCAGCCACTCCCGAGGACGCCGATAATCGATGCCGATAAATTTGTTGATGACAAAATTGTCAAACCCAAAACAGAGCATGAAGGCGACCAGTTCCCCGCTCGCCCGCTCGCGCAACAGGATAAAATGGGACTCTGGCCGGGTGGCGATATGGTCAAAAAAGGGCCGACCCAGCCGTTCAAAGCGCACCTTGGCCTTGGCATAGGTCTGCATGAACAGGCCAAACACCGCGTCGAGCGTGGCCGCGTCGGGATGTTGCTGCACCTGAATATCCAGCGTGACCTGCTCGGCACTGCGTCGCCACTTTTTTTTCAGATTGTAGCGGCGCGAACTCTTGAGTGCGGCCAGATAGCCCGCCTTGCTCCCCCCGGCCAGCGGGGCCACCGTACCGGGAAAACTGACCACCCGGAACAGCCCGGCAGCTTGGGCCAAATGGGCGAAATCGGTATCATACGCGGCGGGAAAATCTTTCCAAACCAGCATGGAAGCCCGAAAATGGCGCACCTGTTGCCAGACGGCCTCCTGCACGGCCCGCAACACCGCCAACCGATCCGTCCCCGGCACCAGGCCGACCGTCCCCTCGTCGGCACAGGGCGAACCCACAAACACCGTGCGCTGGTAACGCACCGAAGGCAACAACCGGCCCAGCCCATTGAAAAGAGGCAACAAGGCCGGTGGCACCACCAGCCCAATCGGTAAATCCATCAAAAAGACCGGCGCGATGGCCACCGCCTGGCCATCCAGCGCGACCACCCCATACAAAAAGGTGAATTGATCCTCCAGGCCACTCTGTTCCAGCGTCTCATACCACCAGCGACCCTCCAACGGTGGCGGAAAACAGCTCTCCCAGAGGGCAGGCGCAATGGCCGTGGCCGACGGCACCCAGGCCACCGATGGGAGCAGCGCGTTCATCCCTGCACCCCCACCAGGATGCAACCGAGCAGAATCAAACCCAGGCCGAACCAGCGGCGGGTATCCACCACTTCCCGCAGCAGCCAACGCGAAAAAAGATTGACCGAGACAAAGCTCAACGCCCCCAGCGCATAGGCCGTGCTGACCTCCAGCCGCTGCAAAGCTCCACTGTAGAACACCGCCTCCAGCCCAAAAAAGAGCAGGCCCACCGTGAGCCACGGCCACCGCCCCACCACCGCCATGGCCGATTTTTTCAGGCAAACCTGGGCAAACCCCTCCAGAACCGAACAAAGGACGACCAGCAGGATGCCCCAGAAGGACGCGCTCATGGCGGGAGGCCCGCCGGGTCGGTCAGCCGTTGACCCTGGCTGATGAGCCAAACCCCAGCCAGAATGCAGAAAATGCCAATCCCTTTGAGCAAACCAAGAGACTCGTCCAACCACCGGGCCGACAGGAGCGATACCGCGACATAGCTCAACGAGGTGATCGGCTGGGCAAAACTCAGATCAGCCTGTTGCAGGACTTTTAGCCAGTTGAACAGTTGGCAGAGAAAGAGGATGCCGACCAGCAGGAAAAGCGGTTGCGTGCGGATCGCCTGGAGCACAGGGAACAGATCGGGGGTGGACGGCAGGGTTGCAACGGCTGCTTTCCACAGCAATTGGCTGGCCGTGTCGAGAAAGATGGCAAGGGCAAGTCCGACTGCGAGGATGCGATTGTTCATGGCGGTCAGGTGCGCCACACTGGGGGGGCTTCGCCCCCAACCCCACCAGGGGCTTCGCCCCTGGACCCCACCGGGGGGGATGATCCCCCCCGGACCCCCTCAATCATGATTACAAAAAACGGGTGGAGGGGTCTGGGGGGGCGGTTCTCCGCCCCCCCGGAAATGGTTGTCAGTATGGCCGAAGATTCAAGCATCCCAGGTCAATACCGAACCAATATCCTGCAACAAACCAGAGCGTTCCTGCTCCCCATCCGCAGAAAAAAACCGCACCCGTCCTTCCTCGCTCACCAACCAACACTCCTTGGCACCGCGTCTGAAATAGAGTGCCATCTTTTCCCGCAATTGTCTGTCACTGTTGGAAGGGGAAACAATTTCCACACACAGTTCTGGAGCCTCTGGATAAGGCGTTGTAAAACCTTGTTTTTGAAAAAACTCACTCGAACACCACGCCACATCCAGCACCTTGACACCCGCATCCGTTTCGACGGAGCACTCTGTCAATACCTTGCCTCCTGCCATACGATTCCGCAAAATCCAATACACTTCACCCTGAAGACTGGCATGTCGATTCGATGCCGGTGACATAACGATCTGCCCCCATTCATTCAATTCAATCTTGTAGGGTAAATCTTGCAACGATTGGTCCCGCAACACATCGGCCCACTGCATGGCAAACACCCCCAAAAGAAAAAAAGGTGCCCGCAACCGGGCACCTTTTTTGTGACACAACCACTATGCCGTCTTAGCCGACATACTGGCACAGACTCGCCGCCGTCCGGGTGTCCATGTTGCGACCCCGGTTGGTGTGATCGTCAATTTCCGCCGCGCTACCCAACATGCGCCCGAAGAGGAAGGTCGTGAAGGCCGCCCGCTCCAGCGACTCGCCGGAAACCGCCCCGGTCGAATAGGGCTTCCACAACATTTTCAAGAGCAGAACCGCAATCACGGCGTCCACGTTCACACAATAGACGTTCGCGCTGACCTTGGCCTTGAACAGGGCATGAACCAGTTGATGGTAAAAATCCTGGAACACGTTGTAGGAACCACGCTGCTTGAACAACTCATCCACAAAGACTTCGCGGGGGTCAAAGTTGACATCCTTGCCTTTGAAGATGGGATGGTTGACGCACGGAATCTTCATCAGATCCATCTCGCCCGCCGTTTTGGCCTTCAGCTTGTAGGTCTTGTACTCTTTGGCATACTGCACAGCCATCGCTTCCAGGTCCAGACCATGGCCCGGATCACCCGGATCCTTCAGACCGCTGTTCTGGAACCGCTCCATCAAAAAGGCCATGGCCTCAAACCCGTTACCACCGTGCGCATAACCGGCGTGGGTCAGGAAACCAATATAGCACTTGTTCACCTGCACCCGACCAGGAACTTCCGGCCCATCGGCCGCAACCGCGCCCTTGGCCCCTTGCGCCGAGATGGTCCCCGGACCATTGGTGATCAACAGACCCACCAACACGGAGAACGAGAACAACTCTTCCTCCGAAGGTCTCCAGCCCAGCAAGGCCGAAAACGCCGTTTCCGTGAAGCTCCAGGAGTTCATCAGGTCGGCATTGTCCACGCCACGGAAGCTCTTCTTGTCCTGACCATCACTCGGCACCGTCGCACCCACCAGGGTGCTGATGATGCGGAAATGCCAGGGCAGAGCCAGCAACGTGTTGACCGACAGACGACGGTGCATGAAGGGAACCCAGGCCAGATGGCAGGTAATGGCCGCCAACACCACATTCTCCCGCACATTGCCCTGCCGATCCGTCAACGCCTTCAGAAAATCAATGAAGACCGACTTGGCACCCCGTTGCTCCAGGGCCGTCAGCATGGCACGACCCCGCTTGCCACCCTTCTCGGAGACCAGAATTTCCTGCAACTTGGCACTGGCCTCAACCTGCTTGATCTGCGCGGCAAAATTAAACCCAACCGCCGCCGGATCCTGCAAACCGGACAAACCGAACAGATCGATAAAAGCCTGCGCTGCATCCCGCGCCGACTCCACCTCTTTGGGCCCCACCAAAGCCACGGCGGAGCTCAACACCACGTTGGGGCTGTTCCCCGTTTCCCGTGCGGCATCCGCTGCCGCCAACAGGACCGAGCCACTCTGATTGACAAAGGCATTCAACGCCACATTGGCCATCGCCTTGCCATTGGCATCTGGATATTCACGGACAATGGACAGTACCAGATTTTCTTCCACCGTGCGGGTGGAGGCATCCAGCACACTGACACCATGCACCTGCGAAACCTGGGTCTGCGCATCCATGCGAGAAGCACCCGAGCAATCCTTCATCGACTGCCGGGGGAAGACCGTGCCCACCTGTTTGCCCAGGCCGAGAATCTGCTCGTCGTATGGGGCCATGGCCTGCACCACCGGCACCGCCAACTCCGCCGGCAACGCCAATCCGGCACTGCTCTGGAACCAGCACTTGGGCGAAAGATCGCCCCGTGGCGCAAAGTCCGGCTTGATGCCGTTCATCGCCATGACCGCCGTCAAGGCCAGGGGAATGTGGGAAATGTTCGTCACCACCGCCCCTTTGGCGGAACAAATGGGAGCCTCTGGCGTAAAGCAACTCGTCACGCCAAATTTATCCTGGAACCACTTCTCTTTGCCCGCCGCACCATCACCCGAGCCGGCAATGGCACCCGCATGACCACACGCACGGGTCAATTTGGCCTTCCAGCGACCCACGATGCAGGCCACCACCGGCTTCTTGAATTCCAGATCCCGCTCATAGTAGCCACCCGGCTCAATGTACATGACCGCCGCCTTGGTGCGCGAATCATTGTGCATGGCATGGGTAAATTCCGGCGCGGCAAAATGAATGTAGACATCCTTGCCCGACGACAACGAAACCGTCGTCCCCCAACCCGCCGTCAACAGATAGGTGGCAATGGTGGTGGTAAAGTTGCCGGAATTGGAAAACAGGCCGATCGAGCCGGGAACCAGCGACTCTTCCGGGGAACTGCCACCCAAGGCACCGCCCAGACGGACATGATTGTGCGCATCCGCCACACCCAGGCAGTTGGCCCCAAACACATCCACCCCACGCCATTGGCAATACTGGCGAATGATGCGCGCATCCCGGACCCGAACCTTCTCGGTGAGAATGATCACCTTGCGCAGTTCGGGATTGATCCGCACCGCCTCGATGACGGCATCTTTCACCCCGGCGGGCGGCACATAGACCACCGCCGTGTTAAACTTGTGACCCGCCTTCAGGGCTTCCATGATGCTGTTGTAAACCGGAATTTCCCCGATGGAGGTCTTCATGACCGTGCCACCCCGACCCGGCATGGTACCGCAGACAATGTTGCCACCCGAATAGACGTGGCTGACCGGCGTTACCGTCGAACTCTCGCCACCCGAAATGTTAAGCACACAGACCCGATCCTGCTTGGTGGCCATATCAGCAAGGGAGTGAATTCCCACATAATAGGGGAAGGCCTCCTCGCCTCGGGCGTGCATGAAATTACCGTCGTTCAGTCCCATATCATACCTCGATCTCTTTCTGCGGTCGCAGGATTAACCCGACGCCGCGAAATCAGAAAACATTGGAAACCCGCGTCACAGGTCAGGATGACCCGACGCGACCCATGAACTCTTCCCTGGCTCTGGCCCCATTGCCCATTGTCCGAACCGGGACCGGGGCGACCACCGGCTAACGAATACCCAACTTTTGGGCAATCAGCTTGCGCCCGCCAGCCTTCATCCATTTGTCGGCGGCCATGGCATGGTTGATGACCTCGCTCATGGCAGAGTCAAAGCCGAACATGGCATAGGGCAGACCCAACGCATCCATAATATCGCGCAGATAGCCCAAACCGCGAATCAGATTCGGCCCACCGCGCCCAACCACCACATACAGCGGCGTCGGACCGTGTTCGGTAAAATGTTCCCGCAACGCATCACCCATGGCACGGAAGGTCTCGTAAATGTCCGTGTTGTTGGCCTTGCCCCCAATGATGAACAGCACATTGGTCTGCGGCAGCCAATACTGATAGGTGATCCGGCTGATCTCTTTCATCTTGGCATAGGGAGGATTGCCACCAAAGTCCGAGGAGATGGTCGCCACGTCGCCCAGCAGTTCGGTCACCAGGGCATTGGCCCCACCACCGAAGGTCATCGCGGTCACCGAACCGGTTGGATTGATGACAAAGACGTCCGACTGCCCCTGGTAGGTACGCAATTGGTTCACGGCCGATTCATACTCGGACAGGTCGGTATTGTCCAGATCATCCGGCAACCCGAGGCGGTCCATGTTGGGATCATCCCCATCAAACGAGCACTTGAAGTCGCACGCAACCGGCGTCAACCGACCGTTGGCATCCCGCGCGATGCGAATGGGATTCAACTCCAGGACGGTCATGCCATAGTTGTGGAACAGATCCCACAGCTTGGTCAGATTTTGTACCAGCGGGCTGATGATTTCGTTGGGGGCACCCAATTGGCTCAGGGCGTTGGAGATGACAAAACCCTTCAAGCCAGTCAGCGGATCAAACGGCACAGAGATGATTTTGTCTGCGGGCAGTTCTTCGATGTCCACCCCACCGTGATGGGTGATGGTCATGGTGGGCGCGCGGTAGAGGGTGCTGTCGGTCAAGGAAAAATAGACTTCGTACTCCGCCTTGATGAAACTTTCATACGTGACACCCTCGGACTTCGCAACGGCGTTGCCGTGGCGATGTTCGGCAAAATAGAGACGCTCTTTCTCTTTGAGCGCGGTACGCACGTCGGTGGCCTTACCCACCAGACCGGCCTTGCCCTTTTTGCCGATTCCCCCTTTAAAAACAGGTTTCACCAACACACCGCCGTACTTGTCGATCAAGGCCTGGATCTCTTCTGGTTTGGCCTCGGCACCCAAAATTTCCGCCGCAGGAAAATCGACGTACTTGAGCAGTTTGGCTCCCCATTTCATGCCGGTAATCTGCATTTGTGTGGTTCCTCACTCTTTGTTTGTTGCACATGAAAGGTGGGCCACTCTGGCAAACAGCACAGAGGGACCCGGTCTAAAAAAAACGGGCAAGCTGGCCTGGCGGCAAACTTGACCCGTCCATTCTCAAGGAATAAAGAATGGCGGGAGCGACGGGGCTCGAACCCGCGACCTCCGGCTTGACAGGCCGGCGTTCTAACCGACTGAACTACACCCCCGCACAAGAACAACGCGACATCAGGCAAAAGCGACCCTGGACAACGCCATCCAACCGCCACTCTCTCCTGCCTGCTATTTACTACTCGAAACCGGTCCGGCTGTCAACGGGCGACGATTCCCTTTATGGACCACGGCGCATATTTTGGGTCACGCCACGCGGCATCTCCCCTTTGGCGCAGTGGTGGGCGGGACAGGTCTCGAACCTGCGACCTTCGGCTTGTAAGGCCAACGCTCTCCCAACTGAGCTACCCGCCCGAGCAAACAAAAAAACGCCTGCCAAACCCTTCACAGGCGATACCACCAACACCCGGACGATGGCCAGGTTTTACCAGAAACCACGACTATTTGCTACCCTTCTTGCCCGACTTTTCCGCCTTGGTCGCCGTTTTTTCCGCCTTGGCAACCGTTTTTTCCACGGTGGCAACCGTTTTTTCTACGGTGGCTTTGACCGGAGCCACCACCTTCGGCAAGGCTACCGCATCCCGAAGTCCCTTGCCCGGCTTGAATTTGGGCAGGCGGGCGGCAGGAATCTGGATCTCCTCCCCCGTGCGCGGGTTGCGACCCGTGCGGGCGGCCCGATCCCCGGTCAGGAAAACCCCAAAACCAACCAGGTTTACCTGCTCTCCCCCCTTCAAGGTTTCCTGGATCGCCGCCACAACCGCATCAATCGCGTCCGAAGACTGCGTTTTGGTCAAGCCGGTCTTGCTGGCCACGGCATCCACCAATTCTGATTTGTTCAATGATTTTCCTCCCCTTCCCCTTGAGATGAGCATGACCCGGCAAGCTGCGATAACACGCCTCCAGTCGCCTTGTCTACTTGTATACGGGGAGAATCTCTGCTGTCAAGCCGCAACGTTATGCGGTTCAAGCTTTTTTTAACAAACCAACCCCAGGCGAGCGGACCAGGTTGGCCGGAAGCCCATTTTTAAAAAAAACTTGCTTGAAGAAATCCACCGGACCCACTAGAATCGAAAGTCAGCAGGTTCTTAATTTCTCTTCCAAAAGGGGTGTATTCCAAGATGGCCACGAACAGCAAATCGGCCGGTGGCAAGCCAGCCCCAGCCGGAGGCAAGCCAGCCGCTGGCAAACCGAGTCCAGCCACCAGCAAGTCCAGTCCTGCTCCCAAGACATCCGGGGCACCGCCCAAACCAGCGGTCTCCAGGCCACAAAAAAGAGGATAAGACACAAGAACCCTGGGCAGGTGCGCCAACGCGCATCCTGACACACGCCCCGGTCATCCAGACCGGGGTTTTTTTATGCCGAATCCACCTCGGAGTGGGTGGGGCTTCGTGCGGGGCTTCGCCCCAGACCCCACCAGGGGCTTTGCCCCTGGACCCCACCAGGGGGATGATCCCCCCTGGACCCGCATTGGTTATGACGCAACAGGCGCGGTTTCACTCAGCGCAATTCCGGCGTAATCTTCCGACTGATCCGCCACAAACAAAGCGCGATGCGACCTGACCAGCCCAGTACAATCATCCCGCCCATCCCCAGCACCGCCAGCAACCCACCCTCGGGGAACGACCAGCCCAGCGTGGTGCCAACCCGGGCCAGGACAACACCCCCCCAGACCAGCAACACATAACACAGCAACCGATCATTCAACGCGACGGTCCCGGAAAAAAAGCGCACCACCCGAGCGACCACCCCCAGAATCAACGTTGTCAACATGCCCGCCCCCAGCAGATGCACGGCCCCATCCGGGGGCAACGCCCAGACCAGCCAGAAAGCCGCGATCAGGGCAAAGAGCAACCCCAACACCAGCGTGACGCTGATGGCGGCCAGACCGAATCGCCACGCCGCCGGCACCAGATCCGTCCCCGCGACAAAAAGGCCAAGGACCACCAGCCAGGCGACGGCGGCCACCGGCCAGGTGGCCCAGGCGGTAAAGGTGGCCAGGGTGGACAACAGCCAGGCCACCAGCAGGGCAAGAGCAAACAGACGCGCCCAGCCACCGCGCAGAAGCGTACCGCCCAGGACATTCTGGATCAATTGCTGCCCGGCCACCAAGGCACTGGTGACGGGTCCACACCACAACACCCACAGAACCACCGTGGGATCCGCCAACGTCAGCCAGGGAGCCAGGGCCAGGGGGAGAAAGGAGACCGTCAGGGGAATGCCCCGTGGCAGACGGCGCAGAGGGTCACCCCCCTGGGTGATGCGCCACAAAAAAATGACCGCGCCCAAATAGGCGACACTGATCAAGGTGTTGCCGATGGCCATGCCCCAGCCATCGAGCAGAGAAACCACAAAGCCGAGCCATAAACCCGACAACAGGTGCAACAACGGTTGGGCGGGGGGCGGTTGGCCGCCGATGACATGCGGCCCGGACTGCAAGGCAAAACCCAGCAGAAAAGAGCCTAAAAACAGCAAAATCTGCACACGGGCATGCCATGACTGGAGGATCGGGTAGCTCTCGGTGGCGGGCAACACCCCCTGTTGCCAGGACCACAAGATAAAACCCAGGGTAAAGCCAACCAGGGCCGCCAGCAGACCCACGGCCCAAAACCGGTGTACCACGGGCCGCCGGGAAAAGGCCATGGGCGCAATCGGCGGATCCGGGGGCAGAATGCGCTGTATCCAGGGGGACATGTAAAATACTCCTTAACCTTGTCGCCGGGGGTCGGCCAGATGGACCAGCAAAAATCCGCCGATACCGGTAAAAAACAGCACGGGTGCCCAGGCGGCGAGCAGGGGTGGCAGGCGACCCCCCATGCCCAACGCCTGCGACAGGTCTGCCAGCATGAACAGCAGAAAACCGATCAACAACCCCAGCAGCAGGGAACGGGCAATACCGCCCCGCCTGGGCAGGCGCAACGTGAAGGGAAAGGCCAACAGAATGGCGGCCAGAGTGGTGGCGGGCTGGGAGAGGCGACCGTGCCACAACACCCGCAACGGGGTGGCGTCATATCCTTCGCGTTCGGTCCGTTCGATCAGGCGATTGATCTGCTCAAAGGAGAGAAAATCGGGATTGACGGCTGTGCGGTTCAGTTGCTCGGCATTCAGGGTGACGGGCCAATCCCGTTGCACAAACCGTTCTGCCACCACTTGCGTGTTGTATTGATAGATGATGCCTTGGGAAAGGGTCCATTGGCCTTGCCGCATTTGCGCGCTGTGGGCCCGGATCTGGCTGCGCAGATGTTGTTCCGCGTCCCAGGCAAAGATGGTGACATCCAGCAAGGCCTGTTCGTTGGGCAGCACCTGCTGGACATGGATCAACTGGTGGTCGCTTTTCAGCCACAGATTGTCCATGTCGGCCTGGGCGGGGGCTTGCCCCATAAAATAATCCTCCCGGTTTTGCGCCATCCGTTTGGTCCACGGGACCACGCGATCCTGCGCCACCAGTTGCCCGGTGGCCACCAGCAACCCGCCCAGCAAAAAGGGGATCAGGATGCGATAAATCGAGATGCCGCTGGCCCGCATGACGGTAATTTCGTTTTGACGGGAGAGGCGCGCCAGGACCATCAAGACGGCCAGCAGGGTGATGGAGGGCAGCAGCAGGGTGATAAAATCCGGCAGACGGCAGAGCATCATCAGGAGCAGATCCCCCCAGTTGAAATGTTCCTTGAGGGAAAACCGGCGCATGTTTTCCACCCCGTCAATCAGGAAAAAGAGTCCCACAAACAGACCGATGACCTGCAAAAATCCTGTCAGGAACAGCCGCAACAGATAGTGAAAGAGGATAGGCATCGTCAGTGATTCAATCCTTGTAATCCGCCTCTCCGGCGGCACTGAGCAGACGTTGGGGCAGATTGGCCAGACTTTGGGAGAGCCAGACGGCCAACCGGAATGAGTGGGCCCGCTGGGTGATCGCGATGACATAGAGGGTCAGCAGGGCCATCAACAGATTGGGCAGCCAGAAGCCGCCGACGGGGCCCAGGATCTGTTTGCGGGCGAGGGTTTCGCCCAGGGAGAGCAGGACAAAATGGCAGATCAGGGTGACCACGGCCACCACCAGACCATAGCTGCGTCCCGACCGATGGGATTGTTGCAGACCCAGGGGGACGGCAAACAGGCCCAGGATCAGGGTGGCCATGGGAAAGGAGAAGCGTCGATGCCACTCCATGCGGGCCTCATAGACCTCGGTCGGGGAGGCCCCCCGCATCACCTGGGCCAATTCGTCCAGGTTGAGTTCATCCAGATGTTTTTTGAAATCCTGGGGTCGGAGTTCCAGGGCGACGCCGAGGTCCATCTGATAGGTGGCGAAGGTCAGGGCGCGGTATTGGTTCTCGCCGATGGATTGGTGGCGGGTGCCATCCTGCAAAAACAACAGGGTTTCGCCATTGGCCATGGGCTGGATCTGCCCGCGCCGGGCGGTCAGGGTGATCGGGGCATCGGGTTTGCGTTGATCATGGATCAGGAGTCCCTTCAACAAACGCGAATCGACATCCTGTTCATCCACATAGATGGTGAGGCCGGGGATGGCATGGTTGAAGGTTTGTGGTTTCAAGGCCAGGGTGGTGGAGGAGACGAGGGCCTTTTTGAGGACGGAAAACTGGTGGAAGGCGTGGGGCAACCAGACCAGGCTCAGCCACAGGGCGAAGCCGGTATAGAGGATGGCCAGCAGGGCGAGGGGACGCAGCACCTGCAACGGGCTGAGGCCGCACGCTTTGAGGACGACCAGTTCGCTGTCCTGGGC
Source organism: Magnetococcales bacterium (assembly GCA_015233035.1). GTDB lineage: Bacteria > Pseudomonadota > Magnetococcia > Magnetococcales > Magnetaquicoccaceae > Magnetaquicoccus. The sequence goes on from JADFYM010000051.1 coordinate 12,973, forward strand.
CATGCGTCCCATGGTCAGCAGGATGCCCACCAGCAGGGCCATGGGGAGGACGGTGACCAAAATTTTGGGGATGGAGAGGGAGATCATGGTGCCCAGCACGGCGACGGGGACGCCCCGATTGACCCACATATCCACCAGGCGCAGCACCTGGGGCAGCATCGCCATGAAGGCAAGCACCACCAGCGCGACCAGCGAGGCGGCGGCACACTCCCGGAACAGATAACGCGCGATGCGATTCATGAATGGCACACCTTGATCCTGACCCACCCGGCGGACGGTTGCGGCGATACAGCCCTGGGATTGGGAATACAGAAAATAATCGCCGAACACAAGCATTGCTTCACGCCGGGTTGCATTCTGTGCGATTTGTGTGGCGGGAGGCGGTTTTGGCTGGGGAGAGGGCGAGCGGAGATGTGCCTTGAGCAATTGGCCGGGGAGTGACTGAGGGCGACCACCCTGCCCACGTGCAACAGCGGGGAACCCAGTTCAGGCCTTGGTCATCGTTTCGTCCACGAACTCTCCTGGATGCCCGCCTTCGCGGGCATGACGGGAATGGGTATGACACGAAATTCGCTCGTCATTCCCGCGAAGGCGGGAATCCAGGGTTCTGACTGGAATGGCCGAAACGATGATCAAGGCCCCAGTTCATGACCACCCCGACGTTTCAAAATTAGTTTGAAGCTATTCTGTTCAATGTCACATGAAATTGGGAGTTTGAAACAAACGAATGAATCAACCGAGTGGTTTGGCAAAATTTTATCATCATTTTTAACAAGTGAAATCAATTACTTACTCTTTAAGAGTTCATTAATTCCCATCTGGCTCGATAGTTGCGCTATACCTTTGTAAGGTGGTAAGCATTTGGGCCTGCTACTGTTCAATTCGGCAAACTTCCGCTTTTGACGGAGGAGTCCGACCTTAATGGAGGAACACGTTATGACAAGCAGCAAAAAATATTCCAAGATGTTAATACTGGCAGCACTGTTAGCTGGTTCTGTGGGTGTCATTGCAAGTGCTGTCGCGGGCGGAGGTCAGGCGCCAGTCAACCTGGGCAGTGCTGGCACTTTCGCGATTCTGAGCAAATCTGGAATCACCGACGTTTTTCGGTCCTCTGTTACTGGAAATGTGGGAACGAGCCCCATCACCGGTGCCGCGCTCCTTCTTACCTGCGAGGAAGTCAATGGGAAGGTATACACCGTCACTGCGGCGGGTCCTTTGCCCTGCACGACCAGTGACCCCAGCCTGCTGACCTCGGCTGTGAACGACATGGAAGCGGCCTACACAGACGCTGCGGGACGAACGGCACCCAATGCCACTGAACTGGGTGGCGGAGAACTGAGTGGAAACCTCGCTCCTGGCATCTATAAATGGAGTTCGCCAGTTGTGCTGTCCACCGATCTCACGCTCACAGGCGGCCCGAACGATGTCTGGATCTTCCAGATGTCGCAAACCTTTAATACAGCCGTCTCTTCAAACATCAAACTGGCCGGCGGGGCCCAGGCCAAAAACGTCTTCTTTGCGGTCGCCGGCGCGACGACTCTTGGGGTTTCTTCGCACTTTGAGGGCATCATCCTCGATAAAACCATGATCGCCGTGAACACGCACGCAACGGTCAATGGCAGACTGTTTGCGCAGACTGCGGTCACTCTTCAAATGAATACGATTACCGAGCCCAAGTAAAAACGCCTGTCTCTCCTGTGGGCTTGACGCACCACCGACAACGGTAAGGCGTTATCTTCCAGAGTTCAGGGCCAAGGTCGCGATTGCCGCACGGCGCGGGAACGCGACCATGGTCCTGCTCTCCGGGGGATTTTCCCTCTCTCTTTTGACCCACCCTCCCGGTTCTGACGGTAACGAACTGCCCGTTGCGCAGTCGTTTCTTCCCCTCGAATGACCGCAATCGCCACCCTGGCTTCCAGATTACTCGAAATGCCCGATAATTCCTTGACCAGGGGACAAAAGGGCACGAAAATCCCCACCACAGGGGATGGGTTAACGGCAGTATGGGATTGGCACGCCATTTTTGCACCGGGGGTTGCGTCATTTTATGAACTTCAAGGTACCTTTTTTTCTGCACGACCTGGGCCAGGAGGAGATTGACGCCGTGTCGGCGGCCATCCGCCACCCCGTCTTGACCACGGGCGAGACCGTCGCCCGGTTTGAAACCCTGTTGGCCGATTATCTGGGCTGCCGACATGCCCTGGCGGTCACCAGTTGCACCGGAGCCATGCACATGTCCCTGCTGGCGTTGGGCGTCGGTCCGGGCGATGAAGTCATCACCACCCCCATGACCTTTATTGCCACCTCCGCCGCCATCCTGGAGGCGGGCGCGCGCCCGGTCTTTGTCGATGTGGAACCGGAAAGCGGCAATATCGATGTGGCCCGCATCGCCGCCGCCATCACCCCGCGCAGCAAGGCCATTTTGCCGGTTCACCTGTATGGACAGGTCTGCGACATGGTCGCCATGCGGGCTCTGGCCGAACGGCATGGGCTGTTTATCGTCGAAGACGCTGCCCACTGCCTCGAAGGACACCATCAGGGGTTGCGCCCCGGCTCCGCCAGCCAGGCCGCCTGCTTCAGCTTTTATGCCACCAAAAATATCACCTGCGGCGAAGGCGGTGCCTTGGCCACCAACGATACCGAATTGTACGAAAAGCTGAAACTGCTGCGCCTGCACGGCATGACCAAATCCGGGGCCGAACGGGCCACCAAAGGCTATCAGCACTGGGATATGGCCCTCCTGGGCTGGAAATACAATATGAGCAACATTGAAGCGGCCATTTTGTTGCCCCAAATGAATCGCCTGGAACGCAATCTGCAACGGCGGCACCTGTTGGCCGATCGCTATCGGACCCGGTTGGCTGAATTGGCGACCAAAGGGTTGCGGCTTTTTTCCAACCCGCAGCCTGGTTCGGTCCATGCCCACCATCTTTTTCCTGTCCTGGTGGAAGGGATGGATCGGGATCGGTTTGTCAAAACCTTGCAGGAACAGGGCATCAGCACCATGGTCAATTATCGCCCTGTCCATCTGACCCACTATTTTTCGGACACCTTCGGCTTTCAGCCTGGGCAGTTTCCGATTGCCGAACGGATCGGGGAGACGGTTGTCTCTCTGCCACTTTATCCCCGGATGACGGAGGCGGATGTCGATACCGTGGTGCAGGTGATTCAACAGGTGTTGTAGATAACCCTTTCTGGGGGGGGCGGTGAACCGCCCCTCCCCAGACCCCCCCCACCCTTTTTTTTTGATAATATTATTAAGGGGGTCCGGGGGGGATTATCCCCCCCGGTGGGGTCCAGGGGCAACGCCCCTGGTGGCCGAAACTAAACAATGGGAGAAACCATGTCCGAACCCGCAGAGACCCGTCCAGACATTTCGGTGATCATTCCGGCCTATAACGAAGAGTCGGTCCTGCCATTGCTCTTTGCGCGCCTGTATACGGTCATGGACCAACTGGGCCGTCCTTATGAGATTGTCTTTGTTGATGACGGCAGCCAAGACCGCACCGCCCAATTGTTGCAGCAGCAGTTCCAGGCCAGACCGGCCACCACACGGGTGGTCATTCTGAAAACCAATTTTGGCCAACATGCGGCCATCATGGCCGGTTTCAGCCACAGTCGCGGCCAGTATATCATCACGCTGGATGCCGATTTGCAGAATCCGCCGGAGGAGATTCCCAATCTGGTGGCCAAGATGGATGAAGGGTTCGACTATGTGGGCACCATTCGCCGCAAACGCCAGGATGTGTTGTGGCGACACGTCGCCAGCAGAGCCATGAACCGGCTGCGGGAAAAGATCACCCGCATTCGCATCACCGACCAGGGCTGCATGTTGCGTGGCTACCACCGCGAGGTGATCCTGCCGCTGTTGAGTTCACGGGAATCTTTCACCTTTATTCCTGCCCTGGCCTATCTGTATGCGGGCAACACCACCGAAATTGTCGTCGAGCATGAGGAACGGGCGGCGGGTCGCTCCAAATATTCTCTTTTTTCGCTGATCCAGCTCTATTTTGACCTGATGACCGGTTTTTCGGCCACCCCGTTGCGCCTGTTTTCCCTGACCGGGATTGGCGTGGCCATGGCATCGTTCTGTTTTGTCGTCTATCTGACCATTCGCCGGATCATCGTCGGTCCTGAGGTGGAGGGGGTTTTCACCCTGTTTGCCATTGTCTTTTTTCTCATTGGCATTTCGCTTTTCGGCATGGGCATGATGGGCGAATATCTGGGCCGCATCTATCACCAGACCAAGCAACGGCCCCGCTATCTGGTCCGCACCGTACTGGAACCTTTTCCCACCACTCCCCTGGATCACACATGACCACCGCCCCTGCTACCGCCGTTGTCTTTGCCTATCACAGCGTGGGGGTGCGCGCCCTGTCGGTGTTGCTGACACGGGGAATACGGGTGCCGCTGGTGGTGACCCATGCCGACGATCCCCATGAAAATCAGTGGTTTGACAGTGTGGCCGAACTGGCCGATCTGGAAGGGATTGCCACCATTCTGCCGGACAATCCCAACACCCCGGAGGTCATCGCCCAGGTCCAAGGCTGCCAGCCCGATTTTATCTTTTCCTTTTATTATCGGCACATGCTGGGGGAAGCCTTGCTGGCCATTCCCACGCGGGGGGCATACAATCTGCACGGTTCCCTGTTGCCGAAATATCGGGGGCGGGTGCCGATCAACTGGGCGGTTTTGCACGGCGAACGGGAGACCGGCGTCAGCCTGCACGCCATGGTTCTCAAACCGGATGCCGGTGCCCTGCTGGCCCAGGAAGCCGTCGCCATTTTGCCCAACGATACCGCCCATGGCGTGTTTCAGAAGGCGGTCTGTGCGGGGGAACGGCTGTTGCTGCGGGTGATACCCGATCTGGTGGCCGGTACCGCCACCCCCACCCCCCTGGATCTCAGCCAGGGGAGCTATTTTGGTCGCCGCCGCCCGGAGGATGGGCGCATCGACTGGCGCAAATCGGCCTGGGAGATACACAACCTGATTCGGGCCGTGGCCCCGCCCTATCCGGGAGCCTTCTTTGATGTGGGCGAACACCGCGTCGGGGTGTTGCGCAGCCACTATCGGGGCGAGGCTGCCCGCGCCCGTGGCGAAGCGGTGCCGCGTATTGATTGGATCGGCGAACGGTGTTATGCCGATTGCCTGGATGGTCGGCGACTGCAACTGGTGCAGTTGACCCTGGATGGCGCGCCTTTGGACGTGGTCGCGTTTCGTCAATGGTGGGGAGAGCGGGATTTGCCCCCCATCCCCGCCCCACCCCTGTAAAGGAGGATGCCTTCTTGAATATATTGATCTTTGGTGTCAACGGTTTTATCGGCCACCATCTTTCGCAGCGCATTATGGACAGCACCGACTGGCATGTCTACGGCATGGACATGCACTCGAACCATATCACCACCTTGCTGGAGCATCCCCGGTTTCATTTTTTTGAGGGGGATATTTCCATCAATCGGGAGTGGATGCAGTATCATGTCAAAAAGTGTGATGTCATCCTGCCCCTGGTCGCCATTGCCACGCCCGCCTCTTATGTGCGCCACCCCCTGGCGGTGTTTGAACTCGATTTTGAGTGCAATCTGCCCATCATTCGGGATTGTGTCCGCCATCACAAGCGGCTGATTTTTCCCTCCACCTCGGAAGTCTATGGCATGTGTCAGGATACGGCCTTTCATCCCGACGAGTCGGCCCTGGTGCTGGGACCGATCAACAAGCAACGCTGGATCTATTCCTGCGCCAAGCAGTTGATGGATCGGGTCATCTGGGCCTATGGCATGGAGTCCGGGCTGGATTTTACCTTGATTCGTCCCTTCAACTGGATCGGTTCGGGGCTGGACAGTCTGCACACCCCCAAGGAGGGTTCCTCCCGCGTGGTGACCCAATTTTTGGGCCATATTGCCCGTGGCGAGACCATCCAGTTGGTGGATGGCGGGGCACAACGGCGGTGTTTTACCGACATTGCAGATGGCATCGATGCCCTGATGGCGGTGATCGACAATCCGAACGGGGTGGCCAGTGGCAAAATTTATAATATTGGCAATCCCAACAACGGCTATTCCATCCGGGAACTGGCCCAGTTGATGTTGCAGATTGCCGCCGAATTTCCCGAATATCAGGCCGGTCTGCGCCGGGTCAAGCTGGTGGAGGTCAACTCGGCCCGTTATTATGGCGAGGGTTATCAGGATATTGACCACCGGGTACCCTGGATCGACAATACCTGCCAGGATCTGAACTGGCAACCCCGGGTGGATCTGCAAACCGCTTTGCGGCGCATCTTTGCCACCTACCGCACCGAGGTGGAAAGTGCCTGCGCTTTGCTGGATAACGACTCGCTGGATCAGGGCCTGTCGGATCCCAATCAGGCCGCGTGATGTTACATTGGGGTTCGGCCAGTGGGGGGGTTGCCCCTGGACCCGCAAACCCAGGAATATGCACACATCTTTATGCTGACAAAAAATCCGCAGCATATTGTGCAGTCATAGGGGTCCAGGGGGATTATCCCCCTGGTGGGGTCCAGGGGCAAAGCCCCTGGTGG
>JADFYM010000052.1 GCA_015233035.1 Magnetococcales bacterium
AGAGCACCAAAAGCGGCCATACTACCCTGAAGATGCCGCAGCGTAAACACGCGAACGACGGTTCCAGGGAATCCTATCCAAAAACCGGTCAACAGCCAAGGCCCGATTTGGACACCCCAGGCCAAGCCAGCCTGTTTTATGGCAATCGGGTTTGGGGTGCAATAAAGATTGCTTCTCTGTTTTTATGTGCTATTTTAGAGGATTGAGGCGGTTTTTCACTATGGCGCAGCCTTTGCTCAGGCATGTGGACTGGCAAAGGTGCGCGCATGGCGCAACCGCTTTGCGTGCGAGGTGGAGTGGATGAAAACAAATTGTTGGGAAGAAACGCAATGCGGCCGTGAACCGGGTGGCAAGGGAGCCGACAAACGGGGACCATGCCCCGTGCCCCTGTTTGCGCTGGCCGATGGTTTCCTGGGGGGCGAAAACGGCGGGCGGGCCTGTCTGTTTATCGTGGCTCGGTTGAGTGCGAATGAGCGCAAGCGGGCCTGTTCCCAAACCGCCGAGACCTGCGAAAAGTGCGATTTTCGCAAAAAATTGAAAAAAACATATAAAAAATCCTTTACGGAAGACCTGTTCGACAAGTTTATCCGCAATGCCGATCGCCGTTAGAAGGCTTCAGACGGCTGGTTTGCCCGCGTCAATATAACGCAGCAACAGGGTCTGCAAATCACCCTTGGTGACCGGTTTGGTCAAAAAGTCATCCATGCCCGCCGCCAGGCACCGCTCTTTTTCGCCCAGCATGACGTTGGCCGTCACCGCCACCACCGGGGTGCGGGGTCTGCCTTGGGCCTGTTCGTATTGCCTGAAGGCTTGACAGGCAGAAACCCCATCCATATCCGGCATGTGACAATCCATGAGAACCAGATCATACCGGCCCTCCTGCAACAGACGCAGGGCAACCGTGCCCGTGTCGGCGATGGTGACACGAACGCCCAGGTTTTTCAGGACGATCTGAAAAAGCCGCTGATTGACCACATTGTCTTCGGCGACCAGAATGTGGGCCTTGCGCACGACCCGCTCCGCCTTTTCCTCCACCGGCGCGGGCACAAACTCCTTGAACACAGCCAGTTTTTGCAAGGGAACCTTGAACGAAAAGAGCGAACCCTTGCGCGCGGTGTTGCAGAGGGTAACGCTGCCGTGCATCCGTTCCGCCAGACGCCGGCAAATGGCCAGCCCCAAGCCACTGCCACCATATTTGCGCGTCGTGGAGGCATCCCCCTGGGTAAAGGGTTGAAACAGCCGTTCCGCCACCTCGGGCGCAATGCCCATGCCCGTATCTTCCACCTGGCATTCGATCCAGGCAATCTCTTTGTCGTCGGGATCGTCGGTGGAGAGAACCCGCAAGGTAATGTTGCCCTTTTCGGTAAACTTGATGGCATTGCTCAGCAGATTGACCAGTATCTGCCGAATGCGGTGGACATCGCCCTCGACCAAAAATGGCACCTCGGTGGCAATGCGGGTCCGCAGTCGCAACCCCTTTTTGGTGGCCAACTCACCAAACAGACCCCGGAGTTCATCCCGCACCTCGCGCAAAGAAAACGGCTGCTTCTCCAGTTCGAGATGGCCGGACTCCACCTTGGACAGATCCAGGACATCGTTGAGCACATTCAGTAAATGTTCACCCGATTTGCGGATCATCTCCACATAGAAGCGTTTTTTGCTGGAGAGCCGTTTTTCCATAAGCAGGGCGGTCATGCCCAGGATACCATTCAGCGGGGTGCGCACTTCATGGCTGGTGGTGGCCAAAAATTCGCTTTTGTAGCGACTGGCCTGTTCCGCCGCCTCTTTGTCGGCGCGCCATCGCTGGCAGAGCAGCCGGTTTAGTTCCTCCTGGGCCATGCGCCCGGAAATATCGCGCAGGATGGCGGCAAAAAAACAGGCCTCGCCCTCTTGCCAGGCGGACAGCGTGGCCTCCAGGGGAATCTCTTGGCCATTCCGGTGGAGACCGTGCAGCGTCACGGCCTGGCTGGCATAGATGGCGCGTGGCGCGGTTTTAATCTGCGCCAAGGCCTCCTGATGTCGGTTGTGGTAACGTTCCGGTATCCACCGGGTGATGGGTTGGCCCAGGCACTCCGTCCTGGGACAGCCAAACAGGGTTTCGGCTCCCGTGTTCCAGAACAGGATGCGGCTTTGCCCATCCACCACCACAATGGCATCGTGGGTGATCTCCGCAAACTTCAGGAGAGGAGCGTCGTACATCAACGGTCAGCCGAGCGGGAGAGAGACCCGGAGAGTGGTTCCGGTCTCTTCGGAGGTTTCCATGGTGATTGTCCCATTTTGTATTTTGGCAATGAGCATGGCCGAGTAGGTGCCCAGGCCAGTGCCCCCCGATTTGCCCGCCGTGGTATATTTTTCAAAAAAACGATCCACCATGGCCGCTGGCACGGCACCCGGATTGTGAATGACAATCACCGCTCCGGTGTCTGCCTTCTCCCAACGGATTGTGATATGGCTGTTGCGCGGGGCGGCCTCAATGGCATTTTTGATCAGGTTGGCCAGGAGCGAATAACAGAGCAACTCCTCGCCCAACACCAGGAAAGGCTGTTCCTTGCCTGCCGGTTGGGTGCCTGGCGCGGGGGTGTTGATGTCCATGACCAGTCGTTTGCTGATGATGCGGTCCTGAAAGGCCTGCTGGATTTTATGGACGACGCCAGGAATATGGACCGGGCGGGGGTTCAAGATATAGGTTCCCTGCTCCATTTTGTACAAGTCCAGCGAACTGTTGATCATTTCCAGCAGCCGATAACCCGATTCGCGAATGATGCCGAGCATTTTGGCATGATCCGGGTCGCAGCCTGGGCACTCTTTTTTGGCCAACAGCAGATCGGAAAAACCGATGATGGCGTTCAGGGGCGTTTTGAGGTCGTGCCGCATGATGCGGTTGACCTCTTCGCGCAGTTCGGTTGCCTTGATCAACTCCTGGTTTTGTTTTTCTATCTTCTCTCTGGCCTTTTTGAGCCCGAGATGGGTCTTGGTGCGGGCATGGACGATGGCCGCACTGAAGGGCTTGGTGATATAATCCACCGCGCCCAATTCGAGCCCGGTCATCTCGTCGGACTCGTCGTCCTTGGCGGTGATAAAGATGACCGGAATGTCGCGGGTTTGTTCGTTGGCTTTCAGGCGGGTACACACCTCATAGCCATCCATTTCCGGCATGATAATGTCCAGGAGAATCAGGTCGGGCCGTTGGGTGGCGGCCAACTGCAAGGCCTGCTCGCCGTTGGTGGCGATGGAAATGTCAAAGTCGGGCTGTAGGGTGGGCAGCAACACCTTGATGTTGGCGGGAACGTCGTCAACAATCAAAACCCTGGGATTGGTGGGTTCTGGATTCATACCCTGTCCTTGCTTGACTGGATGGCACCGGGCTGGCCGGCGGTTGTTTGGGGTGGATCATCCCGGGGCACTCCCTCGGGCCGAAATATGATCAGAACATGCAGATTGTGTCTCATTGGCCAGAATAAATCAACTGGTTACCGTTTTTTGCATCAATCTCTTCCTCATGGCGGAAAAAAGATGTCCCCTTTGCAACTGGTGGTCGTGATTCCGTGTTATGACGAACCCGATTTGCTCATCACCCTGGATTCTTTGTGGCAGTGTCGTCCGCCGCCCGGTCCGGTCGAGGTGGTGGTTGTCATCAACGGGGCGGAGACCGACCCGCCGTCCGTGCAGGCGCATCATCAGCGGACCTGGGAGGCAGCCCAGGCCTGGATCGAGGGCCATCAGGATGCCAGGCGGCGGTTTCATCTCCTGTTTGAGCCAGCCTTGCCTGCCCGGCAGGCGGGGGTGGGCACGGCCCGCAAGATCGGCATGGATTGGGCCATGACCCGTTTTACCGGTACGCAACGCGATGACGGGGTGATTGTCTGTCTGGATGCCGATTGTGTGGTGGCAGACAATTATTGGGAGGCATTATACACCCATTTTGTTGCCTGGCCGCAGACACCCGGTTGTTCAATCTATTTTGAACATCCCTGGATCGAGTGGCCACCCGATCAACAACAAGGCATTATACACTATGAACTGTATTTGCGCTATTATCTGCATGGGCTGCGCTGGAGTGGTTTTCCCCATGCCTTTCATACCATTGGTTCCAGCATGGCGGTCCGGGCGGCACCGTATCGGCGGCAGGGGGGGATGAATCGACGCAAGGCGGGCGAAGATTTTTATTTTCTGCAAAAAATTATTCCGTTGGGCGGTTTCAGCGATTTGTGTACCACCACGGTGTTTCCTTCGGCCCGCACCTCGCACCGGGTGCCGTTTGGGACCGGTCGGGCCATGGCAGACGGGTTGGCGGGCGACAGAGACCTGGGGTTGGTCTATGATCCTCGGGTGTTTCAGTCTCTCGGCGTGTGGTTTCGGCAGGTGGAGCGGTTGTATGCCGGGGCGGTGCCCGCTGGTCTGGCCGAGTTGCCGGATGCCGTGCAGCAGTTTTTGGCGCAGCAGCACTGGGCGGACCGTCTGGAGGAAATGCGCGCCCATGTCTCCTCCCTGCCAGCCTTTCGCAAACGATTTTTCCAGGGTTTCAATGCCTTTCAGGTGTTGAAATATGTCCACTTTGCCACGGAACAGAGGTGGCCCAAAGTGCCCGTGGAACAGGCGGCCGCGACATTATTGACAGGGATGGGGGTGGCATGTGCGGCAACCGACAGCGCATCCTTGCTGGCGTGTTATCGGCAGTTGGATCGGGTGGGATTTTGGTGTGCCTCTCTGGGGGGGCGGTGAACCGCCCCCCCCAGCCCCCCCCCTTTTTTTAATTCTTATTGCGGGGGGGCCAGGGGGATTATACTGCGCACAGTCACAATTGACGAGTATCGTCATTCCCGCGTAGGCGGGAATCCAGGAGGTTCGACAGGCCAAATGGATTCCCGCCTACGCGGGAATGACGGAACAGGAAGTGTCGCTTATGACCGTGTGCAGTATATCTCCCCCCGGTGGGGTCCAGGGGCAAAGCCCCTGGTGGGGTTGGGGGCAAAGCTCCCTAAATTGGGTTGGTACGGGCTCAGAAGGGAATATCGTCGTCAAATTCCGGGGTCTGGTCAAAATGCTCGGCGGCCGGAGGCGGCGCGCTCTGCGGAGCCGGTTTGGAGTAGGCGGGTGCCCCGGCATATCCCGCGTTGGGCGGTCCCGCATAGGCGGGCGTTTCACCATAACCCGCTCCCGCCGCCGGTGCTCCACCCCCACCGCCCGGTCGATCCAGCATGATCATCTGGCTGGAAAAAGAACTGAGGACCACCTTGGTGGCATACCGCTCGATACCCTGTTTGTCGGTATACTTGTCGGTTTGCAGTTGGCCTTCGAGATAAACCTTGCTACCCTTGCGCAAATATTGCTGGGCAATCTCGGCCAGCTTGCCGAACACGGAGACCGAATGCCACTCGGTGCGTTCCTGTTTTTGTCCTTGTTTGTCTGTCCATGAGTCGGATGTGGCCACACGCAGGCTGGCAATGGCACGGCCATCCTGGGTGAAACGCATCTCCGGGTCGGCACCCAACAGGCCGATTAGTTGTACTTTATTCAGGTGTCTGGACATAGTGGGCCTCTTTTTTTCACAAAGTGGGTTTCCGAACGGTACTGTAACCATGTAGATTGGGACACGATAAGGATAAAATCATCATCGTGCAAGCTCTCTCTCTCGCCACTGGATGAAAGACGATGGAATTTTTCTGCTGCGCGCACCCGGTTGATCTGCCCGTGTTGCGCCCCAACGGACGACCGCATTAAGGATGCGCCATGACGATCCATGACCTGCTGATCCATTCGGCCTGGCTGTTGTCGGCCTATCTGCTGGGGGCCGTGCCGTTTGGCCTGCTCGTGGCCCGCCTGGTCGGAGCCGGTGATATTCGCCAACAGGGGAGCGGCAACATTGGTGCCACCAATGTCTTGCGCACCGCCGGGCGCGCCGCCGGTGCCCTGGCCCTGTTGCTGGATATGCTCAAGGGATTTTTTCCCGTCCTGTTGGCCCGTTTGTGGCTGGGGGCGGAAGCTCCCTTGACCGGTGGTGTGGCCCTGGCGGTCTTTTTGGGCCACCTTTATCCGGTTTATCTGGGGTTCCGGGGCGGCAAAGGGGTGGCCACCGGCCTGGGTGTCTATCTGGCCTGGGTTCCGCTGGCTGGCGGGTGTGCCCTGCTGGCCTGGATGGCGACCGCGCTGGTGTGGCGAATCTCCTCACTGGCGGCCCTGCTGGCTTTCCTGTCGGTGCCGGTCTGCCTCTTTTTCCAGGGACCACCGCTGGCGATGCAGGTTGCCTGCATTCTGGTGCCCTGGATATTTTGGCGGCATCGCACCAATATCCAACGTCTGCTCCAGGGGACGGAGCCACGGATTGGTCGTTCCACGACAGGTGTACCATGACCCCCGGTTTTTTTCGCATCTCCTTGACCTGCCAGCTCTTGATTGGTGCCTGTCTGCTGCCTGGGGCCGGTTGGGTGTCGGGTGCTGCCCTGGCCGACGAACCGGGACCGAATTGGCCCGCGGCCGCCGCGCCGCCTGCGCCAGCGGTCCCATTGGCCAGAGAGGTGTTGTCACCGACCCCGCGCATCGGCCCGGCGGTGCGGCCCACGGCCAGCCAGGCCGATGGGCAGGCGCGTCTCTTGCAGCAAGTGCTGCAAGAGGGCGACCGTATTCTGCCACCTGGATGGGCGGATCTGGGCTATGTGTCTGGTTATTGGCTGGCACAGACACTGATTCACCAGGGCGAGGATCTGCTGCTCCATCTGGAACAACCCGTTGCCGCCGGGGCTGCGTTGGGGGTTTACCGGCCTGGGGTGACCCTGACCGATCCCGTCACCGGGGAAGAGATGGGCATCCTGGCCCACCATCTGGGCCAGGTGCAGGTGACAGGGGGGCGGGTGGAGACCGCCTGGCAGGCCCGTCTGGTCGCCGTGCGGGATACCGTGGCCGTGGGAGACCGTCTGTGGCCTGACCAGGAGATCACCACGGATCTGCACCGGCATACGCAGGTTCCCGCCCCGGTGCGTGGCCGCGTTTTATCCCTCCCGGACGGCATGGAACTGGCGGGAGCCGACCAGGTGGTCGCCGTGGGGGTCGGTCGGCGGGACCGGGTCTCCCCTGGGTTGGTCTTGACGATCCAGCACACCGCTGCACCGGGTCTGGATCCCGTCACCGGTCAGGAGGTGCAGGATGCCCCGCATGTCATCGGCGAGGCCACCCTGTTCTGGATTGGCGAGAAGGCCTCTTTTGCCCTGTTGGGCCCAACGTCCTACCCGGTCAGCCGGGGGGACGAGGTCTCCGCACGGTAGGGCTCCGACGCGATGGATGCGCATGGACTCCTGGAATGGCTGAAGCTGATCAGGACGCCCGGACTGGGTCCGGTGCGTATCAATCGGCTGTTGCGCCACTTTGGCGGGGTGCAGGCCCTGCTGGATGCCCCCGACCGGGAGTGGGAACAGGTACCGGGGATGCAACTGCCCTTTTTGCAGAAAATATTGCATCTGCGCCGGGCCATGCCCCACGCGCCGATCCAGCAGGAGTTGGACCGGCTGCATGGCATCGGCGGGCATATGCTGGTGTTGGGGGATGTCGGTTATCCGCGCCTGTTGCGGGAGATCTATGATCCGCCACCAACCCTGTTTGTCTTGGGAGATCCCAGCCATTTGTTGCGGGAAGATACCCTGGCCGTGGTGGGTTCGCGGCAGGCTACGCCGTCTGGCAGCGATTTTACGCACCAGTTGGCCCTGGACTTGTCCCGTCACGGTCTGGTCACGGTCAGCGGACTGGCAGAGGGGATCGATACCGCCGCCCATTGGGGGGCCCTGGAGGGGCGGGGGGTGACCATCGCCGTGTTGGCCACCGGGCTGGATGTATTGTACCCGGCCCGCAACGCCCATTTGCGCCAGCGCATTATTGCCCAGGGGTGTCTTGTGACCGAAGCCCCCCTGGGTACGCCACCGGCGGCCTATTTGTTCCCGCCCCGCAATCGCATCATCAGTGGCTTGAGTCGGGGTGTGCTCGTGGTGGAGGCGGCCATGCGGTCTGGATCGCTGGTGACGGCCCGGTTGGCCCTGGAACAGGGGCGCGAGGTGTTTGCCGTGCCTGCCCAGATTGGCGATCCCCGCTATCAGGGCAGCAACCATCTGCTGCGCCAGGGGGCCACCTATCTGGAGGGGATCGAGGATATCTTGCAGGCCTTTGCGTGGGATGCCCGGCCACCCAGTTTTGTGCCGCAAGCGGTCTCTGCCGTGATGGATACGCCGGTGGCGGTGGGGACAGAGTCGGCGGCTGTCCATGCTCTGCTCCAACAGGGTCCGGTGCAGGGCGATGAGTTGGCGCGGCGTTGTCATTTGACAGTGGCCGCACTTTCGCGCATTTTACTGCAACTGGAACTGGTCGGTGTGGTGCAGCGGTTGCCGGGCAATCAATTTGCCTTGCGTCGTACCTGACTGTTTTGCCTGGACGGTTTGGTGTGTTGGGGTGACTGTCAGGGGCTTTGCCCCTGGACCCCACCGGGGGGGATAATCCCCCCCGGACCCCCTTGATAATGATTAAAAAAAAAGGGTGGGGGGGGTCTGGGGGGGCGGTTCTCCGCCCGCCCCAGCAGGGTTACCAAATGCTTCCAGAATACTTGAACCCATTCATCTCCTTAATGTAGGAACGCTATGCGTGCTCTTGTAATTGTTGAATCTCCGGCCAAGGCGAAGACCATCGAGAAATTTCTTGGCAAGGACTATCAGGTCATTGCCACCTATGGCCATATTCGCGACCTGCCCAGCAAGGGGGGATCGGTGGATACGGAACAGGGTTTTCATATGCACTATGAGGTGTCCACCCAGGCCGTGCGCCATGTTTCCGCCCTGGTGACGGCGGCCAAAAAGGCGGAATTGCTCCTGCTGGCAACCGACCCGGATCGGGAAGGGGAGGCGATTTCCTGGCATGTCCTGGAGGTGTTGTGTCAAAAGGAGGAGATTGCGCGGATTCCGGCCAAACGGGTGGTTTTCCATGAAATCACCAAGCGGGCGATCCAGGATGCCGTCGGCCATGCCCGTGAAGTCGATATGGACATGGTCAACGCCCAACAGGCGCGCCGTGCCCTGGACTATCTGGTGGGTTTCAATCTCAGCCCCCTGCTGTGGAAGAAGGTGCGTCCTGGTCTCTCTGCCGGACGGGTGCAATCGGTTGCCCTGCGCCTGGTCTGCGAGCGGGAGGCGGAGATAACCGCTTTCAAAAGCCGGGAATATTGGAGCATTCTGGCCGAGGTGGAAAAAAAGAAAGAAAAGGGTGTGCCCGCCAGTCGACCGTTTCGGGCGCGTCTGGTGGTGGCCGAGGGCAAAAAATTGGGCAAGTTTGACATTCCCAACGGCCAGCAGGCGGCCGAATGGGTGGCGGCCATTCAGGAACAGCCACTGCACCTGACCCAGTTGGATAAAAAACAGACCAAACGCAATCCGCCGCCGCCCTTTATCACCTCCACCTTGCAGCAGGAGGCCTCGCGCAAGCTGGGTTTTTCGGCCAAAAAGACCATGATGGTGGCGCAACGTCTCTATGAAGGGGTGGAATTGCCCTCTCTGGACGGGACGGGCAGTGCCGAGGTGGAAGGGTTGATCAGCTATATGCGTACCGACTCGGTCAATCTGGCGGAGGAGGCCTTGGCGGCCTTGCGTGCGTTGATTGAGCAACGGTATGGCAAGGCATTTTTGCCACCCAAGGCGCGGGTGTACAAATCTTCGACCAAAAATGCCCAGGAGGCCCATGAAGCGATCCGGCCAACCAATCCGGCCCGGTTGCCGGACACCCTGAAAGCCGTTTTGCCGCGTGATCAGTTTGTGCTCTACGAATTGATCTGGAAGCGGGCCATGGCCTGTCAGATGGCGGCGGCGCGCATCGATCAGGTGGTGGCGACGTTGTCGGTAGGGGTGGCGGAGGTCAATGCGCCCTTTCAGTTGCGTGCCAATGGTTCCTCGATTGCCTTTGCCGGTTTTCTGGATGTCTACAGCGAGGGGCTGGACGATGTCTCGTTGCAGGATCGCGATGAGGATGATTCCGACACCATGCTGCCGCCTTTGCAGGAGGGGGAGTTGCTGTCGTCGCGGCAGGTGGAACCACTGCAACATTTTACCGAGCCGCCGCCGCGTTTTACGGAGGCCACCCTGGTCAAGGTGCTGGAGAGCTATGGCATTGGTCGACCGTCCACCTATGCCCCGACCATGTCCACGTTGCAGGATCGGGGCTATGTGCGTCTGGAACAGAAAAAATTCTTCCCGGAAGATGTCGGGCTGGTGGTCAACAAATTTTTGGTGGAACATTTCCGCACCTATGTGGACTACCATTTTACCGCCCATCTGGAGGATGATCTGGATGCCGTGGCGCGGGGGGAGAAACAGTGGATTCCTTTGATGGAAACCTTCTGGAAACCGTTCAACCAACAGGTGGCGGAGAAGGAAAAATCGACCAGTCGGGCGGATGTCACCTCGGAGGCGACGGATGAGAGTTGTCCTGAATGTGGCAAGCCGCTGTTGAACAAGCTGGGGCGGTTTGGCCGTTTTTTGGCCTGTTCCAACTATCCCGAATGCCGTTATGCGCGCAACATCAAGAAAGAGGGCGAAGAGGACAAGCCGCCGGCGGAACCGGTGGTGTCAGAGGAGTTGTGTGAAAAATGCGGCAAAAATATGCTGATCAAAGAGGGACGCTACGGCAGATATTTGGCGTGCTCCGGTTATCCCGAGTGTCGCAACAACCAGCCGCTGGAAAAGCCCAAATCCACCGGCATTACCTGCCCTGAATGTGGCAAGGGCGTGTTTTTGGAGAAAAAATCCCGTCGCGGCAAAATTTTTTATTCTTGTTCCGGGTATCCCAAGTGCAAAAATGCCTTGTGGAACGAACCCGTGGCCCAGGCCTGTCCGCAATGTGGCATGTCTTTTGTGACGCGGAAGGTGACCAAACGCTTTGGCACCGAGCACCTTTGTATCAAAGAAGGGTGTTCGTATCGGGCCAAGGTGGAGAGTGAGGAAGCGTAGACTGTCGTCAGGTGTCGGTGTGGGGGGTTAACAAAACGGTGAGAGATGAGGTGGTTGATATGGCAAATCGGAGGTGGATGGCACTGGCCATTGTTGCATTATTGATGTCGGGTTGTGCGGACGGTCTGTGGGGCAGCAAAAACAAGCTGGACGAGCAAAAGCTGGCCAAGTTTGGGCAAAAGAAAGATCTGGAAGATGCCAAGGAGAAAAATGATGCCAATTCGGCCTATGAGGCCGGGCAGGACAGTATTTTTGGCTTCGGGGGCGAGAGCGGTCTGTTTGGTGGCAACAAGAAGGGTACGGAAGCGGTACGGGCCGACAAGCTGTTTGCGGGTGCCATGGAGGTGGTGATGGGGTTGCCGATTCAGGTGGCCAGTCGCGAGGGTGGCATTGTCTCCACGGATTGGAAGGTGGACCCCGACAATGCCCATGTACGGTATCGGGTGAATATTCATGTGACGGGTCAGGAGCCCTACGGTGCGGTGCGGGTGGTCGTCTTGAAGCAGGAGTTGGTGCAGGGGGCGTGGCAGGATCGTCCCGCAGACGAGGAGGCGGCGGCCAATATCAGCAAGAGTATTCGGAAACATGCGCAATTGGCGCGGCCATAGTGGAGCAGTCGGGCTGATGGGGTGGGTGGGGCTCTTGTTGGGGGCTTTGCCCCCAAACCCCACCAGGGGCTTTGCCCCTGGACCCCACCAGGGGGATAATCCCCCTGGACCCCTTGAAATTATGAGGTAATGGCAAAATGCCCGATTCCGTCATTCCCGCGCAGGCGGGAATCCAGCCAACCCTCGGGAAATCCTGGATTCCCGCCTGCGCGGGAATGACGTTTTTTTCATATTCTCGCGCATGTTACAATTTTCTCTTACTTGTTAAAAAAAAAAGGTGGAGGGGTCTGGGGAGGCGGTTAAACCGCCTCCCCAGGAGAGTGACGCCAAGCCGCTTTATGCCATTCTGGACTCCGGTTTTTCTTGCGGTTTGGAGGGATCTTTGGGCAGCATCAGGCAGAGATTGATGCTGTCAAAACTGATCGGCAGCGTCAGCGGGAGAAACTGGTTGGCGCGCAGATCAACGAAGGCCAAAGAAGAGTCCATCTCTTTGATGCGTGTCATGATTTCTGTCGCCAATTCCCGTTTGGTGTTGGACAGGCAGATGGCGGTGCCGATGGTGTCGGTGATGACGATGGAAAAACGCGGCAGACTTTTGGTCAAACCGGCCAGGGGGTCTCCTTTCAGGTAACCCGCCTCCACGAGGCTGTCGCTGTCCCCGGCGACACGATCCGGGTAGTGGCCGTGGTCCCGATAGTATTGCAGGCACGCCTTGCTTAACATTAAATAAATGCCTATAATGACGGTGATTTTGTCGCTCGGCAGCTCTTCCACGATGGAATCTTCCCGTATTTTGCGCAGGCGGAGCAGTATCCACAGCAGAGCGGTGATAAAGAGTAGGCCAATGAATGTTGCGATCATGTCTGTATCCGTTAAAAGGGGAGAACGCCATTCGGGTTGCTGCCGATCAGCCTAGCGGTTCTCAGCCGTACACAGCAACCATTTTTCCAGTATACATCATAAAAAAGAAAAAAATATTTGCAATCTGCAATGAATGCGTACCAGTATATCAGCGTTTGTCGGTCATACCCTGGACGGGTTTCCCATTTTGGAGGTTGATACGCATGGCTCACCAAACCCTGGATGCAAAAGGTCTCAACTGTCCTCTGCCCATCTTGCGCACCAAGAGAGCACTGAATGGGATGGCTCCGGGGCAGATTTTGGCTGTTGAGGCCACCGATCCTGGCTCTGCCAAGGATTTTGAGTCATTCTGTACCCAAACGGGCAATCAATTGGTCCGGTCTACCAAGTCTGGGACAGTTTTCCGCTATGAGATCAAAAAAGTCTAGGAAGTTTCGGAGGTGTCCAACCGAAAAAGAGGGACGATCCGCTTTGTTCATGTGACCCAAAACGCGGATATTACACTTTTTATCGGGTGGTGTCTATTGTGGGTGGGGGTTTGGGAACAGGATCCCGAACAAACGTGTCTTTTATCGTTGTCTGGAGGATTTTTATGGGGCAGGAAGGGCGTACAGGTATGGTGAACCAAGCGGTGAGTTCAGAGGACTTGACCTCTGCATCAACCGGAGAAAAGGGTGGGTTGCCCTCTTCTGCGCTGATGTCGACTTATGCCCGTTTTCCCGTTGCCTTCGTGCGTGGCGAGGGCACCCGGCTGTGGGATGAAACGGGCCGGGAATATCTGGATTTTCTGGCCGGTATTGGCGTCAACAATCTGGGACACTGTCCGCCCACCGTGGTGGCAGCCATTCGTGCGCAGGCGGGGGTGCTGATGCATACCTCCAACCTGTACCGGATTCCCCTGCAAGAGCAGGTGGCGCAACGCCTGGTGGGCAGTTGTTTTGCGGATCGGGTGTTTTTTTGCAACAGCGGTGCGGAAGCCAACGAGGCCGCCATCAAACTGGTGCGCAAATATACGCAAGAGCGGGATCGCGGGCGGGAACGGGCGCAGACCGGTCGCTTTGAGATCATTACGGCTGGCAACAGTTTTCATGGCCGCACCATGGCCACGCTGACGGCCACCGGTCAGGACAAGGTGAAACGGGGCTTTGAACCGTTGGTGCCCGGTTTTCGGCATGTGCCGTACAATCAACCGGAGGCGGTGGAAAAGGCCATCACCCCCGCCACGGCGGCCATTCTGGTGGAACCGATTCAGGGGGAGGGGGGCATTGTGATTCCCGATGCGGGTTATCTGCCTGCCCTGCGCGCCATTGCCGACCGGCATGGCCTGCTGCTGGTCCTGGATGAGGTGCAAACCGGTCTGGGACGCACCGGTCGGGTCTGGTGTCACGAGTGGAGCGGCATCACCCCGGATATCATGACGGTTGCCAAATCGTTGGCCGCCGGTCTGCCCATGGGGGCCTGTCTGGCCACGGAAGAGGTGGCCCGGGCCTTTTCACCGGGTTCGCATGGTTCCACCTTTGGCGGGTCGCCGCTGGTGAGCGCGGCCGCTCTGGCCACGCTGGACATTTTGCTGGATCCCGACTTTCTGGCGGAGGTCTCCGCCAAGGGGGATTATCTGGTGGAACGGTTGCGCACGCTGCAATTGCGGCACGACATGATCAAAACGGTGCGCGGTCGGGGACTGATGATCGCGGTGGAGTTGAACTCCCCGGCGGAGGAGGTTTTGGGCGTTTGTCTCTCGCGGGGGTTGCTGCTCAGTTGCCAGTTGGGCTCGACGTTGCGCTTTTTGCCACCGCTTACGGTGACGCGGGCAGAGATGGATCAGGCTGTCGCCATTCTGGATGGCGTCCTGATGGATTCGTTTTAATGCACAGATCAGGAAGGTTGTCACCATGAATACCCCGTCTCTCCCCGCCAAACGTGATCTGCTGTCATTGATGGATCTGCAACCGGAGGAGATCCACGCCCTGTTTGCCCGTGCGGCCCAGCTCAAAGCGGCGCAAAAGGCCAGAGAGGTGGTGCATACCCTCAAGGGTCGTACCCTGGCCATGATATTTGAAAAACCCTCCACCCGGACCCGGGTTTCGTTTGAAACGGGCATGTACCAGTTGGGTGGTCATGCCCTGTTTCTCTCCTCGAAGGATATTCAACTGGGACGGGGCGAGCCGTTGTCTGACAGTGCCCAGGTGTTGTCCCGTTTTGTGGATGGCATCATGGTGCGCACCTTTGCCCATGCCAATCTGGTGACCATGGCCCAGTATGCGACGGTACCGGTCATCAATGGCCTGTCGGATGATTTTCATCCCTGCCAGATTCTGGCGGATGTCTTCACCTACCAGGAGCATCGGGGTTCGATTGCCGGGCGCAAGGTGGCCTGGGTGGGGGATGGCAACAATGTGGCGCACTCCTGGATTCTGGCAGCGGCGCGGTTGGATTTTCACCTGGTCATGGCCACGCCTGCGGACTATGGCCCCAATCCACAGGTGGTGGAGTGGGCGCAAAAGGAGATGGCCGCGCGGGCCGGGCAGGGGTCTCTCACGGTGTTGCGCCACCCCCGTGAGGCCGTGGCCGGTGCGGACCTGGTGACGACCGATGCCTGGACCTCCATGGGTCAGGAAAAGGAATGCAAACGGCGGGCACGGGCCTTTGCCCACTATTGTGTGGATACCGCCTTGATGCGGGAGGCACAACAGGACGCGCTGTTCATGCACTGTCTGCCCGCCCATCGCGGCGAAGAGGTGACCTCCGAAGTGCTGGACGGACCCCAGTCGGTGGTCTGGGACGAGGCGGAAAACCGGCTGCATGTGCAAAAGGCCATTCTGGAATGGTTGATGGGGTGAGTTTTTTGGTTTGGCGTCTTGTGTCGCGTCTGTGGGGGCTTCGCCCCCAACCCCACCAGGGGCTTTGCCCCTGGACCCCACCAGGGGGATGATCCCCCTGGACCCGCAGAACGAATATCCCACAATTGGGTGCGGTTTAGATCATAGATTGAATTTTTTTTGCGTGAGGAAAAGATATGAATCCGGTACGTAAAGTCGTGTTGGCCTATTCGGGCGGTTTGGATACCTCGATCATTCTGCGCTGGTTGCAGGAGGTCTATCAGTGCGAGGTGGTGGCTTTTGCCGCCGATCTGGGGCAGGGGGCCGAGTTGACCGAGGCGCGGGACAAGGCCGTGGCCATGGGGGTCAAGGAAATTTTTATCGAAGACCTCAAAGAGGAGTTTGTCCGGGATTTTGTCTTTCCCATGTATCGGGCCAATGCCCTGTATGAGGGGGTCTATCATCTGGGCACCTCCATCGCCCGCCCCCTGATTGCCAAAAAACAGATTGAAATTGCCAATCAGACGGGGGCGGATGCGGTCTCCCACGGGGCAACCGGCAAGGGCAATGACCAGGTCCGCTTCGAGATGGGCTATTATGCCCTGCGGCCCGATATTCGCGTGATTGCTCCCTGGCGGGAGTGGGACTTGACCTCGCGGGAAAAATTGCTCGCCTATGCCGATGCCCATGGCATTCCGGTGGCACGGGACAAGCGGGGGGAGTCGCCCTATTCCATGGACCGCAATCTGCTGCATATCTCGTTCGAGGGCAAAATATTGGAAGATCCCTGGCGGGAGCCGGAAGAGGAGATGTTTGTGCTGACCGTTTCCCCGGAAAAGGCCCCGGATCGGGTGACCTATCTCGAAATCACCTTCGAGCGGGGCGATCCGGTGGCCATTGATGGCGAACCGCTCTCGCCCGCCAACCTGCTGGCCCGCCTCAATCAGGTGGGCGGGGCCAACGGCATTGGCCGTCTGGACCTGGTGGAAAATCGCTATGTGGGCATGAAATCCCGTGGCGTCTACGAGACGCCGGGCGGGACCATCCTGGGCATCGCCCACCGGGCCATGGAATCCCTGACCCTGGATCGCGAAGTGGCCCATCTGAAGGATGAACTGGCTCCCCGCTATGCCGCCTTGATCTATAACGGCTATTGGTTCAGCCCGGAGCGCGTCATGCTGCAAACCATGGTGGATGCCTCGCAGGAAAATGTCTCGGGGGTGGTCCGTCTGAAACTGTACAAGGGGTCGGTGCAGGTGGTGGGCCGGCAATCGACCCGCAGCCTGTTTGCGCCCGCGATTGCCACCTTTGAGGACGATCATGGGGCGTATGATCAGGCCGATGCGGGGGGGTTCATCAAGCTCAATGCCCTGCGGCTGCGCATTGCGGCCCTCTTGCGCCAGAAGGCACCATGAGCAAGCTCTGGGGTGGACGCTTTGCGCAACCCACCGATCAATTTGTCGAGGCCTTTACCGCCTCCATCCAGTATGATGCCCGTCTCTATCCCCAGGATATTCAGGCGTCCATGGTCCATTGCCGCATGTTGGCGCGCCAGGGGATCATCAGCCCGGCTGAGGCAGAAGCCATCGTCGCCGGTCTGGCGCAGGTGCGCCAGGAGTTGGATGCCGGGCAACTGCCCTTCCAGGAGAGCCTGGAAGATATTCACATGCACGTGGAGAGCCGTCTGCGCGAGTTGATCGGGCCGGTGGCGGGCAAGCTGCATACGGCCCGCTCGCGCAACGATCAGGTCGCCACCGATCTGCGACTCCATCTGCGGGAGCAGGTGGATCTCATGCGGGCGGAGGTGCGGGCCATGCAGCAGCAGTTGCTGGCCCTGGCCGAGGTCCATGTCGAGACCGTCCTGCCGGGCCTGACCCATCTGCAAAATGCCCAACCGGTCAGTTTTGCGCACCATTTGCTGGCCTATGCGGAAATGCTGGAACGGGATGGGGAACGGCTGGGGGAGGTGCGGCGGCGGATCAATCAACTGCCCCTGGGTTCGGCGGCCTTGGCAGGGACGCCCTTTCCGGTGGATCGGCTGTGGGTGGCGCAGGAATTGGGTTTTGATGGCATTTGCCGCAACTCCATGGATGCAGTCTCGGATCGGGACTTTGCCATGGAACTGGCGTCGGCGTGTGCCGTGCTGATGGTCCATTTTTCCCGTTTTGCCGAAGAGTTGATCCTCTGGTCCTCGCCGCTGTTGGGTTTTGTGGAACTGCCGGATGCCTTCTGCACCGGCTCCAGCATTATGCCGCAGAAAAAAAATCCCGATATTCCCGAATTGGTGCGGGGCAAGAGTGGGCGGGTGATCGGCAATCTGAATTCTTTGCTGGTCCTGATGAAAGGCTTGCCGCTGACCTACAATCGGGACATGCAGGAGGACAAAGAGCCGATCTTTGACAGTGTGGATACGGTGCGTGGCTCTCTGCGGGTGTTGACCGATCTGATTCCCGGCATTCAGGTGCGGCGCACGGTGATGGCCCAGGCGGCGGAGGTGGGCTTTACCACGGCCACCGATCTGGCCGATTATCTGGTCAGGAAGGGGGTTCCCTTTCGGGAGGCACATGCCATATCCGGGCGGTTGGTGCGCCGCTGTGTGGAGTTGGGCTGTACGCTGGCCCAGTTGTCCCTGGCAGAGATGCAGCAGGTGGATGGGCGGATCGAAGCGGATGTGCAGGCGGTCTTGACGGTCCAGGCTTCGGTCAATGCGCGGCAATCGTTGGGGGGGACGGCCTTTGCCACAGTGCGCCAGGCGTTGCAGGAGGCCAGGGCACGGTTGGCAGACAGTTGCTTGAAATAAGAGGAAATTGCACAATGCACGAGAATATGAAAAAAACGTCATTCCCGCGCAGGCGGGAATCCAGGAGTTCCCGAGGGTTAGCTGGATTCCCGCTTTCGCGGGAATGACGGAATCGGGCTTTTTGCAATTACCTCATAATTGAAAATGCAAGATGAAAACTCGCCACAAAGTACTCATAACACTTCTTTTTTTGTTAATCCTGCCCAATCTGGGTTATTTTTCCATGGTGGTGGTTGCCGTCCCGGATTTTGGTTGGTTTACCAAGGGAAAGGCGGTGAGTGCGCCCGTGGCGGATGCTGTGCCGTCTGTCAAGGATGCCAATGGTATTGAATTTGTGTTGATTCCTGCGGGGCGGTTCCAGATGGGCACGCCGTTCGGGGCCGATGTGAGTGAGGATGAAATTCCCCAGCATTGGGTGACCATCAGCCAGCCTTTTTATCTGGGCCGGTATGAAGTGACGCAGGCCCAGTGGGAGTCGATCATGGGCAGCAATCCCAGTGAGTTCAAGGGGGCGGATCGACCGGTGGACTCGGTGAGTTGGGATGAGACGCAGATTTTTATCGGCAAACTCAACGAGAAGGCGGGTGGGGCGGTGTACCGGTTGCCCACCGAGGCCGAGTGGGAGTATGCGGTGCGGGCTGGCACGGAGACGACGCGCTATTGGGGCGATGGCGCAGAGGGCATGGATCAATATGCCTGGTATGGGGACAACGCCGGGAAAAAATCCCATCCGGTCGGGCAATTGAAACCCAATGCCTGGGGCTTGTACGATATGTTGGGCAATGTCTGGGAGTGGTGCCAGGATCGGTACAGCAATAAAACCTATACCAAAGATCCGGTCACGGATCCGCAGGGGCCGGTGGAGGGGGCTGGTCGGGTCATGCGGGGCGGGGGGTGGAACGGCTATGCCGGGCATTTGCGGGCGGCGTATCGTTTTGAGTTGGATCCGGGTTATCGGCGGCGCAACCTGGGGTTGCGTCTGCGGATGGAAAAACGGTAAACCCTTGGGGGCCGGGGGTTACCCTATGCACACATCTTTATGCTATACTGCACACGGTCACAATTGGCGAGTATCGTCATTCCCGCGCAGGCGGGAATCCAGGAGGTCCGATGGGCCAAATGGATTCCCGCTTTCGCGGGAATGACGGAACAGGAAGTGTCGCTTATGACCGTGTGCAGTATAATAAAAAATCAGAAGCATATTGTGCAGTTATAGGGGTCCAGGGGGATTATCCCCCTGGTGGGGTCCCTACCCTATGCACACAATTATTGAAACCCTTCCCATCGGGTCATGGTCATGATTCAATCGTGACCGATGTACATGA
>JADFYM010000053.1:0-10752 GCA_015233035.1 Magnetococcales bacterium
ATACATGGTGTCGGTGAGGGGGTTTTGTGGTTCTAGTGGTTGGGGGTCGAATCATCTTTCTGCCCGGGGGGGGGGGGGGGGGGGGGGGGGGGGCGCCCCCCCCCCCCCCCCCTCAAGAAAATGGACGTTACAATTCAAGACTCGGCGCGGAACCTTCAATATAATCGACCCAGGAGGGACCGTGTTCCCCCGGATCCCATCCCGCCTCTGCGACTGAGGTTGCTTCCGCGCCGTGCCCCTTGTCGATCAAACACAACAATTCATCATTCAACAAACACCCAACAATCGTGTCAATCGTGGCCATGCACAGATGCAAAACTTTGCCATCCTGACTGGCATCGTTCTTCAAAAAGAATGGCGAGGAAAAGGCATCGTTGCTGAACGAAGGAAACAGTAACAGTTCTTCTGTTTGGGTACGCTCGGCCAGATTTTCTGCCAGGGCCGTCGCGGCGGCCACAAACCCGGACCAGTCTTGTTCTCGGGCGGCCAGGGGTCGCCAGGTTTTAAAAAAGGCCACCCCGCTGTGTGCAAACGTCAACCCGGACTGCCAAAAACCCTGAAAGATGGTCTGCTGGTTGGAACTCCCGTGGTGCGCCACCCGCGCATACATCAATTTGCCTTCCTGCTCCAGATGGCTGATCCACAGATCCTTCAACAAAGACAAGGCCTGGGAGGTCAGGTCATGCGTCTCTGGACTGGGCCCTCTGGCCAACAGTTCCCGCAAAAGGCTGACCGCACCTGCCAGCGTTCTGTGCTGTTGGATAAACACATCGACAATGATGGCGCGCTCTTCCATGCCTGTCCCTGCCTGATTCTCTTGCGGAATATATTTCACCCGGCAGGCCCGGAATGCCAGCCTGCCGAGCCTCCCGGTTGCACCCCTGCTCGCCGAACAGGAATCACTATGAAAGATCCCTCACGCAATGTTCAAGTTTTTTGTTGCCCGGTCACAGATTTTCATGCCTCCCCTGCCGGCATGCTCCTACTGAAACGTGCCATCTGCCAACAAGGCCTGGCCAAACGGTTCCAGAATTTCCAGAAAAGCGGACAGATGGCCTGGAAAGCGTTGTTTGATAAATTCCGCCTGCCGATCCAATACCAAACGGGCCACCAACAATGGCGAGGTCTCCGTTCCCCCACGATCCAGGGCACGAAAGGTGCGATCCAAGGCCAACGACAATTTGGACAAGGCCTCCACCCGCTGCAACGGGTCGGTGACTTGCGTCTGGATCGCCACCATTGCCTCCTGGTGCGCCTCCAGATATTCCGTCAACAGCGTTTCGGCCAGGCTCTCCCAGCGATTGCCCACCGGTTTCGGGTCTGGATGGTTGGCGGTTTCTGACATGATCTCTTCTCCTGGCTGCTGCGCCATGGCCTTTTAT
This sequence comes from Magnetococcales bacterium, assembly GCA_015233035.1. Lineage (GTDB taxonomy): Bacteria > Pseudomonadota > Magnetococcia > Magnetococcales > Magnetaquicoccaceae > Magnetaquicoccus. The sequence continues at coordinate 1,383 of JADFYM010000053.1, forward strand.
ACCGGTTGGGACAAGATGGTATAAATTTGTCTGTCGGTCAGATGGTAGGCCTGTGCCAACACACGAACCGACTCGCCGGCATCATACCGCCGCACAATCTCCCGATTGCGCTGGGTCCGCATGGCCGTGGCCATCCGCAGAATGGTCAAATTTTCCCCCCCGAAATGGCTGCTCAACCGTCTGGCCTGCTCCAGACCGAGCAGATTGGCCAAATGGTGCTGGGTGCCCATCCGTTTGGGCACAAACAGACGGGTTCCCCCATACGCCTTGACCACGGCCAGGGTGGGGTTCAGCCCGATAATCTCCGCCATATCCGTCAGAGATTCTGGCAAATCCGGCAGGGTTGCCACGGGAGCGTCTTGTGTTGACTGTTTGGGTGTCATGGTTGTTCCTTTTTCGTCGAATATTGTCGTATGAGATGCGTCTCTGTTTTGAATCGTCGCTGCCGTTGTTGGGGGCTTGTGCCCCCCGCCCCACTGGGGGGGATAATCCCCCCCGGTCCCCCTGGATCATGATCCACTCTGTCTCCTCCGCTTGGGGTGCGCCGCCCCCTTGAACGCCTTCAATCCCATCACCAACGCCTGCATCCGCCGCCGACGGGGGGCCAAAAACCGATTGGCCGACCGGCAGATGAGACACATGCTGCGATAGGCATCTGTTTCAATGGCAATGGTATGGCGTTCCAGTTGGGCGATCTCCCGCAAAATGGCCGGAACCTGCTCCCGACTGTTGACCACCACCGCCTGCCCCAAAGCTGGGTGGCCAAAACCGTTTTCGAGTACACGAAGTGGATCGGTTTTATCTCGATACAAGCGATCGGTTCGTTTTTTTTTCATGCCGCGCTCCCTTTCCTGCCGGGGTTTTGCCCCTTCTGTCACACCGCCCATTGAAAAATGGCCCGCACACCGGTTAGGATACCGCCGTTATTGAACGATACGAGTTCGTTTTTTAGTTCGGTTTTTTGTTTGCAGCGAGATATTCCTATTTTTTACGAACTGAGTCAAGTTAAAAAACGTACTAGTTCGTTTTTTTATTTTCAGACACGTTTTATTCACGTTTCCGAACCGGCAGGGGGCATCGTTATGGAGAACAGTATGGAGAGTACCGATCGGGATCTCGGCTTCCGGGAACGGTTGGCCAAGGTGATTGGCCAACAGGATCCTTATCCCTGGGCAGAGAGCCTGGGGATCGGCAAGTCAACGTTTGCGGGCCCATGGAACAAGGGAGCCATGCCACAAACCAAAACTTTGTTGAAAATTGCGCTCAATACCGATATTTCCCTGAATTGGTTGCTCACCGGTCGGGGACCGGAGCGGCTGACCATCGACGAACATTCCACCGGAACGGATGGGCACGGCTACACACACGCCGGAATGGAGGCGGAAAAAAAACCGTATATCGCCTACATGGCATCGACAACCCAGAACGGACAGATGGGACACGGGGGATGTAGCCGGGAAGAAAACGAACTGGGTAACGGTCCGGGTGCGCCGGTGGAAGAACGGGGCGAAACCTACCGGGTACCGCGCGAGGAATATTGCCTGGTGCCACGCTATGGTATCCGGGTGGATTCCGGGCAACTGTTGCACAGCGAACAATGGGTGGATTATCTTTCGTTCAAGGTAAGCTGGGTGGAACAGATGATGGGGCTGGATGCCCGCGAACTGGCCCTGGTCAATGTCTTTGGCGACAGCATGGAACCAACCCTGAAAGAGGGGGATCTGCTGTTGCTGGATCGGCGGGGTTTTTCTCATCCTGGTCCCGGCCGGGCGGTGCGCAGTGACGCCATCTATGTCCTGCTGCGCGGGGAGGAGTTGGTCGTCAAACGGTTGCAGTTCGGTTTTGATGGCTCGGTCACCATCCAAAGCGACAATCCGGTCTATGCCACGCAAATGCTCCCGGCGGACAAGTTGCACACGTTACAGGTGATGGGGCGGGTGGTGTGGATTGGGCGCAAGGTTTAAGGATGTATCGCGGGTCCAGGAGCTTGGCCACCCATAGCCGCCAGCATGAAAATGGTTGCATCCATACCAGCAATCGACATATCCTGACTTGCTTCCTCCGAAATTTGGAACGGTTCGGTTTTTTCCACCACACCCCCGCGCTGGGGCAACAGAACAGGCATTCACCGCATGGACAACCTGTTGGACAATTGGTTACGTCGTTTGCACGATCCCCAAGTGGCCGGTCTGGTGCTGGCCCTGTTTCTGGGCACATTGGTGCTTTTTTTCTTTGGCCACGCCCTGGCCCCCTATTTGACCGCCCTGGTGATCGCCTACCTCCTGGAGGGCATCCTGCGCGCCTTGCAACGGCTGCACTGCCCCCGCATGGTGGGCGTTGCCCTGGTGTTTGGTCTCTTTTTGTTGGTGTTTACCCTGCTGCTGTTCAAGTTGCTGCCGACACTGGTGGTGGAACTGGCACGCATCTCGGACGAAATTCCGCGCTTCACCCCGACCTTCAAGCAACTTTCCCATCGCCTGAGCGACTCCGCAGCCGGTTTTCTGAATCCCGAACAGGTTGAAAACATGCTGCAATATTTAATGGACAACTCCCAGGAATGGTTTGCCAGATCCGTCACTTTTTTGCTGCAAGGGGTGCCGGGGCTGATTTCGGTGACCCTCTATCTGTTCCTGGTGCCCTTTCTGGTATTTTTTTTCATGAAGGACAAGGCGTTGCTGCTGGCGGCCTTTTCCCGTTATCTGCCCAAGGATCGCAGCCTGCTTGATCGGGTGTTGCACGAGGTCAATGTTGGCGTCGGGGGCTATATCCATGGCAAATTCTGGGAAATGCTTCTGCTGGGGGTGAGCAGTTATATCGCCTTTGCCATCATCGATTTTCGCTATGCCTTTGTGGTGGGACTGCTGACCGGCTTGTCGGTGTTGATCCCTTTTCTGGGGTTGGCCGTGGTCACGATACCAGTGGTGTTGCTGGGTGTGTTTCAGTGGGGCGTGACGTGGGATGCCGCCCGTCCGTTCATCATTTATGGCATTTTGCAACTCATTGACGGCAATATGGTGGCACCGCTGATCCTGGGGGAAACCGTCAAGGTCCATCCGACCACCATCATGCTGGCGGTATTATTGTTTGGCTCCCTGTGGGGGGTGGTGGGCGTCTTTTTTGCGGTCCCCCTGGTGGTCCTGGTCAAGAGTGTGCTGGAAGCCCTCATCCCGCCCCGCGCCCCGGTCCTGGGACTGGGGATGATCTAGTGGACGAGACACGGATGCCCTCACCCCTGCGGGTCTATGCCCCCGAGGCTGGCCTGTTGTTGCAACAGATTCTGCCCGCCGCCTTCCCGCCGGTCGCCGGGCCTGGCGACCCTGATCTGGTCGCGACAGAGGGAACCGCCGCCGACCAGGTGTTGGAAACCTTTTTCCGGGATCGTCATGCCGGTTCCCGGGAACGGGCTGGTATCGCCGCGTTGGTTTTCTATGTCTTGCGCCATCGCCGTTATGTGGAAGCCCTGTTGCGGGCGGTATGGCCTGCCGACACCGTACCGGATGGGATGTCGTTGGCCCTGGCCGCCTCGGTGGCGATGCAGGAGGAGGCCACACCCGGAGAGGAGCCTTTCCTGCGTGCCCTGGGCCCGTTGCGCCTCCTGCTGGGCCTGTCCGGGGACGACAACCGGGGACCGCCACCTCCGTTGCATCCCGCCGAACGGCTCTCGCTGCCGGACTGGCTGTGGCAGCGGTTGGTCGAGCAATGGGGGGCGGTCCAGGCCGAACAGTTGGGAGCCGCCTTGAATCAACCGGCCAGCGTGGATCTGCGGGTCAATGGGTTGCGGGCCACGCGGGAGCAACTGCTGGCGGCCCTGGCCGAGGCGCAGATGGCGGCCATCCCCACTCCCTGTTCGCCCGTCGGTGTACGTCTGCGCCAACGCCAGTCACTGGGCACCCTGGCCTGTTTCAAACAGGGCTGGTTTGAGGTTCAGGATGAGGGCAGCCAACTGATTGCCCCGCTTCTGACCCCCCAGCCCGGCGAGACGGTGGTGGATTTGTGTGCGGGGGGCGGGGGAAAAACGCTGCATTTGGCCGCCCTGATGCGCAATCGGGGGCGCATTGTGGCCACCGACACGGACGAACGCCGCCTCGCCCGATTGGGGGTACGTGGCAAGCGGGCGGGGGTGCGGATCATTCAGACGGTGGCGTTGCGGCACGAACGGGATCCCAGGCTCAAGAGCCTGGCAGGACGGGCCGATGCGGTGCTGGTGGATGCCCCGTGCAGCGGCCTGGGCACCCTGCGCCGTCGCCCGGAGATCAAGTGGCGGTTGCAGGCGGCCCAGGTGGAGGCCTATCATTATCGGCAATGTGCCCTGTTGGAGGCGGGTGCCCGACTGACCCGTCCGGGCGGACGGCTGCTGTATGCCACCTGTTCATTGTTGCAGCGGGAAAATCAGGCGGTGGTGGAGGCCTTTCTGGCCGACAATAGACAGTTCCGCCTGCAACCGGTACCGGTTTTGCCTGGGAGCATGGGGGGTACGCCTGCCGGGGTGGGACCAGAGACGCCCCCTCTGGACAAGCCGCTCTTTCTCAGCCTGTTGCCGCATCAGACGCAGATGGATGGATTTTTTGCGGCGTTGTTGCGGCGGGTTTCGTAGTACTATGCTGTGCGCGGGCATAAGTGACACTTCCTGTTCCGTCATTCCCGCGCAGGCGGGAATCCATTTGGCCTGTTGAACCTCCTGGATTCCCGCCTGCGCGGGAATGACGATACTCGTCAATTGTGACCGTGCGCAGTATATTCCATCAGGGCAAGCACAGGACTGGCTTGCCAATGATTGTGGCGGTGGGGGGATCGCCCCCCGTGGGTCCAGGGCGCGCCTGCCCCGATCATGCCATGGCAATTCGTTGCCTGATCGTGGTACACTGACCATTCGTTGCCGTTTTCTTCAGGGGAACCGCCATGACCTCTACCGTTGCATTTGACACACTCAAATTTGCTCGCCGACTCCGGGACGCGGGAGTCGGCCTTGATCATCGTTTTGGCCATTCCAGTCAGAACCCTGGATTCCCGCCTTCGCGGGAATGACGAGCGAATTCCGTGTCATATCCATTTCCGTCATGCCCGCGAAGGCGGGCATCCAGGAGAGTTTGTGGACGGAACGATGATCAAGGCTCGGGAGTCAGCGAAAACCAGGCCGAAGCCTTTTCTGAAGCCCTCCGGGAAGTCCAGGATGCCCAGTTGAAGGAACTGGCCACCAAGGGGGATCTGCGCGAACTCAAGTTGGAGATTGCGGCCGAACTGGCTCCCATCAAATGGGGCATGGCGGTCTGTGTCGGCGGCATCATGGCCCTTATTCTCAAATCTTTCTTCCCGCACTGACACCAGCCCTCTGCTACATCACCCCATCCGCATAAATCGGAAAGCTCCGGCACAACCGTTCCACCTCCTGCCGGATATCCATCTCCACCGCCGAATCCCCGTTCGGGCTTTCGGAAACGGCATCCAGGATCTGCATGATCATGCGTCCCACCTCGCGAAACTCTTCCGCCCCAAAGCCGCGACTGGTGGCCGCCGGACTCCCCAGGCGAATACCCGAAGTGACAAACGGACTTTGCGGATCGTTGGGGATGGCGTTTTTGTTGCACGTCAACCCCACCTGCTCCAGGGCATGTTCCGCCTGCTTGCCGGTGATGCCCCGCGAGGTCAGATCCACCAGCATGAGATGGTTCTGGGTGCCGCCGGAGACAATCCGCAACCCCCGTTCCACCAGCGTCTCCGCCAGGGCGCGGGCATTGTCCCGCACCGCCTCCATGTATACCTTGAATTCCGGTGCCAAAGCCTCCTTGAAGGCCACCGCCTTGGCCGCGATAACGTGCATCAACGGCCCACCTTGAATGCCGGGAAAAATTTTGGAGTCAATCTTTTTGGCCAAATCTTCCCGGTTGGTCAAAATCATCCCGCCCCGAGGACCGCGCAGGGTCTTGTGCGTGGTGGTCGTGACAATATCGGCATACGGAATGGGCGAAGGATGCAAGCCCGCCGCCACCAGTCCCGCAAAATGGGCCATGTCCACCACCAGAAAGGCCCCCACTTCGTCACAAATGGCCCGAAAACGCGGAAAATCAATGATCTGACTGTAGGCAGAGGCACCGGCCACAATAATTTTCGGCTTGTGTTCCTGCGCCAGACGCGCCACCTGTTCATAATCAATCTGCTCGGTATCGGGATGCAGGCCATATTGCACAGCCCGAAACAGTTGCCCGGAAAAATTGGGTTTGGCACCATGGGTCAGGTGTCCCCCATCGGCCAACGACATGCCCAGCAGGGTATCCCCGAAGGAGGCCAAGGCCAGATAGGCCGCCATGTTGGCCTGCGAGCCGGAATGGGGCTGCACATTGGCAAATTGACAGGAAAACAGCTTTTTGGCCCGCGTAATCGCCAACTCTTCCGCCTTGTCCACAAAGGCGCAGCCGCCATAATACCGCTTGTGGGGATACCCTTCCGCATATTTGTTGGTCAACACGCTGCCCTGGGCTTGCAACACCGCCCGACTCACCACATTTTCCGAGGCGATCAATTCAATCTGGTGCTGCTGCCGGTGCAACTCCTCGGCGATGGCGCTGTATATCTCAGGATCGGCCTGTTGCAGAGTGAGGTCGCTGGCGGCCTTTTTGGCCAACGATTCGGCTGCGTTTTTTTTCGATGCAATTTTTGATTTGGCCATAGCACTTCTCTAGGGAGGGTTAAGAGGAATAAGGAGCAAAAAAAAGGGGAGGCTGCGGGGAGCGGTTCGTCGCCCCCCGCAGAGACAGGCGGTTACGCATCCATCTGCTCGATACGTCGCTGATGGCGTCCCCCGGCAAACGGTTCCGCCAGCCACACGTCCAGTATGGCCGCAGCCACGGCACTGCCGGTGACGCGACCACCCAGGACCAGCACATTGGCATCATTGTGTTGCCGCGACAGGCGCGCCGTATATTCGTCATGACACAAGGCGGCCCGAATGCCGGGATAGCGGTTGGCGGCCATGGACATGCCCAGGCCCGTACCGCAGATCAACAGACCACACTGGGCCTCCCCGGAGAGCAAGGCCCGGCACACCCGTTTGGCATATTCGGGATAATCCACCGACTCCGCATCGTTGACGCCCAGATCAAGAATTTCCACATCGGGGCGGTCGTGCAACTGTTCCAGCAAGTGCTGCTTGAGCAGGGTGCCACCATGATCGTTGGCAATGGCAATCACCCGGTTGTTTCCGCTCATCGTCTTGTCCACCCGCACCAATAAATGTACACAGAAAAAAATTTTTAAATGGCACCAGATTCCGTGCTATGCTCTGTCTGTCATCCACTCCAGCCCAGGAGAACTGCCATGTCTGCTGCCGTTGCATTTGATACGCTCAAATTTGTGGAAACCCTGCAAGCTTCCGGATTTGACGAACCACAGGCCAAGGGAATGGCCGCCGCCATCCTCGAGGTACAGAAATCCAACCTGGACACTTTAGCCACCAAACACGACCTCGAAAAAGAACTCTCGCCCATTCGTACCGACTTGGCGGTGATCAAATGGATGCTGGCCTTGATCATTATCGTTGTCGTGTTGCCCGCGTTGAAAACGCTGCTGGGATAGTCAGTCCCCCCATCACAACGGCTCCATGGTGTCCCAAACCTGGCACTGGGGACATTTCCAGGAAATATCCTGGGACTTGAAACCACACTGTGAACATTGAAAAACCGGTTGCCGGGAGGTCAGCAGATCCAGGCAACGGTCCGCCACTTCCAACGCCTCCTCCAGTTGCCGGTCGCGCCGCAAAAGAACGAGCAACCGGTGCGCCAGATGGGTGGAACCCGGATGCAGCACAACCCCCCGACGCAGGAGTTGAATCGCCTCTTCCACCCGCCCCTGCTCCTCCAGTATGTTGCTCCAGCACAAAATCAAACGGGGCGATGCCGACGGGGAGGCCACCGCCTCGCTCATCAGTCTGTAAAATCCTTTCTCATCTCCAGAGAGAGTATAGGCTTTCTGTAGCGCGTTGACGAGCAGGAAAAAATGGCTGGGCCGGGTCTTGCGCACGGTGCTGAAATTTTTGATGGCCGCCGAGATCTCGCCCCGTTCCAACTGGGCCTCCCCCAACAACCGATAGGCCTCGACACAACCGGGATAAACCTTGATGGCCGTCCAGAAGGGTTCCAGCGTGGCAACCTGCCCGCTGGCGTTGTCGGTACCGGAACCTCTTTTGTCCGCCTCCCGTTGTTCCAGACCGGTGCGCAACAGCAGATGGGCCTCCCGCCTGGGATCGGCCTGACCACTCACCTGCTTCAAGGTGCGCAGCACCTCCAGGGCCAAATCCCAACGTCCCTCGCTCTCGTGCAACGCCTGCAAGCCGGAGAGTGCCTTGCGATGGGTGGGATCCACCGCCAGCACCCGGCGATAGGAGTCCACCGCCCGATCCAAAAATCCCCCCTGCCGATAATCTTCCGCCAGGGCGAACAGGGCAACCGTGCGGTTCTGATCGGAAAGATCCGGTCGGGCAATAATGTTCTGGTGAATCCGAATGGCCCGCCCCACCTCACCCCGGGCACGAAACAGGTTGCCCAGGGAAAGATAAATTTCCACTGTCTCGGAATTGATGCGCACCGCCTGGGTGAAGGCCTCAATGGCCTTGTCCGGTTCGTCGCTGAGTAAAAAATTGACCCCGCGAAAATAGAAGGCGGCCTCTTCGTGGCGCACCAGTCCGGGCGGCCCACCCTGGGATTGCAGGCGCAGGGCCCGGTCCCGACCGATGCGATACCCCGCGCGGAAAAGTACGGCACCCACCGTCAACGCCAACGCGGACCAACCAATCAGATTGGCCAGTTTCATCGCCCGTCTGCCCGATGGTCTCTTCGTGACTGCGTGTGATCGTGCCCGAAGGCTCGTCTGCCATTAGACATGGAGATCCGTTTCCAGGGGTTGATTGCGCAAATTGGCCAGTTCCGCTTCCAGTCGCTGATTCTGGCAGTGCAGGAGTTCGCTCTGTCTGCGATGGTTCAGGCGACTGCTCCAGGCGGAAAGCGTGCCAGCCAAAAAACCCAGAAACAGAGGAACAAACGCCAGCACAAACACGGGAATATCCGCGAACAACCATCCACCCGGCAATTGAATGGTCACTTCCCTTTGATTGGCTGCGGCAAACAAGACAGCCATGATAGCCAACGCCAACACAAACAACAGGTTAAGCCAGCCAGTCATGATACACTTCAATCCCCAATAAACCTGCTTCAGGACAGATCAATGCCCCCAGGAGGCGGTCTCTGGACCCCATCCATACTCTTTTAAAAAATTAAAAAAAAAGGGTGGGGGGGGCTGGGGGGGCGGTTCTCCGCCCCCCCAGAAAGGACCACCCAGTGCAGTGCGCGCGCCCATAATGCCTGGACCTCATACCCTATGC
>JADFYM010000053.1:10843-19054 GCA_015233035.1 Magnetococcales bacterium
GCTTCGCCCCGGACCCCACCAGGGGCTTCGCCCCTGGACCCCACCAGGGGGATAATCCCCCTGGACCCCTATAACTGCACAATATGCTTCGGATTTTTTATCAGCATAAAGATGTGTGCTTAGGGCAGGAACCCCACTGGGAAGGAGGCGGTCCACCGCCCCCCCCCAGCATGGGGTCAACTAATGATCCACCCGCTCGCGCAAGGCCTTGCCCGCCTTGAAAAACAACACCCGCTTGGCATCCACCATTACGCGCTCCCCGGTTTTGGGGTTGCGCCCCTCCCGGGAACGCCGCTCTTTGAGTCCAAAGCTACCGAAGCCCCGCAACTCGACACGGTTACCCACCTCCAGTGAGTGCCCAATGGAATCAAACACCGCATTGACAGCCGCCTCCGCATCCTTGCGAGACAGCTTGAGCTGCTGGGCAATCAGGCTGATTAACGCTGACTTGGTCATGGTTTTCCCTCGCTAACATTGTTCTCGATTACGTTCGATTACGCGGCACGCCCGCCCAATACGCCCGTGTTCCCATAGTGAAACTGTCTGCAACTGTGCAGAACTTAACTGCCACTTCCCGATCTTTTTTCCAATGCCTGCGACAACGCCTCGCCCAGACTGCTGGTGGCAGAGCTGGTATCGGCCACATATTCCTGCATGGTTTTCCGCTCCAACGCCACCTCCAACGCCTTGACCGAGAGGCTGATCTTGCGCTTTTGCCGATCGATCTGGGTGATTTGCACCCGAATCTCGGTGCCCGGCTTCAGAGCCGCCCCTTCTGGATCCTCGCGGGAAAAGTCGCTCTTGCGCAACAAACCTTCCACCTGCTCCGACAAGCGAACCACCACGCCCGTTGCCACAGATTCCACCACCGAACCGACAATTTCCGTGCCCTTGGGATGCTCATCCACCCACACCGTCCAGGCATCGGGACTGGCCTGCTTCAACCCCAAAGAGATACGCTCTTTTTCCGGGTCAAGCGACAGCACAATCGCCTCCACTTCCTGGCCACGCTGGAACTCTTTCAGGATGTCTTCCCCCGCTGCACTGTCCCAACTGACATCGGACAAATGCACCAGACCGTCAATATCACCCTCCAGGCCGATAAACAGGCCAAATTCGGTAATATTCTTGATCTCGCCGGTGACCGTCACCCCAACCGGATGTTTTTCCGCAAAGGCCATCCACGGATTTTCCTGGCACTGTTTCAACCCCAGAGAGATCCGCCGCCGGTCGGCATCCACATCCAGAACCATCACATCCACTTCCGTACCGACTTCCAGAATTTTGGAAGGATGCAGATTTTTCTTGGTCCACGCCAGTTCAGACACATGCGCCAACCCTTCCACACCCGATTCCAACTCCACAAAGGCACCATAATCGGTAATATTGGTCACCACGCCGTGGAAGCGCGTGCCCGGCGGATATTTGGCCCCGATACCTTCCCAGGGATCGGTCTGCAATTGCTTCATGCCCAACGAGATGCGCTGGGTGTCCGCATTAAACTTGATCACCTGCACCGCCACCGTATCACCCACCGTCACCACACTGGACGGATGCTTGACCCGTTTCCAGGACATGTCGGTGATGTGCAACAGGCCATCCAGACCACCCAGATCGACAAAGGCACCATAGTCGGTAATATTCTTGACAATGCCGTCCAGAATCATTCCCTCGTGCAAAGTCTCCAGCAGGGCACTGCGGGCACTCTCCCGCTGCTTTTCGATGACCGCCCGCCGGGAAACCACAATGTTGCCCCGCCGCCGATCCATCTTGAGGATATCAAACGGCTGATCCTCTTCCTGCAAGCGCGCAATATCGTGCACCGGCCGCACATCCACCTGAGAACCCGGCAAAAAGGCCGCCAGGGAGTTGATGTCCACCGTATAACCGCCCTTGACCTTGCCCATGATACGACCATAGACCGTCTCTTGCAGATTGAAAGCCTGTTCCAGCTTCAACCAGGCCTCTTCCCGCTTGGCCTTCTCCCGCGAGAGGATGGCCTGACCATTCTGGTCTTCCGAGCGTTCGACAAAAACATCCACCTTGTCGCCCACACCCACGGCCAACACACCGTTGGCATCATAAAACTCGCGAATGGTGAGCCGCCCCTCGGACTTCAGCCCAACATCAATGACAAATTCGTCGCCTTCCCGCTGGATGATGGTGCCCGTCACCACCTGACCCTCTTTGCCGATGCCCTGGCCAAAAGATTCGTCCAACAGTGCCTCAAAATCCTCTTCCTCAATCTCGTCTAGTAACAGCGCATCAGCAACCACTTAAATCTACCTTCGGTTAGTGGGTTATGGGGGGATTCCCAAAAAAATTCCGTACCGTTCCGCAACTCACACAGAACACACTCTTTGCGACCAGGGGAACAGGAAAATTTCTTCCAAAACTATCGTGATCCAATGGCCGATTCAGTACACGCAAAATCCGTTCTTTTCAAGGAACTTTTTACCAATCCGACCACATAATCGACACTTTGTGTCAAGGTCAGCCGGGTGGTATCCAGTTGTATGGCATCGGTGGCGGGTTTCAGGGGGGCATCGGCCCGTCCTGCATCCCGTTGGTCACGTTCTGCCATGGCGGCATATATCTCCGGGAAACTAGCATTTTTTCCCAGTTCCTGCAACTCCCGAACACGACGTTTGGCCCGTTCTTCGAGAGAAGCGGTCAAATATATTTTCAAGTCGGCATCCGGCCAGACCACCGTGCCCACATCCCGGCCATCCAGGATCACATGTTGCCCATCGCCGTAGCGACGCTGGAAGGCCAACAGGGCCGTGCGTACTGCGGGCAGAGCGGCAATGCGGGAGGCCGCCTGGCCAATGGCTTCCGTGCGCAGGGCGTCGGTCACATCTTCCGTGCCGAGAAAGGCACGGAAACGACCGGCTCCCAGGGCACGGTAAGAGAAGGGCATGGTGACCGCCCGCTGGGCCAATGCCTCGGGATGCTCGATCTGCTCTTGCAGGGCAAGCAGACCCAGGGCGCGATAAATGGCACCGGTTTCCAGGTAGGCCAGGTGGCACTCGGTGGCCGCTGCCCGGCAGACCGCGCCCTTGCCTGCCCCGGCGGGGCCGTCCACGGCGACGATCAGGCGGTTGCCTTTGGGGATGGGATTTGGTTGGGTCAAATGGGTTTCCATGTGCCGTTCGATTTTTTTAAGATAATGAGGAAATTGCAAAATGCACGAGAATATGAAAAAACGTCATTCCCGCGCAGGCGGGAATCCAGAGAGTTCCCGATGGTTGGCTGGATTCCCGCTTTCGCGGGAATGACGGAATCGGGCATTTTGCAATGACCTCTAATCACTGTATATGTGCCCCCAACCCGACCATCTGCTCCCGAAACCCCGGAAACGAAGTCTGAATATTGGCACACCGCGCAACCGTCACCGCCGCCCGACAACGCAACCCCGCCACCAGCAAACTCATGGCCACCCGATGATCGGTAAAGGAGTCCACCCGCACGCCACCCGCCAACCCCTCTGGTCGACCCACAATGCGCACGCCATCCGCCAGTTCTGTCACAAAGGCCCCCAGGGCACGCAAGCCCGCCGCCATGGCCTGGATGCGATCACTCTCCTTGACCCGCAACTCGGCAGCACCCGTCAGCACGGTCTCCCCTTCCGCCAGGGCGGCGGCGACAAAAAAGATGGGAAATTCATCGATGGCACGGGGAATCACCTCCGGCGGCACCACAATCCCCCGCAGGGCGGAATACCGCACCCGCAGATCGGCCACCGGCTCCCCCCCCTGCTCCCGCTGGTTGAGCCATTCAATCCGCCCCCCCATGGCAGTGAGCAGCTCCAGCAATCCCGTCCGGGTGGGGTTGACCCCCACCCCGTGCAGCGTCACATCCGACCCCGGCACCAGCAACGCCGCCACCAGCGGAAAAGCGGCGGAAGAAATATCCCCCGGCACCTGCACCACCTGCCCGGTCAAGGTGGGCCACCCCTCCACCGTCACCTGCAAACCGTCGCGTTCCACCCGCGCCCCAAAGGCGGTCAGCATCCGCTCGGTATGGTCGCGGGAGAGTTCCGGCTCCCGCACCGAACTGCCCCCCGCCGTATTGAGAGCCGCCAGAAGTACGGCACTCTTGACCTGTGCCGAGGCCACGGGGGAGAGATATTCCACGGGCATCAGTTCGGTACCCTGGATGACCAGTGGTGCCTTGCCCTGTGCCCGGCTCAAAATGCGGGCCCCCATTTGGGACAATGGGGTGATGATGCGCCCCATGGGCCGCCGCCGCAAACTGGCGTCTCCCGTCAGAATGCTGAAAAAAGGCTGACTGGCCAACACCCCGGCCAGGAGCCGCATGGCGGTGCCGGAATTGCCCATGTCCAGCACATCGTCCGGTTCGGCCAGACCATCCAGACCCACCCCCTGAATGCGGTAGATGCCCGCAGAATCCCGCTCAATCCCCACCCCCATGGCGCGAAAGGCGGCGACCGTGCGCAAGACATCCTCGCCTTCCAGCAGATGGTGGACGGTGGTCTCCCCCTCGGCCAGTGCCCCGAGAATGATGGCCCGATGGGAGATGGATTTATCCCCAGGCAGGGTCATCGCGCCACACAACGCCCCCCCCGCCGTTGCGGTCAAGGTATCAGAGGGCAACGCCCCGGCATTGGCATGGTTGCTCATCGTGCTGAATTATCCCTGCAAAAACGGGTTGTCCGCCAGAATGCGATCCCGCGTGGTCTTGGAACGGGAAAAAATGCCATACAGGGCATCCCCATTGCCCGATTGGATCTGCTCCATCAACCGATCCAGATCTTTGCGGAACCGGGTCAGGATGGCCAGAATGGCCTCTGGATTTTCCAGGCAAATATCGCGCCACATGGTGGGATCCGACGAGGCAATGCGGGTAAAATCCCGAAAACCCCCGGCGGCATAGCGAAAGACCTCGGCCCGGATATGATCTTCCAGGTCGGAAAGGGTATTGACCACGCTGTAAGCCATCAGATGGGGCAGATGGCTGGTGGCAGCCAGCACCTGATCGTGATGGCCAACCTCCATGGTTTCGACCTGTGACCCGACCGCCTCCCAGAGATGGCGCACGGTTGCCAGGGCTGTGCGGTCGGTCTGGGCGGTGGGTGTCAAAATGGTGCGACTGTTTTCAAACAGATCGGCGGCAGCATTGCCGACCCCTGCATGTTCCCGACCGGCGATGGGATGCCCGCCGACAAAATGGAGAGGCTGCACGCTGGCCGCCGCCAAGGTCGCCTCGCAGGCCTGCACCACCGATTGTTTGACGCTGCCCACATCGGTGACAATCGTGCCGGGGGCGAGAAAGGGGGCCATGTCGCCCACCATCGGGGCGATGGCCCGCACCGGCGTGGCCACCAGCACCAGGTCGGCATCGCGCACGGCAAAGGCAATCTCCTGGGTGCCTTCGTCAATGACCCCAAGGGACTTGGCCAGGACCAAAGCCGCGCGACTGCGATTGCACCCCACCACCGCCCCCACCAACCGGCGTTCCCGCAGGGCCAAAGCCAGCGAACCACCAATCAAACCCACGCCAATCAAAGCCAACTTTTTGATAAAAAATGCCATCGTCCCAAAAACTCTGTCATGAAGAAAAATGGATTTATGCGGCGACCTGCTCGAAAGAAAACGCGGGCCAATCGGCACGTTCCCGCGCATGTTCGACCGTCATGGCACACAGATGACCGTTGCCATCCAACTCAACCAGCGTGCCCTCATCCACATCCCGCGTCTCCACAATTTCGTTGTCGCGGAACTGGATGTACAGCGTGTCCGTGTCGGTGAAATAACGGATTTTCATAGAGTGCCATAGACGGTTTTTGGTAATCGGTCCAACGCTTCGGACATGCCTCGATCCAGCGAGAGCAGACGCAGCCGTCGGATTATCGCGGTTGCGGCAATAATGGCGTCTGGCAGTTTGAACGAACCAGCGCGGCGCAATCGGATTGCCCGTTGCTCAATTTCCTCATCCAGCAGTATGACGTGGCAAGTCGCCACAAAAGACCGAATAGCCGTTTCCTCTTCGTCGGTTAGCCTGGGAAACCCCAACAATTCCATGCGCGTGATCTGACTGATGGCAGCTTGCTCCACCACCAAACCACTTTGCTCGGCCATGACCAACGCGGGCGGATGTCCCTTAAGCAAACCAAGCACCATATTGGTGTCCAGCAGCCACTCAATGCCACTCATCCCGCATCTCTCTCTGGATTGCCACGGGATCCCCGTTAAAGTTGGGCGATGCCTTCAAGATGCCTGCAAACCGCCGCCATCCGGCAGGCTCAACGGGCGGCGGTTGGTCTTGGCGAACAGGATGGGCGGGCGGTCTCGACAGACGCAAAATGACCAATGATTCGGCCTCCTCGAAGCAAACCGGTTCCAGGGGGGTGATTGCCCCGTTGATGCAAACGGCTTCAATGGCTTGAATCATGGTGCCTCGCAATGGACCGCTGCTGGGAATGGAATCATCGCACCGTATTCACGGTGCCAGCACCCTCCTCACCCTGCACAAGATACAGTGTGTTATAACACCTTGCGCGGATAGGAGCCAAGAATTTTCACCTCGACGCCGGGTATGGCGGCCAGTTCCTCCAGCGCGGCGGCGACCGGGGCATCTTCCTGGTGCCCCTCCAGATCGATAAAAAAGAGATAGTCCCAGGCCTTTTTCTGGGAAGGTCTGGATTCGATGCGGGTCAGGTTAAGGTCGCGGTGGGCAAAAATACCCAACACCTGATGCAAAAAGCCGGGTTGATCGCGGAAGGAAAACATCAGGCTGGTCTTGTCCTGCCCGGAGCGGGCCGGCATCTCCCAGCCAATGACCAGAAAGCGGTTTTCGTTATCGGCCCGATCTTCGATATGCGGGACCAGGCTGTTCCACTCATAGGGATCCGCCGCCAACTCACAGGCAATGACCGCCGCCCCAACCTCCTGGCGGGCCTCCCAGACCGCCGCCGCCGTGGAGGCACACTCCTTGAGGGCCACATGGGACAGATGACTCGCCAGCCAGGCGTGACACTGGGCGATGACCGTGGGTTGACCGTAAATCACGCGGACCGCAGCCAGGTCGGTCTCCCGCGAAAACAGACCATGGGTGACCGGCAGATAAATCTCCCCCCAAATGCGCAGCGGGGAATCGATCAGACGGTCCAAAGTATGGTGGACCATCCCCTCGGTGGAATTTTCGATGGGAGCCACGCCAAAATCCGCCCGGCGCAACTCCACCTCATGGAAGACATCGTCAATGGTGCGCACGGGAAAGACAAAAGGCGACGAGCCAAACTGCTTGATGGCCGCCTGATGGGTGAACGTGGCCTCCGGTCCCAGATAGACCACCGCCAGCTTGCGCTCCAGATTGAGCGAGGCCGAAATAATCTCCCGATAAATGCGATGCAAAGCCGCCACCGGCAACGGCCCCCGGTGCCGCGCCTCCAGGCGACGGTGAATGAGAGCCTCGCGTTCCGGTCGGTAAAAAGAAATATCGGTGGGGCCCCGTTCTTTCAACGCACCCACCTGGCGCACCCGCTCCGCCCGTTCCATGAGCAGGTCATGGATATGGTCGTCAATCCGGTCGATGGCTTGACGCAGAGTGTCCAGAGTGGGGAGGCTCTGTTCGGGGTCCGCCGTACTGGTCATGGGATCGCCACAAGGAGGGGTGCCAGGGGTTGATGGAAAAAATATACCGCGAAACTACCTGATTGGCGCATCGATCGCAATGGATTTTAAATCTTATGCCGTCCTCCGCAACAAAATGAAGTGGGTGACGGTGGCGGCCAGATTCGTCTTGCGTCAGGGCATCTTTTATTTCATACTGCCGTTCATTAATCCATATAATGATATTAGTCATTAAGTTGCACAGCACCAATACGCGGGGTCAACAGACGGGCCATACGATCACCCTGGCACGGTCACAACCCAGACCAAGATTTCCCCCATATTGCACTGGGTGCATTATGCGTGTTTTGATTTTGTCGGTCAAAGATCTTTGTGCCATGATGTGCAGATTCCGTTGTGAAGGCGTGGGCGGTATGGCAGCACCCCGACTGGGACAGATGGACAAACCGATGTAAAACTTGATAAATTATAAAAAAATTTATGAACTTTTCGCAACTACTCCATAATAGCAGGTAATCGAACCGCCATCATGCTACACACGCCGCATTGCGAATGACATCTGGCAAAAACGGGATCCGGTTCAAATTCCCGATTCTGTCCTTCAGAAACTCCCAGA
>JADFYM010000054.1 GCA_015233035.1 Magnetococcales bacterium
AGCTTGGCGTTGAGGGTGATTTCGGGCAGGTCAACCCCGTTGACAATATTGTCGCTGAGATAAAACCCGTCCAGAATGTCGGTCACATTGTGGCTCTTGAAAAATTCGCCGATGCCGTAGGTGTCAAATCCCAGAGTCAACATGACCTTGATATTGATATTGCCGCCCAGGCCGACATAGAGCGGCGGATAGATCGGATAGGAGACCCGGAACCCCACTTTCAGGTTCAGATTGTGCGGCGTGAAGGTGATCAAATCGGCGGGTTGTCCCGTCAGCATGGCGATCACCGAACCTACGGGATCATCCAGGATGGGAAATTGCAACGCGCTGCCCGGTTTTTTTAACTTGTTCTGAAAATCGCTGAGGGCTTGCTTCGCCGCCTGTCCCGGCGAAACCGTTTGTTGGCCAGGCATGTTGATGTCCGGCAGGTCAATGTGGATACTCGGCAGCGAAGGCAGCGAGGGCAGGCCAAAATCAAGGTTGAAATCAATGTTGGGCAACAGGTCAGCCAGACTGATGCTGGGCAACCAGACATCCGGCATATGGATGATAATGGTCTTGTTGGGATCCACCAGGGCGGCCAGCAAGCCACTGTCGGAAATAATGCTGGACCAGCCCAGGGTGGTCGAGTCGGTCTGGGTCCACTGAAAATCCATGCCCAGCCCACTCCAACGCACCGTGGGCCACATCACCTTGATCTGCGGCAGGAAGGGATCAATATGGCCCAAATTCACGTCAAACGATGCGCCCGTCAGGTTGATGGTCTTGGCCTTGTTCGGATCGACGAACGCGGCAATGGCGTCGGGCCAATTCACTGTATATTCCGCGCCCGATGCCCAGACCCAGGTTTTGCTGCCCACCGACCATTGGATCTTGGGTAACAAAATTTTCAGAACCGGCAATACCTTGGTATTGATATCAAAACCGGTCGGCAACTCCACCGTCACATCAAACCGTGGGACAAAGGCCCCGGAGAGAATATCAGACAGGTGCAAATCCTGCCAACCCGCCTTGATGTTGAGCTTGAAGGTACCCACAATGCCATCAATGGTGAAATCCACCGGGGTGACGTCGACATAGGGGGCGGGCACCTTGACATCGGCATTCAAGCTGAAATCAAACGACGGGGCAGGCATGTCGCCCTTGAAAATGGTCAAGAGCGTCGTATCCGTTTTCCACCCCACGCCCATGTTCAGGCTGAATTCCAGTCCACCCTGGTTGACTGCCACGTCCGCCAAGGTTTTATAGGGCAAACTCACTGGCACATCGAGGTTGGGCAAACCGGGAATGGCGGGCAGGGCCGCCAGATTGATCTTGCGATCCTTGCTGCCACTGACGACAAACACTTGTGATACCGGTATCAACAGGCCCGCCGTATTGGTGGGCAAATGATCAATCACATCCAACATGTTGACCATGGCGACAATAAAATCCACCTCGGAAATGCCGCCAAACAGCGAGGACATGTCGGATGCCAGATCCACCGCCGAATAATCCCGTCCCATGAGGTCGGACAGACCGGGAATCGGCGTCGTCAGGGCGGTGATCACCGGCATGATGGGATTGGTGATATCCTGGATCAAACTGACGATGGGCTTCAGGAACTGGGAAAAGAAGGTACCGACATCCAGATAAACGTCGGTCATCCAGATGCTGGGCGTACCGGCATGGAACAGGGTGTCATAACCGGAGGAAAAATACTGTTCAATCTTCTGTACATATTTATTCTGATTGCTGTCCTGCCAGGTCATATGAAAATCGCCCATGATCTCCGGCAGGTAGCCTGCGCCACCCAGGGAGATGCCCAGTCGCATATGCAAGTTGACCTGGGCCTTGGCTTCCCACTCCACCGCCACCAGATCCGACAGTTTGGCGGTCCGTATATCGTTGAAAGTCAAGCGACCATCGGTCATGCCCGACAGGGCTGAAATGCCAAACAGCCCCTTGTCCTTGAGATCCACTGCCAGATTGAGCTGCAAGCGGGTCCGGGTACCATCCGCCCCCGTATCGCCATCAAACAGGGTGAGACTGCGGCCATAGGTCGCCGACTGGGTGCCGGTCAGCCGTCCCATCGAATCGGTGCCCGTGCCCCAGATGCCGGTATCGTTGTCCCGGATCCAACCATCCCAATCGTCGGTCAGGGTGCCATTGAGGCAAAACAACTGGGCATTCAAGGCCGCCGGTCCGCCACTGCTGGCGGGGGCCAGGAAGACATCAATCTGTGCCTGCAACTCTTTGACCGCTGGCGTAAAGGTCGGCTTGCCCACCAGCCACAGGTTGTCGATGTGTGCATCGAGCGGATTGCTGGTCACCCCGGTGGCAACCCCCGGTTGGGTCGGGTCGTAGGTCGTGATCGCGCCAATACCGGCGTTGGCTGGCATGTTGGTAATCAGATAAAAACCTTGCTTGATATCAATGCCAAACCCCAGATACAAATCCCACTTCAAGTGCAGTTGCACCCCGCCGTCCAGGGAGAGAGAAAGCCCCGGCACACCAATATTGAACCCCAGATTCAGGTTGGGGGTGTAGGTTTGCCCCAGGTGCATCCGAAACTGGATGGCGGTGCTTTGCGCCAGGGCCACATCGGTGCCCACCTGAATGGCTTGTTCCTTCACGGCCGTCTTCAACTCGGCCAGACTGGCCGTGATCACCACGGCATGGGGATCCGTCACCTGGGCAGCTTTGGTGGCGGCCAGATCCGAGGCGATGGCCTCCGCCGAGGGCGTGAAGGTGGTCAGCACGTCGGTCATGACGGCTGCGGTAACGCCCGCACCAAACACATCACGCAACAGGCTTTGATAGTTGTACCCATTGGCCACCTGCTTGGCGATAAAGGAGACCACATTTTGCAGAGAATCAAACAGACTCGCGTCGGGCGCGCTGCTCATGACCGATTTCATCAGGGCAGAGGCCGTCTCGCCCATGCTGTCGATGGCCCCGGAGACATCATCCAGAATTTTTTGCAGACTCGAATCGATGACGACATTACCCGCCTGCCCGGTATAACAGGGGGTTCCGTCATCATGGAGAAGCGGATTGCCCTGGCTGTCCACACCGGGCTGGTTGGCCCCCGCCGTGACCCAGGCGGTGCGCTGTCCCGGCAGGACCGCTGGAATCATGGAGGCCTGGGTCACGCCCAGATAATCGGCCAGGTCCGGATTGATCTCGGGCGTCCCGGTCCCGGCGACATATTCCACCACAATGTCGTCGGGGGTGATCAGGCCGTCACCATTGTAATCCTGCAAAAAATTGAGGAATGGATTGGCGTTGACCTCACTGGGCTCAATGATGTAATCATGATTGGTGTCGGTCGTCAGCATGTGAAACAGGAACATGCGCAAGGTATTGTCCAGGCCACCGGAGATGTCTATCGATGAAGAGAGGGCATGGTTTGAAGAGATGATGAACACTTTGCCTGACGAGGAACTGTTAAACAGGAACTGGCGCAAGGTATTGTACAGGCCACCGTAGATGTCTAGCAGTGAAGAGAGGGCATCTTTCAATGATTTGACAACATTGAAACGCAAGTCGGTGACAAACTGGGTCGCCGCTTTGAGTTGGTCGCCGATGATGGGCAGCGACAGGACACTGCTGAAGGCATCCAGCCCCTCCTGGATGGTCTCCAGCACTTTGTCCACCGTATTGACGACGAGGGTGGGATCGCGCAGCAAAAACAGCAGGGGGCCATTGACCGGATTGCCCGGATTGCAACTCGAGCCAATGGCCTGCTCCAGTACCGTCGTCAGTTCCTGTTGCCAATATTTAATATTGGGGATGATCAGGCTGATGTCAAAACCGGTGCTGGCGGGGTTGGCCTGAGGGGAGGGGCTGAACAGGCTGGCCGCACCCACGGTGACGTTGGAGGGGGTCGTCGAAGCACCTGCTCCCGCCGTGGAGGAATAGAAGGGATCGGGATTGACGCCTTGCAAGGCCGCATCGTTGTCCGTATCCACCGGTGCCCCTTCCGGGGTGGTCACGGCGGTGCCGTTGCCGGTGCTGGGCCGCTCCGGCAGAGCCGCCTGTTGTACCTGACTGGAGAGGATGGTCGGACTGTTGGTTGTTTCTGCCGTCCCTCGCAGGGTATAGCCGGTCTTGCCCCCCATGGCGGCAAACGAGTCGCCCAGATTGATATAATTCAGTTCCAGGGTACCCAGGGGCAGGGGATTGATAAAACCGTCAATCTGTTCGATGGCCAGTTGGCCCAGTTCATCGGATACCGCCAGCGTCATGGGCAGTTTGACCGCTGCCGAACCGTCAAAGATCACCGCAAAATTGCTCTTTTTCAACGCCGCTTCGTCCGTCGTCGACAAGGCGGCATAGGCACCGATATACAGTCGCCCATCCTTGGCCCCATCGGCGGCATCGGATTGCAGCAGGAGACCACTGGTCCCGGCCAGGGTGAGGGTGGCGGTACCACCGGTCACCCCAAGGCTGTAAATGCCCTGGTTGGACTGAAAGGCCATGCCGGATGCGGTCACCGAAAAGGCATCCAGGCGGGCAAAGGTGCCCGTGGCCCCGGCAAATCCGGTCGAGCCGCCGGGGACATAGTCGTACAGGAAAAGCTTGCCCTTGTTGGCACTGGCACTGCCCAGATCAATACCCAGGGCCAGGTTGAAGGTGATATCGGCATGGAGTTGGCACTTGGCCGTTTCATCCGTATCCTTGAGTTCCCGGAGGGTGCCGATCAAGCCCAGCAGTGCGACCTGGGTGGCACTGGGCAGCAATCCCAACAAGCCCGGATCATTAAAAAGCAGATCGATGGGGACCGACTGGTTCACGACCACATGGTAAGGAATGACAATCCGCAACGCCTCCTGGCCAGAGGTGTTGTCGTTTTGCAGGGTGATGGCACTGGCGTCGATGCCAAAGGCGGTTGCCAGGGCGGTCTGCAACCCTTGCAACCCAATACCGGTCTGGCCATCCAACTGGGCCTCGATTTGCTTGAACCGGCTGGCAAAATCAAACACCTCTGAAACGCTGGTGCCCAACACCGGCAACGCGCGGCCCAGTTCGCCAAAGGCACCCAGACTGCCCAGATCACCCAACAGTCCCCCCAACTGGTCCAAATCGGTGAGGAGCGATGACCAGGCAATATCCTTGAAAGGGGTCAAATTGCCCAAACCATTGGGCGGCACCACCGTCACCACCGTCATGGCCGCCGTGCCGCCGAGCACAGCGGCGGCGTTGCTGACGCGGATGGTGATCTGGGTCGTCGGATCCAGGCCTGTCGAGCGGACACCCGTTGGGGAAAGAATACCGATGCCGGACAATTGCAAGATGGCTGTCGGGGTCGTACCCGTCTGACTTGCCTGGTTGAGGAAAACCGGGCTGGTCATATAATCCCCATCCATGAGGCGACCCTGGATGGCAAAATTTTTCAGGGTGATCGCCTCGGCACTGACCACGCCATTCTTGAGGGTCAGACTGGTGTCACTCTTGCCCACCAGATCGGTGGCGGCAATCAGGGCATCCATATTGGTTTTGAGCGTGGCATCGGTGGTATTGCTTTCGGCAGACTGCAACGCCGAGCGAATGGCGTCCTGAATGTTGCCCACCAGGTCATCCAGCGACTGGTTGGAACTGGTGCGACTGGTGCGGACCAGCACCTCAACCGGTGAAACCGTTGGATCCGGGCTGACGGTCACCGCCAAATGCAGGTCCGTCAGCAGGACACCGGTTGCGGCGTTATAAATCTGCGTCGGATTGGCCGCGAGGGTCAGCGTCGTCGTGGGGGCCGTGAAGGTCAGGACATTTTGCGGGGCACTGGTGGTGCCGACATTGCTGATGGTGACAAAGGTGTTTGCCGCATAGGGATCACTGCCCAGCCTGGCCACCAGCGCGGCATGAATGGCGGCATCGATATCCGCCGCCAGATCATTGACCGACGTATTGTTGAGGGTGGCCGACCGCAGCACCACCACATCGAGATTCAGGCTGCCCACCGTGACCTCGAGTCCGACATCCCGCAACAGTTGGCCATTGCTCTGATAGGGAGCCGCCGTCGCCGAAACCGTATCACTGGTTTGCAGTGCCCCGCCCATCCCCAACAACGATTCCTGGGAAGAGGCCGAATCAAACAAGGCGTTGAGGCTGATATGATCACCCGTTTGACCCGCCAGGCCATTTTTCAACGCAAAACTCATGCTGCCTTGATAATCGGTCCACAGATTATTGAAGGTCAGATTCAACATGCCCAGCGTCGCCTCTCCCGGCGTGGTCAGGGTGGCGGGGGTGGTTCCGCTTTGTCCATGCACAACGGCACTGTACTGACCGCCCAATACCGGATCGATCAAGAAAACATAGGCCCCGGAGGTGGTGGCAAACTGCCCGGGGGTAAATCCCAGTTCGGTCGTGGCCGCATTGTTGCCGGCAATAAGAATTTGCGCCGAGGCCAGCCGGGGCGAGAGGGTGACGATTTCAATCTGGCTGTTGTTCAGGATGGCGTGTACCACCTGGCCCAGATTGGTAAAGCCCAGGCCGCCCGCACCGGTTCCCAGGTAGGTGTGGCTGGCCACGCTGGTTGCGGCAAAGGCGGCATTCAAGTCGGCGATCAGATCACCGGTCTGGCTGTTGCTGGTGTCCGGTGCCACCGTGACCGTCACCGCATCCGTCTGGTCAAACCGAAGCTTGAAGGTGGCGGTCGAGTGCAGTTGGCCATTGCTGGCCAACGTAACCGCCTTGGGAGCCGGGTAGGTGGTCATGTTCTGAAAACCCAGCAAGGTATTCATGGGACTGACAGCGGTCACCGTCAACTGGACGCTGGTCAATGGGGCATGAATGGCCAATTGCAGTTGTCCGGTGGTACTCAGGCCCGCCGTGACCAGATCGCCCAGATGGGCAAACCCGAGTCGATCCAACACCCCCCCGGCCACCACCCCCTTGTTGTTCAAAACGCCTTGCAGGTCTGCGACCAGATCCGTCCGGGTGGTATTGGTCGTGGTGCTGGCCTGGGTCAGGGTCAGGTCATAATCCTCCCCGTCAAAAGTCAGACTGAATGGGGCGTCGCCGCCCAGGACCGGCACGTTCAGTTTGCAAATGGTCTTGTCCTGCGCGGTGGCGGTGATGATCCCGGTATAGGCTCCCGCTGCCCGCAAGGCAAAGGTGTTGAGATTGGTAAAATCAAAGCCAATGGTACTCTGGAAAGAGGCCGCCGTGGAGAGGTCCAGCGTGGTGTTGGCCGACAAGGCCGACAGGGCACCAACACTGCTGGCCAGAGCCAGGGGCACCGCCTGCACCGTCGCGGCGGGTGCCAGTTTGCAATCAAACAGCAAACTTTTCGTCGGCGCATCAAAACGGGGATCGACCGCAAAGGTGGTTCCCACCGGCAACGTCGCATTGACCGCCTGTTGGAAACGCGCCATCATTTCCATGAAGGTGTTGAACGTGGTCACGCTGTTGACCGACATATCCTGGCCCGCCGCCAACAGGCCCAGGCCGGTCAGGGGGCCATAGGTGTTGCCGGGCGCAGAGGTCAACCCATGGGTATTGATGACCATCTGCGGACGATTCTGGGCGGCCCAGATGCCCTTGAATTCAATGTCAAAGGTGTTGCTTTTGCCCGCGACGGCGGTGACGCTGCAATCCGCAGCAGAAATATCGGGATTGCTCTGCTGGAGCATCCTGACCAGGGCAGCCTGAATGGTCCCGGCAGTGCTGCCCCAGGCGATGGGATCGCTCTGGCAAAACAGCGTACCCAGGGTGACACCGATGACATATTGGCCGCCGGTGGCATTGGCCAAAGACAACCGCTGAATTTCGTTTTGGGCGGGCGTGGCACCGACCGCTGCAGCCGCCTGCTGCCGGGTGGCCAGCATACCCTGCGCGGGCAAGGCACTGGTCCAGACACCCGCCGTCGTGGTATCCGCCGTCAGCACCGCATAACTGCCATAGTGGGTGGCATCTGTTTTGCCGAAACCGATATCAAACACGCGGGTGCCATTGTCCGCCGCATATTCGGCACTGACATCTGCCACCGACAGGCCGGTAACGCCGGGCAATGCCGCCGCCAGGGCTGTGGCAATCGTGCCGGTCGTGGCCGTCGCGGCAATGGCCGCCGTGGTAAACGCCGCGCCAGCGGTATTGGTTCCACTCAGATAAAAGGAGGAACCACTCCCGTGGACGATGGTCAGGCGTTGCACCTCCTCGACACTGTCGGAACCCGGCGTGATCTCGCTGACGCTGACAGTGGAAGAGGGCGTCACCTGAAACACGGTAAACTCACCCGGATTGGCCTGGAGAAAGTTGAGCTGGCCCCACACCGTGCCGTCGCTGCCCTGGGAAAAATGGCTGGCCGTGACATCGATCAGGCTGCCCGTGGTCACATCTGCCCCCGCCACCACTTCCAGACTGGCCTGGTCGGTGTCGGCCAGGGTGCCGGTAAACTGGATGCGATACTGTTTGGGCCGTCCCGTGACGATGACATTGCCCGCCCCCAGTACCGACTCCAGCGCGTTCTGGACTTCGATGGGCGAGGCCAGGACCGAAATGGCCCCCGTCTTTGTCCCCCCATCGCCCAATTGCAACTGATAGCTGCCTGCTGCCGCATGAACTTGCAGGGTTTGCTCTTCACTGGTCTTGTCGGCACCATCAAGGGTCTGCCCCCCCTTGAGCGTTTCGGCGACATCGAAATTGTCGCCCGGCCAGGCCAGCCAGCCATTGACGGCGGTGGCAATTTTTTGGCCAATCAATTCGGCCAGTTGATTGATATGGACAAACGAGAGTGTCTCCGCTTTGTCGACCGTGATCGTGAGGGTGGAGACCCGGTCATCTTCCGGTCGTTGCAGATACAGATCGAAGGAGACATTGCGCGCCAGGACCGGCGAGATGGCCTGGCTGGCCGTAATGCCCGATACCAGCGTGGTGGCCAGTTGGTTGTTGATCACATCGTTGATGGCGGCACTGAAGTCGAGGGCATTGCCCAGCTTTAACGCGGTAAAAGGCAGCACCGCATCAAACTGGCCGGAATCCCGCAACAGGGTCAAATAGGAGCCCAGATCCTGCAACATTTTGACCAACTGGGTCGAATTGAGGCTGGCAAAGGCCTGCACCTGGCTGAAACAGGCGGCTGTCACCGTCATGGGGGTTTTTTGAATATCGCTCCAGGCTTCGGCGGCAAAATCGGTGCTGGTGATCGTGGTTTTGGGCAGGGTGCTGTTGATGGTCACTGTGCCCGCGACCGTTTCCTGAACGATACCCGCTTGTTTGATACTGGCCGTGGTCACATAGGTTTGGTTGTTGGCCAGCACCAGGGTGCCGGAGGTGGCAACGGGGTGGGTCGATAAATCCAGCGACCAACTCCCGTTATCCGCCGGGGTGACGGCATAGGTGGCCCCCCCCACGACCACCTCCAGGGTCTGGCCACTGCCCAGGGTCGCCGTACCGGTCAAGGTGGGCAGGAGGGCGGGCGTGTTGTCACTGTCCAGCGACAGGGTACCAAAAATGACATCCACATGGGGGGTGCCACCGGCCAAAGTCGCCAGTGGTGTTGTCCCCACCGAACCGGTCAGGTCAAAGTGCATGTTGGCCTTGACTTCGGGCGCATTGTCGGTCTGCAGGGTAAAAAGATTGACATAATCCTTCTCGCCGGGGGCCAGGATCTGCGTCGTGTTTTGCGCGCCAATGCTGGCAAACGCGACTTTGCCGGTATCAAACACCACCGTACCGCTGGCGGTGACATCCAGAATGCCCAGCACCGCCCCGGCATTCACCGTGGCGGTCGCCGCTTTGACCTGGGCGTCCAGGGTGTCGACGGCGATGGTGCCGCTGCCAAAATCATAGGTCGCCTTGTAGTGCACATCCGCGACCAGGGGTATTCCCTCACCGGTCTGAAAATCAAACCCCAACGGCTTGAGTTCGGCGTTGAAACCAAAATGCTGGATAAACTGCCGTGACAGGGTCAGATCAACGGTCAACGCACTGGCCGTCGCCGTCAACGAGATGGCCGGGGTGCCCGCCGCATGGTCGACCCATGATTCCAGATTGCTGTAGGCACCCGTGCCGTTGAGATAATCACCCAGGCGATCCATCAAGCCGCCCATGGTAGGCGAACTGGCCTGGGCCAAATAATCGTCGAACACCGTGGTATTGGCGGTGGTCTTGAAACTCAGGATGTCGCCCAGGGTGCGTCCATCGTTGGTCTGGAGGAGGCTGCCGAAGGAGATGTCGGCCATGGGCATGGTGTAGGCCAAATCACTGGAGGCATCCAACTGTGTGCCGAGCCTGGTGGCGGCGGTGAACGCCGTCGTGGCGGAGAGGGCGGTTGTGGTGGCACCCGACTTGGACGGGGTGACGGCTGCCAACAGGTGGTGATAATCCGGGTCGGACAGGCTGACGGTTTCGATGGTGCCGGTCGCTTTTTCCAGCACCCAGTTGCCCCCTTGCCGGGGATTGCCACTGGCATCCGTGGAGGCGGCCACATCCGCCCCGGTCCACTGGCTCAGGGTGTTGAGGAACGCCCCCCCTTGCGCACCGACCGCGACATCGCACCCATAGAGCAACAGATCGGCTCCGGGAGCCAAGGCGGCTCCCCAGGAGGCCAACTCCTGGTGGTGGCCGTCCAGGGTGGCCGAGTCCAGCGTCGTGGTGCCCAACAGCAGGGAGGCTTCCCCGCCGTGGGAGATGATATGAATGGCACTCAGGTCATGATACTGCTGCAACCAGTAGGTGATCTGGCTGACGCCGTCGCTGTTGGGGTCGAGATAGACCACCTCAAAACGGGCGTTGGGATTTTGGGCCAGACGATTGCCGAGAGCCGCCTGGAGCAAGGCATCGCGATCCTGGACGACGGCATCGACGAAGACAATCTCATTGGCGCGTCCATCGGCGATGTGTTGTACCAGTTGTCCTTCGGGACGGGTGGTCGCCGAAGTGGTTTGAGCAGGCTCGGCAGCCATTTGGCTGGCGTTCGCGGCGGTCAATTGGCTCAGCAGGATATCATGGGGGGTGGTGATAACCGGTTGCTGGCTGGCATCCGGGGCCGGGTGTGCGGGCGGCAAAACCAGCCCCTCGCCGGAGAGGAGAAAACGGGGTTCCATGGGTTCAATGATGAGGCGACGGGTGCGACCCTGCGGCGGTTGTTCCCGTTTGCGCATCTTCAGCCATTGGCTGAGGCGGCGGGCGGCGTTCGTCTGGTTAAACCGATCAATCACCTCACGGGTACCACGCGACGTTTTCATGGCATTCATCCTGGTGCGGGTGTGGTGCGCAGGGAACCCTGTGCAGTGTGTTCAAGATATACTGCGCACGGTCACAATTGACGAGTATCGTCATTCCCGCGCAGGCGGGAATCCAGGAGGTCCAACAGGCCAAATGGATTCCCGCCTACGCGGGAATGACGGAACAGGAAGTGTCACTTATGCCCGCGCACAGTATACAAAAAAACCTACACCTGTAAGGGGGGATTATCCCCCCCGGTGGGGTCCAGGGGCGAAGCCCCTGGTGGGGTTGGGGGCGAAGCCCCCGGTGGTTGCAACGCTGCTCAAGACCACAAGGAAAAAACAAAAATGCGTGAATATCAGGATTGTTATTATGAACAATCGGCGGTGGTCCCGGTGCGTGGCCAGGGGGATGGCCTGCAAATTTTAATGATCACCTCCCGGACGGGCAAACGCTGGATCATTCCGAAGGGGGTCATAGAACCCCATTTATCACCGGCCAATTCTGCGGCCAAGGAAGCCCTGGAGGAGGCGGGGATTCGGGGTGATCTCCTGCCCGAAATGCTGGGGACCTATCGGTATGAAAAATGGGGGGATATCTGTCATGTGCAGGTGTATGTCATGCAGGTGACGGAGGTTTTGCACACTTGGCTGGAGGATTTCCGGCAGCGGGCCTGGGTGGACCTGGAGGATGCGGTGGGACGGGTCAGGGAGTCGGCCTTGCAGGAGATGCTGCTTCAGTTGCCGGACTATCTCGAACAAAACAGGCCATCATGAGTCATATTCAGTCGGATTTCCAACGGTTTGAATTCGTGCAGTTCGAGAGTCACGGTCACACGACCCGGTTTCGCTATCGGCTGTCTGGTGAGCAGGTGACGCCGATTGATTTCGAGGAACGGCTGGAGTGGCCCCTGGGTCTGCCTGCCCCGGATCCCAGGCAACCGGCGGTTTATCGGGGGTTGTGCAACATTCATCGGATGCTGGGCATCTCCTATTACAAGGCCTGTTGTCCCCCGGAAATCGTTCTGCATGGCGAGCCGATGAGCGACCGGGAGGCCGATTTTTGGGAGCAGGTCTACACCAACGGTCTGGGGGAATTTTTTTATCGCAATGGGTTGGATCCCCGTGGGCGGGTGCGGTTTCCCCGGCAGGGTGGTCGTGACCCGGAACCGATTGCGGTGCCCGTACCGGCGACGGAGCAGGTTTTGTTGATGATTGGCGGTGGCAAGGATGCCGCCGTGGCGCATGAAATCATTCAGGAAGCCAAGGTGCCGATGGCCTTGTTTTCGCTGGGTTCGGCCCCCTGGATCAAGCGGTTGGCGGCGGCGTTGGGGGGGTCGCATTGGGTGGTGGGGCGGCATCTGGATCCCAAACTGTTCGCGCTCAATGCGGCGGGTGCCTACAATGGCCATATTCCCATTTCCGCCTGTATTGCCTTTATCGGCACCCTGGTGGCCCTGGTGGGGGGGTATCGGGCGGTGGTCGCCTCCAACGAACGGACCGCCTCCTATGGCAATCTGGTCTGGCATGGGATGGAAATCAACCATCAATGGAGCAAAGGGCTGGCTTTTGAGCGGGCCTTCCAGCAGCGGCAGCGGGAGCAGTTGTTACAGGGGCCCGAATATTTCAGTCTGTTGCGGCCTTTGAGTGAACTGGCCATTTGTGGCCTGTTTGCGCGGCGGTTGCGTTATTTCAACTGTTTCACCTCCTGCAATGCCAATTTTCAACTGCGCGATACCGGTCAGACGCCCCGCTGGTGTGGCACCTGTCCCAAGTGTCTCTTTGTCTATTTGATGCTGGCTCCGCATTTGAGCCAAGCCCGCCTGCACACCATTTTCGGGTTGGATCTCCTGGCCGATGCGGCCAATCTGCCCCTGCTGGAGGAACTGGCGGGGGTGCAGGGGCACAAGCCGTTTGAATGTGTGGGGACGCCGGAAGAGGTGTTGGCGGCCTTGTCGCATCTGGATCACCAGGGGCGATTGCAGGGAACGCCGGTGCAGGCCTGGTATGACACAACATTGCGTGCCCAGGTGGTGGATCCGGTTGGTTTGTGGCAGGCCCAGGTGGCACCGGGGCCGGAGTCAGCCCTTTCTGAGCTATGGAGGTCACGTCTGGATGCGTATCTGCGCGCTCATTGATCGTCGTATCGGTATTCTGGGCATGGGCGTGGAGGGCAACGCCCTGCTGACCGCCCTGCGCCAGGCCGGGCATACGCGACCGGTCCATCTGTTGACCGAAAAACCGTTCACGCCAGCAGCGACGGCGGGGGAGGTGGTCTGCTGGTCGGGAGAGCGGATCGGGGCGGGGTTGGCGGAGGTGGAGGTATTGATTCGGTCGCCAGGATTTGCGCCCACCCATCCGGTGCGGATGCAGGCGGACGCGCTGGGTGTGGTGCAGACCACGCCGACCAATCTTTTTCTGGCGGAGATACGGCAGGCCGGGCTGCCCATTGTCGGCATTACCGGGAGCAAGGGCAAGAGCACGACCAGCACGTTGTTGTATGAAACCCTGCGCGAGGCGGGTTTGCCGGTGCGCCTGTTGGGCAATATTGGCGTGGCGGCCCTGGATCATCTGGCGGCGGTATTGGCCGAGCGGTCGATCACCGTGTTGGAGATGTCCAGTTATCAATGTGCCGATCTGGTCTTGGGGCCATCGGTGGCGGTTTTGTTGAATCTTTTCCCCGAGCATATGGACTGGCATGGTTCGGTCGAGGCCTATTATCAGGCCAAGCTGCGCCTGGTCACCACCCAGATGGCGGGGGATCGGTTGCGCATTGACCAGCGCGCCGTTCCCTGGCTGCAACCTCTGCGGGCGGTGCAGGCGGAGGAGCAGATCCAGACGGCGACCGGGTTTCATTTTGCCGAGGGGTGGTTTTATCGGGGCGGGGAGCGGTTGTTCAATGATGCCCGGATGCGCCTGCCGGGTCGGCACAATCGGGAAAACAGTTGTGCCGTTTTGGCGGCGGCGGAGTTGTTCGGGGTGGGCAGTGATTGTCTGGAGCGGGTGTTGGCGCGGTTTGACGGGTTGCCTTATCGGTTGGCGGATTTGGGCTGGCATGGGGGGATTCAGTGGATCAATGATGCCATTTCGACCGCCCCGGAGGCCACGGTGGCGGCCTTGCAGGCCTTCGCCCCCCGTGTGGCGACGCTGATTGTCGGGGGGAAGGATCGGGGATTTGATTATACCCCGTTGGTGGAGAGTCTGGCCTCTTCCGCCGTGCAGCATCTGATTTTGTTGCCGGACACGGGGACGCGGGTGGCGGCTTTGGTGCGGCAGAGTGGGCGGGATGGTCCCGTGTTGTACGAGGTGGCCACGCTGGCCGAGGCGGTCGAACGGGCCAAGTCGGTGACACCGGCGGGGCAGGTGTGTCTTTTTTCGCCTGGCGCGCCCAGTTATAACCAGTTTGCCAACTTTGCGGAACGCGGGCGGGCGTTTGCGGGGTTGGTGGCGGGGTGAATATCGGAATTCCAACCCCGGAAGAGGATGCAGCGAGTATCGTCGCTGCCCTGAATGATCCAGACAACCAACCGTTGACAGAGATCGAATTAAACCAGTTCAAACGGTTGTCTGTTGGTCAGGGGAATCATTTTCCAGAGATTTCCACGACGGCGCGTTTTGGTGTTGACGAGGTTGCCTTTTCCCTGCAATCTGTCGGGAAATGATGGTGATTCCATCTGCCTGACACCGCCCACCACTCCGGCCCGATTGATCCTTGTCTGGAGAGGCTGGCCGATTGGTTGAACAAGCCGTTTAAACACCGGGAGGCAAAATCATGCAATGCCCTGCCTGTGGATGGGGTGACATGACCCATGCGACATGGGACAAGGTCGTTTCGCATCAAGGAAAATCCATCACCGTACCTGCGGTTTCCGGCCACCGTTGCTCGGAGTGTGGCGAAGCGGTGTACGACGATGAAAGCTATGACCGCGTGGTCACCGTGGGCGATGGGCTTGTCAGAGCCTTGCGCAAGACCAACCCACCCCATTCGCTTGACTACCACCCAGGAAAACCCGACCAGAGGGTCGTTGAACGTGTTTTTGATGCGGATGGGATTGAGAATATCTTTCAATAATATACCAAAACAAGGAGTGCCCTGTGCCCGCCATCAGTATGTTCTATGGGATCGTCATTTATATGTATCTCATGGACGACAAGCAGCACCATCTGCCCCATATTCACGCCCGCTATCAGGGTACACACGCAACGGTTGCGGTGGGTAGTGGTGTTTTGCTTGCTGGCGAGTTGCCCGCAGGCAAACTGAAATTGGTACAGGCATGGATCGAAATCCATCGAGAGGAACTGATGGCGGATTGGGATCTTGCCGTAAGCGGCGAATTACCCTTCAAGATTGCGCCACTCCAATGAGGTGAACATGCTGATTGATGTCATTCACGTCGAAGTACGCGAAAACTACCAACTGCTCATCGAGTTTGATAATCGTGAGCAGCGATTGTTTGACATGTCTCCGTATCTGAACCGGGGGGTGTTTCGTAGCCTGAAGGATTCCGGGTTGTTTCATGCCGCACATGTGGAGGGCGGCACGGTTGTCTGGCCCGGAGAAGTGGATATTGCCCCGGAAACGCTCTACGTCGAATCGGTCCCCGTGCCCAATGCGTGATTCCGCTTGAATGGAACAGGCGGCTACGCGCTCACGACTCCATCGCCCCCTCAGCCAACATCTCCGCTTCGCTGACCGCAGCGGATTGGGGTGTCCCCTTGCCCCGGTTGAAAAAGGCCAGATCTCCTTGCAACAGGCTTACTTGCTGGGCCAGGGCCTCGGCGACGGGGGTCAGTTGGTGCAGCACCGTGGCGTGGCTTTGGATGCGTCCTTTGAGTTCCTGCGTCATGCCGTGAATATGCACCATCTGCCCATGCTGGGCCGAGTCGGCCAATACCATGCCCTGCATCAGGGCCGCCGATTCCTGCAAGGCGGAGGCCACACTGCCCAAAATGGCCCGCGCATTTTCCACCGTATAGGTCATGCCCAGGGATAATTCGCCAATCTCGTCCGCAAAAATACGGCCCCGTTCCGCCAGTTTGCGAATCTCCATCACCACGGTGCCGGTTCTCTTCACCCCTTTGCCCTCACTGCCGGCCGTGGTCACCTCAAAGGCAGCCTTCATGGACAGTTGATTGATCTGCTGGGCCGTTTCCGCAAACAGGGCGGTCTGGTCGGCAATCGCCTTGGCAGAGGTGGTGGCCTGCTCCAGGGTGTTCTTGCCCTGCAAAACTGTGTGGTCGATCCGGCCCAACAGTTGCTCCATGGCCTGAATCTGCTTCAGGTGCTGCTGAATACGGGCGGCAATCTCCTGGGTGGCCGATTCCCCGGTCTCCCAATCGACCAATGTTCTGTCGCGGGAGTGGTCGGCAATGGCCCGTTGCACCAGTCCCGACAGTTCGCTACCCATCACGACGACCTGGCTGCCAGAGGTGCGCAGCCGCTGGGCCACCTGCTGCCACCGTTCCGCAATGGACTGTATTTCACGGGCCACCAGACCAAATTCATCGGTGCGGCGGCTCATGGTGGAGGGGGATACCTGGCCCCCGTGCATCCCCTGCAAGGGTTCGACACACCGAAAGAGGGTCTGACGCAGGCCGTTGGCCGTCATCCAGCCGATGCCGGCGCAACCCAGCAGTGAGACCAAAGCGGCCAGCCATACCGGCGCAGGCAGGAGATGCAACGGCAGGATGCCTTGCAAAATCGGGGTTTCCGTGACCAATGCCCAGGTGGCATCGTTGCCGGGTTGCACCGGGGCAAAGGCGGTGAACACCGGCTTGCCGGACCAGTTTTTGCCAATAAGCAGGTCCGACTTGCCCGCCAGGGCCGCCTGCACCGCCTCCGAATGAATCGTATTGTCGGTACCCTTGTTGGCAAATGAGGCCAGCACCGAATGGTTTTGGGGATCCCGGATGGAATCTGTCCGCATCCGCTGGTCCGGGCCGACCAGATAGGCGTCCCCATCACTTTCCAGCCCATCGCGATGCTGCATGAGGGTGGTCAAGGTCTCCAGCGGCAGTTGCAAGGCAACCACCAGCTTGAGCGCACCGTCTTGCAGCAAGGGTTGGGCCATGAAGGCCGCAGGCTCATTGTTGCTGGGAGGATAGGGGGCAAAATCGGTCAGGCCAAAGGCCGGTTTGGCCAATACCTGACGGACCAGCTTGCCCAAATTGGTCTCGGCATAGGGGCCATGGATCAGATTGGTGCCAAAATCTGCCTGACGGGTGGCGGAAAAAAAGATGTCACCATCCGGTTGAATCAGAAAAAAATCATAATAGCCCGACTGATCCATCTGCTTTTTATAAAAGGGAATTGCCTGCTTGGCATCCGTCAGGAAAATCTGGGCCAGAGACTGTTCCGCCACAATCGTCCAGGGGGGATCCGACGGACCCGCCCAGGGCGCAATGGAGAGGGGGGCCCAGGCACTGAACATGGGTTGGCCATCCATCCCTTTGCGCGCGCCCACCCCTTTGTCGTGGGCAAAGTTCGCCGACCCCGCAGAGGTGGCGGCAGTCGATTCTGTCTTGGCCGGTCCGGTCTCGGTGCCGGTGGGATGGGTGGGTTCCACAAGGTACAGATGGATGTTTTTGTCCGCCTCGCCCAGCGGGATGGTGATCCTGGCGAGGAGCGCGGGGGCAAAACGTGCCGCCAACACCCCAATAACTCTGCCATCCGGGTTGCCATCCCGATGGATGGGCGTGCCTATCCAGGCCGTCATGCCATTATCCAGATAGGTCGCCGGGGCAAAACCCTGAAAGTTGCTTTTGGTCAGGGCCGCCGTAAACAGTTTGCCCAGGCTGCTCTCTTTGAGGGGAGATTTGCCCAGATTTTTGCCCAGAAGGGGGTCGGGGGTGCCACTCAGCACCACATTGCCCTGGGCGGAGATGAGATAGACATTGTCAAAACCCTGCTTTTCCCGAAAACGGTTCAGACTGGGGGTCATGGTGGCGGCCAGCACAGGCCAGCGTTCTCCCGTAATCTTTTCCCCCCCATCACGGAACACCCAGTCAATGCTGAGCAAATTTTTGGCCAGTTGTTCCGTGGCCGCGAACGCCTCCGTTTCGCGGGTCCATTCCTGAAACTGGTGTTGGACCGTCTGCCCATACAGATCGCGCACGGTTTCCAGTTTTTGTACCTGTTGGGAGAGGAGTGTTTGGGTCCCGTTGGTCAATGTTTCCATGTCCGTGCGGTAACGGGCAAAATATTGCTCCAGCCGATTTTTCTTGATCTCGAGGATGGTGGATGCACGGGTGCGGGCGGTCTCATTGGCCATGTCGCTCAGCCAACGGGCGGTCATCCACCCGGTCAATACCAGAGGCAGAAGACTGGATAACAGGAACAGCGCAATCAGTTTGGGACGCAAACGCATGTTCACTCGACCTCCCAGAAAAATATATAAAACCAACAGTGTGGTCTGTTTTCTGGGGGAGGGGCGGTGAACCGCCCCACCCGCAGCAACCGCCGCGCCTCCGGGACCGGAGCCAGTTTCAGCGTCGCCTGGGTGACCACCGCCAACGTCCCTTCGGAACCGATCAACAGGCGGGTCATGTCATAACCAACCACCCCCTTGGT
>JADFYM010000055.1 GCA_015233035.1 Magnetococcales bacterium
CCCTGCAACCGAACACACATGTGGTCTGCGACCACCCGAAGCACCTTCCTCATGTACATCGGTCACGATTGAATCATGACCATGACCCGATGGGAAGGGTTTCAATAATTGTGTGCATAGGGTAGGGTGGGGTCCAGGGGCAAAGCCCCTGGTGGGGTCAGGGGCAAAGCCCCTGGTGGGACCAGACCACATCAATGGTGTCCCCCCCCACGCGCCATCCGCACGGCATGAGGGACCAGATCCGCAATGGCTTCCAGACTGCAGACGGCTCCACGGGTGGATCCAGGCAAATTGATCACGAACGTCTGACCACGAAAAGCCGCCACCCCCCGCGTCAGCAGGGCATTGCGGGTTTGTGCCAGCCCCGCCGCCCGAATCTGCTCGGCAAAACCGGGCAGTTCGCGTTGACAGACTGCACGGGTGGCCTCCGGGGTGACATCGCGCGGTCCCGGACCGGTGCCACCTGTGGTCACGATCAGATCCAATCGCTTGTCATCCGCCCAATCCACCAGGCAATCCTGAATGCCTGGCTGGTCGTCTGGCATAATGGCCCGCAGCATAACGGTCGCTCCCCATTCCAGGGCCAACGCCTCCAGGGCTGCGCCACTTTGATCGGTGGCCTGGTTGCGGCTGTCCGACAGAGTCAGAAGGCCGATCTGTAGTCCTGACCAGGAGATTTTGCGCATGGTCGGCTGATCCGCTGCGGTGGGAGGAGGGGCATGGCCCGGAGAAGGGTGCCAGACAGTCGGATCCCACTGGCTGGCGGCGGCGGCACAACCGGGACAGTCATGCACCCACCGCTCTTCCCCAGAGGAGAGGAGCTCTTTTTTCCAAAAGGTGGCATGGTGTTTCAGATGATCAATGACAAAGCGACAGGCCAGAAAAGCGTCCGCGCGATGCGCCGCCGCCGCCACGACCAGGACAATGGGTTCGCCGACGGCCAGCCTGCCGATCCGATGGATGACCAGCAGGGCCTCCAGCGGGAAGCGCGCCCGTGCCGCCTGTTCAATTTTGTCCAATTCGGATTCTGTCATGCCGGGATAGTGTTCCAGCACCAGCGCGGTTACCCCGGCGGTGGACGCAAAGTCACGCACAACGCCCAGAAAGGTGACAACGCCACCGATTTTGGGGTTGTTTTGGATCAAACGGGATATTTCTGTTTCGGATGAAAAAATTTCTTTCTGAATGCGAATCATTTTACGTCAGCACACCACGCACCGCGACAACAGCCGACAAGGGGGAGAAAAAAATCCCTCCCCCCTGTCAGATGCTGCGGTGTCAACACCGTTCCCGATGATTCAAGAATAGTACCGCCATACAGACTGGCTTGGCCGATCAATATTCTTTATACTTGCCGACAATCACGCCGCAAACCCGAATGGCTCCCTGCACGTCGATCAGGGGATAACGGGAATTCAGGGGTTTCAGGTAGGTCCGGGTGCCGACGACGATCAATTGCTTGAATGTGGCCAGGCTGTCACCTTCCATACGGGCTACGAGAAACTGATTGTGTTTGCCTGGCAAGGTTGGATCGACAATAATGATCTCCCCTTCCTGAAACTCTGGTTCCATGGAGTCGTCTGGGACCCGTAAGGCAAACGTGCGGTCGCTGGATCGGGGTGCAACGGGAATCCAGGCCTCCACCGACTTGGGGTGGAAAGAGTCAGCAGGCTCTTCACAGGATCGGCTGGCATCTTCCCAGGAGATAAGAGGCAGACGGGCAAAGATGGGTGCCCGATAGATCTCCCCTTCCTCGGCGGCCCGGGCGAATTCGTCCTGGTTCATGCCGGGTGTGGCACCGATGAGCGACATTTCTCCTCTTCCGGTGTCCAACCAGATGGGGTCCACGCCGCACGTCAGGGCAATGGCGACAGTGCGCCGGGAAGACTTGGAGCGTCCACATTCCAGCTTGTGGACAGCCGTCTGACTGATACCTACTCGGTCGGCCAACTCTTTCTGGGTGAGCTTGGCTTGCTTGCGAGCTGTTTGAATGCGTTCACTGAGGGTCATAGTGTTTCATCCTTGTTCGAGTTATTGCAACAACACTATTAGATAACCTGTTTTGGTTGTTGTTTGCAAGATTAATTTGTTTTCAGCGTTTTATTTTTTTTAACATATTGATATTGATCAGATTTATAACGGAAAGGCCGGGCGTGGCGCGACAGGCGATGCACCCGTTTGTTGTTAACAGTGGCCGCGAAAAAAAACGGAAAAAACGCGATATTCACCAAACACCTATTTTCTACGGCTTCGACGCCGGTCTAAGTAAAAAGTTCCTGTTTTTTTTCAATGATTCGCTTTAGCTTTGGCATTGCAACCGTTATCTCATCGATCGCAGGCATGTTTCACCTCGGAGGCCAAGGAGTTTTTCTGTCATGCTTAGAAATATTCGTCGTCAGAGTGGGCCAAAAGTCGGCACCAACCGTCCAGAAAAATTGGATCAAATCATATCCGCCGCCCGTTCGGATGCTCAAACGCGCCAGGCGGGCTATCGGGCGCAATCGCTGAAGATTCACCCGTGGGTGTGTGCGCGCTGTGGTCGGGCGTTTGAGCCCGACAATCTGACGGAATTGACCGTACATCACAAAGACCACAATCACGACAACAACCCACCCGATGGGCGCAACTGGGAAAATTTGTGCGTTTATTGTCACGACAACGAACATGCGCGGCACACGGATCATCTGGCGGCGAACGGCATGGATGTGGCGGCGGCCCCGGAAGAGGCGGCCACCCATAACCCGTTTGCCAACCTGAAAGAGCTGCTGCAAAAGGGCCGTGGTTAAAGGGGGTTGACCATGCCGGAACAGTTTGGTTCCCCCGCAAGCGAAAAAAAATTGCGGCAGCCGCCTTTTTTCTCGGTGAATGCCTGATAGAAATTTGTTACTGTTGGCGACTTGTTTTCGGTCCGAGAGACTGAAACCTTGAAAAATCAAAAAATAAGGAGTAGTTGCAATGAACCTGATTCTGATGGGACCTCCGGGTGCCGGCAAGGGCACCCAGGCACGCCGGATAGCCGAGACGTATGGCGTTCCGCAATTGTCGACGGGGGATATGCTGCGTGCGGCGGTCAAGGCGGGGACAGAAGTGGGGAAAAAGGCCAAGGTTGCCATGGACAGCGGCGGACTGGTGACCGACGATATTGTGGTGGGGATCATTGCAGACCGGATTGGCGAAGCGGACTGTGCCCAGGGTTTCATCCTGGACGGGTTTCCCCGTACCGTGGCGCAGGCCAAGTCCCTGGATGCCATGTTGGCCGAGCGTGGCCTCAAGATTGATCATGTGATCGATATCACAGCCGATACCGAGGCATTGGTCTCCCGGATCACGGGACGCAGCACCTGTGCAAAGTGTGGCGAAGGGTATCATGTCGAGCACAAAAAACCGGCAGCGGCGGGTGTGTGCGACAAGTGTGGTGGGACGTTGACCACCCGGGCAGATGACAACGAGGAAACCGTGCGCAACCGTTTGGCCGTTTACCATCAACAAACGGCTCCTGTTATTGACCATTATCGTCATGGTGGTCAATTCCGGGCGGTGGACGGGATGGAACAGATGGACACAGTCTTCACCAAGTTGTGTGCCATTCTGGGATGATGGGTGGTTTTGCCCGGTTGGATCGTGGCTGAACGGCCGATAGCGGCGGGTGAAGACGCGATCGGAGGGGATGCCGGGCAAGGCTGGTGTGTTTATTTTCTGAAGAGAAGGATAACGAAAGAATGGAAATGTCGATGGGAGGTTTGTGGCTGGCCATCCTCTGCGGGGTTGGTGCAGTTGTTTTTGGGGTGGTCTCAAGAAACTGGATTTTAGGTTTGTCGGCTGGTTCGGCCCGGATGCAGGAAATTGCCGGTGCCATCGAAGAAGGGGCGATGGCTTACATGCGTCGTCAGTATACGACCATCGCTTATGTGGGTGGGGTTCTTTTCCTCTTGTTGGCCATCTTTTTGGGGCCGACGACGGCGGTTGGTTTTGCCGTGGGCGCGATCCTCTCCGGGGTGGCCGGCTTTATCGGCATGAGCATCTCGGTGAAAGCCAATGTGCGTACCGCTGAGGCCGCCAAGGGTGGTTTGAATGCGGCCCTGCAGGTGGCATTCCGTGGTGGAGCCATCACCGGCATGATGGTCGTTGGTCTGGGCCTGCTGGGTGTGGCCATCTATTTCCTGCTCCTGATGAAGAACGGCGATACCAGTGATATGCCCCATCTGTTGAAACCCCTGGTGGGTTTTGCCTTTGGTGGCTCGCTGATCTCCATCTTTGCCCGGTTGGGTGGTGGTATCTTCACCAAGGGCGCGGATGTGGGTGCGGACCTGGTGGGCAAGGTGGAAGCCGGTATTCCTGAGGATGACCCGCGCAACCCCGCCGTGATCGCCGATAATGTGGGCGACAATGTCGGTGACTGCGCCGGTATGGCGGCGGACCTCTTCGAGACCTATGCCGTGACCGTGATTGCCAGCATGTTGCTGGGTGCCCTGGTGCTGAAAGGTTTCCAGAATGCGTTGATTTATCCGCTGGTGTTGGGCGGCATTTCCATTCTTGGCTCGATTGCCGGTTCGTATCTCGTCAAGGCAGAGCCTGGCCAAAAGATCATGACGGCCCTGTACAAGGGTTTGATTGCCAATGGCGTCATCTCTGCCGTGCTGTTTTACCCGGTCACCCAGTGGCTCATGACGGGCAACGGTTCTTTCAGCGTCGCGGCTCTGTATGGTTCGGCGATGATTGGCTTGGCGTTGACCGCAGCCATGGTGGTGATCACTGAATACTACACGTCGACGGAATTCAGCCCGGTGCAAAAAGTTGCCGAGGCTTCGGCCACGGGCCATGGCACCAATGTCATTGCCGGTTTGGGTCTCTCCATGAAGGCCACGGCAGCCCCGGTGGTTGCCGTCTGCTTGAGCATTCTGGGTGCCTATCATTTGGCTGGTCTCTATGGTATCGCGGTGGCGGCCACTTCCATGCTCTCCATGACCGGTATTATTGTGGCCCTGGATGCGTATGGACCCATTACCGACAATGCCGGTGGTATTGCCGAAATGGCCGAGTTGCCTTCCGAAATTCGTGATATTACCGATCCCCTGGATGCCGTGGGCAACACCACCAAGGCCGTGACCAAAGGCTATGCCATTGGTTCCGCCGGGTTGGCCGCGCTGGTTCTGTTCTCGGATTACACCCATGAACTGGCCCATTTCAAGCAGGGCGTCACCTTTGATCTTTCCGACCATCTGGTGATTGTCGGTCTCTTCATCGGCGGGATGTTGCCCTATCTGTTCGCCGCCATGGGCATGGAAGCCGTGGGACGCGCAGCGGGCAGTGTGGTGATCGAAGTGCGGCGGCAGTTCAAGGAAATGCCGGGCATCATGGAAGGCACGACCCGTCCCGACTATTCCCGGGCCGTGGACATGCTGACCAAGGCCGCCATCAAAGAGATGATTATTCCTTCGCTCTTGCCGGTTTTGGCCCCCATCGTGGTGGGTATTGCGTTGGGACCGCAGGCTCTGGGCGGTTTGCTGATGGGTACGATCATCACGGGTATCTTCGTGGCCATCTCCATGACCACGGGTGGTGGTGCCTGGGACAATGCCAAAAAGTACATCGAAATGGGTAATTTTGGTGGCAAAGGTTCCGAGGCGCACAAGGCGTCGGTTACCGGTGACACGGTGGGCGACCCCTACAAGGATACGGCAGGCCCGGCGGTCAACCCCATGATCAAGATTGCCAACATTGTGGCTCTGTTGATTGTCGCGCTGATCGTCTGACAAACTGGGGGCTTTGCCCCCAACCCTACCAGGGGCTTTGCCCCTGGACCCCACCGGGGGGGATAATCCCCCCCGGTCCCCCTTGATAATAATTATTAAAAAAAAGGGTGGGGGGGGTCTGGGGGGGGCGGTTCACCGCCCTCCCCCAGAATGGGGTTGAACCGTTCTCTCTGGGAGGATCTGATTGCATCCCCCCATCCCTTTCCACTCTTTTCTTTACACGGTTTTGATTTATGGAAGAGTTCTATCGAATCAGCCGTTTGCCTCCTTACGTGTTTGCCGCTGTCAATGAACTGAAAGACGCGGCGCGACACCGGGGTGAGGATATTATTGATTTTGGCATGGGCAATCCCGATCAGCCCACGCCGCAGCATATTGTGGACAAACTGTGCGAGGCGGCCCGGCAGGGGCGCAACCACCGTTATTCCGTTTCCAGGGGGATCAACGGACTGCGCAAGGCCATTTGTGCCTACTACCAGCGTCGTTTTGCCGTCGAACTGGACCCCGATTCCGAGGCCATCGTTACCATTGGCTCCAAGGAGGGCTATTCGCACCTGGCACTGGCCATTACCAGTCCCGGTGATACTGTCCTGGTGCCCAACCCGACCTATCCCATTCATGTTTATGCCTTTGTGTTGGCTGGTGCGGACATTCGCCATGTGCCCCTGTGTCGGACGAGTGATTTTTTTGAGGAACTCACCCAGGCCATGGCTCATACCTGGCCCAAGCCCAAGGTGCTGGTGATCAATTTTCCCTCCAATCCCACCGCCATGGTGGTGGATCTGGCCTTTTATGAAAAGGTGGTGGCCTTTGCCAAGGAAAATGATCTGTTTGTCTTGTCTGATATTGCCTATTCGGAAATCTGCTTTGATGGGTATGAATCGCCCAGCATGTTGCAGGTGCCGGGGGCCAAGGATTGTGTCATCGAGTTTTATTCGCTCTCCAAGACCTACAATATGCCCGGCTGGCGGGTCGGGTTTGCCGTGGGCAACAAACGGCTGGTGCGGGCGTTGACCCGGATCAAGTCCTATCTGGATTATGGCATGTTTCAACCCATTCAGATTGCGGCAACCGTGGCCTTGAATGGTCCCCAGGATTGCATAGGCGAGATCCGGCATCTGTATCAAAGTCGGCGGGATGTTCTGGTGGACGGGTTGGCTCGGGCCGGGTGGGAGATTGAACGTCCGAAGGCTTCCATGTTTGTCTGGGCGGAAATCCCGGAGCCGTTCCGCAAGATGGGGTCGCTGGAATTTTCCAAGTTGTTGCTGAAAGAGGCGGCGGTGGCGGTCAGTCCCGGTGTGGGTTTTGGCCAGTATGGGGATGATTTTGTGCGGATTGCCCTGATTGAAAACGAGGCGCGGACCCGCCAGGCCGTGCGCAGCATCAAAAAACTTCTCAATGCCGGAGCGGATGTCCGTTCGTGATTTTTTTTGGATAAGGTGTTCCCTATGAAAGAACTGCGTATCGGTCTCCTGGGGTTTGGGGTGGTGGGGCGTGGTGTGGTGGATTTGTTGCTGACCCAGACGGCCCTGTTGCGCGAGCGGACGGGGGTCACTCTGCGTCTCGTGCGGATTGCCACCCGCACACCGCAGCGGGACCGGGGGCTGGATTTGGGGGCCGTCGAGTTGACGGCGGATGTCGACCGGGTGGTGGCGGCGGACGATATTGATGTGGTCATCGAGCTGATCGGTGGGTTGGAACCGGCCAGATCGCTGGTGCTGAAGGCTTTGCAGCAGGGCAAGCATGTGGTCACGGCCAACAAGGCCCTCATTGCCACCCATGGGGAGATGTTGGTGAGCCAGGCGGCGGCGGTGGGGCGCGAGTTGCTGTTTGAGGCGGCGGTGGCGGGGGCGGTGCCAGTGATCAAGGTATTGCGGGAAAGTCTGGCGGCCAACCGGGTCGATCAGATCTACGGCATTCTCAATGGGACATGTAATTATATTCTCACCGAGATGCGCGAGAAGGGGGTCTCGTTTGCGGCGGTATTGAAGGAGGCCCAGGCCAAAGGTTTTGCCGAGGCTGATCCTTCGTTTGATGTGGATGGGATTGATGCGGCCCATAAATTGGCCATTCTGGCGGCCATTGGCTTTGGCTCGTTTCCCCGTTTCGACCAGATTCATATCGAAGGCATTCGGCATGTCTCGGATGTGGACATTCAATGGGCCAATGAGATGGGGTATCGCATCAAACTGCTGGGCATTGCCAAGCAGGATGCGGGCGGCGTCGAACTGCGGGTGCAGCCGACGCTGGTGCCGGTCACCGGCATGGTGGCCTCGGTGGAGGGGGTTTTCAATGCCGTTTTTATCCGGGGCGATTTTTCCGGGACCACCATGTATTATGGGCGGGGCGCGGGAGAACGGCCAA
Organism: Magnetococcales bacterium; assembly: GCA_015233035.1. Lineage (GTDB taxonomy): Bacteria > Pseudomonadota > Magnetococcia > Magnetococcales > Magnetaquicoccaceae > Magnetaquicoccus. Next base: position 8,118 of record JADFYM010000055.1, read on the forward strand.
CGGCCAGTTCGGTGGTGGCCGATCTGGTGGACATTGCCCGCAACAATCGGGTGGACAATCTCCAACGGGTGGCCAGTTTTTCGACCTTGCCGGAATATTTGGCGACTTATCCGGTGCGGGAGACGGATGATTGGCAGGGGGAATATTATCTTCGGTTGGCGGTGGCCGACCGGCCTGGGGTGCTGGCTGAGGTGACGGCCGTGCTGGCCCGGCAGCAGATTTCCATTGATGCGATCCATCAAAAGGGGCGTTCGGCTGTGGAGGCGGTGCCGTTGATCATGGTGACGCATGCCACCACCGAGCGGCAGGTGCGGGCGGCTTTGGCCGAAATGGAACAACTGGATGCGGTGCGGGAGACGCCCCGGTTTATTCGGATTGAGCCGAGTTTTATCTGAAATCATGCAGGGGTCCAGGGGAATTATTCCCCTGGTGGGGTCCAGGGGCAACGCCCCTGGTGGGGTCCGGGGCGAAGCCCCGAATGCGGGATCACATAAGCCAGGTGCGGTTATTTTCTCCGACCAGGGAGGGTGCTCTTTAAAAGGGGTCTCTGTGGCGCATGGACCATTCTGCTGAGGACAAAACGGGCGGTATCGACTGCCGGAATTGTTGCCACTTTCAAGTGACGTGGGATCCGGGTTTTCCCAGGGGATGTCGGGCCATGGGGTTCAAGACCAGTCAGTGGCCCTGTATGGAGGTGTTGCGTTCCTCCGGGGAACCGTGCCTCAAATTTCAAGTAAAAGTCAGGCAGGAACAGTCCCAACTGCGGGGTGCGAGAGAGGTGGATGTGCCGTCGGGACGTTTTTCCCGGAAGGTATAGGAGCCCTCGGCTGGGGGAGGGCGGAGAACCGCCCCCCCCAGACCCCCCCCACCCTTTTTTTTTAATCCTTATCAAGGGGGCCGGGGGGGGATTATCCCCCCAATGCGCCGCATCAAAATGCGATGGGCCATTTATACAGTGAAGAACGGGGTAGCGCGTCGCGGTTCTCTTCTGCCGTCTTGATTGGGTCGTCGGCTATTTCTGCAACCGGGACAATGGGTTGTGCAGTCTGCATCCCGTCGGTTGGTTTCCCTTCCGCATCCGGGTTGGAGGTCATGCTCTCGCTCATGCCAACGACTGTCAACTCCTCGTGTACCATTTGTCGCACCCATTCCCGCAAGGTGCCTGCATCGGGCATAACGGTTGGGGTGGAGTCGCTTTTGTGTGGGGCAGTGGTGTCTGGACGGGTCCACCAGGCGTGCAAGGCCATGGTGACCAGTTCCCCCGGCGTTTGTTGTTGCGTCTCGGCGGTCTGTTTCAGCAAACGGGCTGTTGGGTCATCCAGCCACAGGCTGACCTGGGACAAACCTGCTGCTTTTTGTCTTTCCCGATAGGCCTTCACGCGCTCATTCATCGCTTTCCCCATCTGTCGCAATGCCATTGCCCAACAGATGATGTAACGGAAAGGGTGGAATGAGCACAAGGTTCCGTCGCAGCCTGTCGATCTTTTTATTGATTGTTGACTGGTTCTTTTGCCTGTGTGGCGCGTTTTGTGATAGATTGTGCAACAAATGATGCACCACAAAGGGGAACTCGGCTCATGGACACCGCTTTCATCCCTGAACGGGATTACCACACCGACATTTCGGACAAAGATTTTCGACGGTTGAGCGCGTTCATCCAGTCGCAGTGCGGTATTGTGCTGCCGCTGGCCAAAAAAACGCTGCTGGAGACCATGATCCAGGAGCGGATGCAGTCGGTTGGTCTCTATTCTTGCAAAGAATATATTGATTGGGTGTTGGGGGCCGAGCAGCCGGGCGAAGAGTTGATCCAGTTTATCGACATTGTCATCACCCGCGAGACCGATTTTTTTCACGAGGCGGACCATTTTGAATTTATGGCCCAGACCGCGCTGCCGGAGTTGATCAAGACCTCGGGGGCGGGCATTTCTCGTGAATTCATGATCTGGAGCGCGGGGTGCGCGACCGGTGAGGAGGCCTACACCCTGGCCATGGTCCTCACCGAATTTTCCCATCACTATCCGGGCATCCAATTCAAGGCCAAAGTCCTGGCGACCGATTTTTCCGACCGGGTGTTGACGACGGCCACCGACGCCATCTACGAGATGGGAAAGGTTGCATCCATTTCATTGGAATTGAAGCGTAAATATTTACTCAAGAGCAAGGATCCCGGCAAGCGGCTGGTCCGTGTGGCCCCGGAACTGCGGGCCATGGTCAAATTTCGGCGACTGAATTTTTTGGATGCCGACTTTGGCTTGCGCGAACAGATGGATATTATTTTTTGTCGTCATGTCATCAGCCATTTTGACCGTCCCACCCAGGAAAAACTGATCAACAAGGTTTGTCGTTACCTCTCGCCGGGTGGTTATCTGTTTCTGGGCCAGGCGGAAACCCTGCATGACTTGGCGGTTCCGCTGACCCAGGTGGTCCCTACCGTCTATCGGATGTCCCACTGAGAATTTTCTTCCTTTGTCTTTTTAAATTTTGTACAGTGCAGAATACCGCCTGGGGCGGTGCAACACATTCCCGGTCTTTCTGTCATGGCGTGTGGGTTGGTATTCCTTAACGATGGTGCGTGCCAACGTAAAACGTTATTGTAATTTAAAATTTTAAAGGGGGCTTCCATGAAAAATTTAAAGCTGGGTCTCAAGCTCGGGTTGGGCTTTGGCTTGGTGCTGTTGCTGACCGTCTTTGTGTCTCTCGTTGGCTACAATGGCCTGATCAGTCTGGCGGATCGCCTCGACAAAAGTCAGGACATGGCCTCGCTGGGGGACGAGCTGAACAATGCCATGCAGGCAGAGAAAAATTTTGTTATCCGAAAGGATATGAAGCATGTGGAAGAGAATCAAAAAGCCATTGAGGAGGTCAGGAAGCTGGCCATCATCGATCGGGATCAAAAATTTCATAGCCCGGAAGACAAAGCCCAAATGGATGCGGTGATCACCGGGCTGGAAGTTTACGGCAAGGTGTTTCTGCGCTATGTCGAGCTGGAGAAAAAACGTAGCGAGAGTCTGGCCCGTATCCAGGAAGCGGGTGTGGTGGTAGACACCAATGTGGATGCCAACATAGACAACCAGAAAGAAAAAATGAAAGTGCAACTCGCCGAACTGACCGGTCAGGGCGGTGCCGTTGCAGCCGGAGCATCCATGGCTGAAAAAATCGCCAAGGTGCAAGAACGGTCGGACAAAACGCTCCAGGTGGCGGACATGAAGGATGACTTCAAGGATGCCCGCATTGTCGAGGGAGACATTTTCGCCACCGGCGGCAAGGACGAAAAAGTAATTACACGCAACCGGGACAACATGGCGTCGGCACTCAAAAAGGCCCAGGGACTGTTGCCCACGTACAAAGATCCGGTCAATATTGACCAAACCAAAAAAATTATTGGCAGCATTGAACTCTATCAAAAAGAGATGAACGCCATCCTCGAGGCGATCCAGGCACAAACCAAGACGGAGCAGGAGATGGTTGCGGCCCGTCGGGCGGTGGACGATAAAACCAATGCCATGGGTAACCTCCAGAAGAAAAAGGCGGCAGATCAGGTCTCTTCTTCCACCGCACTCATCTCTGGTTCCAGCCTGGGCGCGGTGGTGTTGGGGCTGCTGATTGCCTTTTTGCTGACCCAGGCGATCGTGAGAGCCTTGACCCAGGGTGTGGTGTTTGCCCGGCGCATTGCCGGGGGCGATCTGACGGCGACCATCGATCTGGATCAGAAGGATGAGGTGGGCCAACTGGCCAGCGCGTTGAAAGAGATGATGGAAAAGTTGCGGGAGGTGATCGGCGAAGTCTCGACTGCCGCCGAACAGGTTTCCATCGGCAGCAACGAAATTTCGGATGCCGCGCAAAATCTTTCCCAGGGGGCCACCCAGCAGGCGGCCTCCATCGAGGAGACCTCTTCGGCCATGGAGGAGATGACCTCCAATATTCAGCAAAACACGGACAACGCCAACACCACGCAAAATATTTCGCAGAAGGCCGCCCAGGATGCCGCCGATGGCGGTGTGGCCGTGGGGCAGGCCGTGCAGGCGATGAAAGAGATTGCCTCCAAGATTGGCATTATCGAGGAGATTGCCCGCCAGACCAACCTGCTGGCTCTGAATGCCGCCATCGAGGCGGCGCGGGCCGGTGAACATGGCAAGGGCTTTGCGGTGGTGGCTGCTGAGGTGCGCAAACTGGCGGAACGGAGCCAGACCGCAGCGGGCGAGATCAGCCATCTGTCGGCCTCCAGTGTGGATGTGGCAGAGAAGGCGGGCGGGATTATCAACAAACTGGTGCCGGACATTCAAAAGACGGCGGAACTGATCCAGGAGATCAACGCCTCCAGTCAGGAACAGAACCAGGGGGCCGGGCAGATCAATCAGGCGATTCAGCAACTGGACCAGGTGATCCAGCAAAATGCGGGGGCCTCCGAGGAGATGGCCGCCACCGCCGAGGAGTTGAGCGCGCAAGCCGACATGATGGCTCAATCCATTGCCTTCTTCAATCTTGGTCAGCAGGGGCATACCGCCAAGCGCAAACCGGCGCACAAGCCGGCAGCGGCCAAGGCGCAGATCACGCAGGGCAAAAAAACGGCCACCAAGGCACTGCCCGCGCCCACGAAAAAAGCGGGTGGGGTTGACTTGAAGATGGCCCACTCGGATGATGAGTTTGAGAGTTTTTAAACGGATGCGGGTCCAGGGGGATCATCCCCCTGGTGGGGTCCAGGGGCAACGCCCCTGGTGGGGTTGGGGGCAACGCCCCATAAGCGCTAACATAACGCAATCGATTGATTTTGTTATGTTCATATTATGGCCCCTGCGGGGCGGTAGAGGGTGGGCAACACCAGCTTCCTGCGGAAATGGGCTTCTGGTGAGTCGCACACTGCGGCAGGGGCTCTGCCCCTGCACCCCGCCAGGGGGGATGATCCCCCCTGGACCCCGCAATAATATTATAAAAACTGCGGACAGACGGCTATGTTAGCGCATATGGGGCAACGCCCCCACGGTTTCAGGATAAAACACCCTCCAGATAAACCGCCACGTCCATGCGGATGGGCATAAAATAGATGTGTGTCTGACGACTGCGGGCAAAGGCCAGGGCCTGCCGGGCAAATGCCTGATTCCATGCCAGCGTGGGCTCAAAATGGCGCGGGAAAACCACTTTATTATTTTTTTCCCAGTAGGCACGGGAGGCATCTGTGATGACCGGCGAGACGCCCCAGAAAATCGGCACCCCGGTCAACAGTTCGGCATAAATTTCCATCAGGCGCAGATCAAAAAACGGCTGGGTGAAAAAACCGTCGGCCCCTGCGGCCCGTTTTTGTTGCAGAGAATCATACTCCTGGCGAAATCCCTGCCGATAGGGATCCAGCGCGGCATAGACTCGAATGCCCGGTATCGCCTCCTTGAAACGGCTGATGGCCTGCAACACCGTGCTGGCGTTGTCCGGTGGCGGTCGGTCGGGATGCGGATCACCGGCGATGACCAAAATTTCACGGATGGCCTGGGCGCGCAATGTCTCCACCAGATCCCATGGCTGATTGGCCGGCAGATCAATGGCGCGGATATGTGGAACGGTGTGGGGAAAAAACGGCTGGGCAAGCGCGCAACCCTCCCAGGCCCGCAAAGAAAAACGCGGCAGGTCAGGCACGTTGATCATGCTGACCGCCGCAAACCGCTCCCGCACCACACGCAACTCCCCTTGCAATGTGGCGGCATCACGGGGAACCAGTTCAACAGAAATGCGCGTTTCAACAGGTTGTTGCAAGGGTGCATTCTTCATAAAATAGGTGAATGAGGCAGTACAACAAACCATTCAACAACCCGACAACAACGCAATGCCCCAAAATCAGGGGGCAGGATTCTTGCTGGGGGCTTGGCCATGCGCAGGCGGAGCAGGCGCAACAGGTGGCTTGGCGACCGGCGGTGCCGCAGAAACCGGTACCTTGGTGTCTGGCAACGGATCAATGGGATGGGCCTTTTCCATCTCCTGGCTCTTCTCCAGTGGCTGATACCCGGCGGGTGGTGCCCCATTCTGGATACCCTCTTCACTCTCGAAGGGAGGAAACTCATCGGTCGGCTGGGCCTCGCTGAAGTCACGAATGCACAGCGCGATATACTCCTTGACCTCCTTCGGTGGGATCTGATCCTCCTTGGCATATTTTTCGCAGGAAAGTCGGACTTCATTCTGAAAGTCTGCGTCACCTCCCGCTGCCGGTGCACCATTCACCTGTTGCATGCCGCCAACACCCAGCGACAAGCAAAAAACAGCAAGAGCCATCCATTTCCGGGACATTTGATTTAATCTCCTGAACAAAATTTTTCCCACCCGTCAACCCGCCCTGCGCGGTTGTACAGAAATCGGGATTCTATCCACTGCCAACCAGCGCGACAAGGAATTTTTTTGCACCGTCCTGTTTGTGTCTGGCATCAATCCTCTTGTTGACCATCGCTGGGGGGGCGGAGAGCCGCCCCCCCCAGACCCCCCCACCCTTTTTTTTGATCATTATCAATGGGGTCCGGGAGGGATTGCCCCCCCGGTGGCCAATTTTATTCGGCCCCGGTTTTGTTTTGTCCAAACACCAGTTTGGCCACCTCCGCATACAGCTTGACAAAATGGGCCGCAAAACCTTCGCGGATATGCTCGGGCACTTCCTCATAATCTTTGCGACAGGCGTCGGGCAAAATAATTTCACGAATACCCACGCGCCGGGCGGCAATCACCTTTTCCCGGATACCGCCCACGGGCAACACATGCCCGGTCAGGGTGATTTCACCGGTCATGGCCAGGCGACGGGAGACCGGCTCATTTCTGGCCAAAGAGAGCAGCGATGTGGCCAGGGTAATCCCCGCCGAGGGACCATCTTTCGGGGTGGCCCCTTCGGGCACATGAATATGGATGGAACCTTCCGCCAAAATTTTTCCGTTGCCCCCCAGGGCTTTGCACTGTCCCTGGATAAAGCTGAAGGCAATGCGGGCCGACTCTTTCATGACATCGCCCATGTTGCCGGTCAGGATAAAGTCGGCCTTGGTGGTGCGCACCTGTGCCGATTCCACATCCAACGTGGCCCCCCCCATGGCGGTCCAGGCCAGTCCGGTGACAATGCCCACCCCGCTGATCGGCGGTTCATCCCGAAAGCTGGGCTTGCCCAAAAATTTTTCCACCCCACCCTTTTTCAGAAGGATCCGTTCCGTGGCATTTTTTTCCAATATTTTCAACGCCACTTTTCTGGAGACGGCCCCGATTTTTTGCTCCAGATGGCGCACCCCGGCCTCGCGGGCATAGCCCTCGACGATGGTCCGCACCGCCCCGGTGGAAAAACGCAACCGGTCCCGGTTCAACCCGTTTTTTTCCAACTGTTTGGGAATCAGATGGTTGCGGGCAATGACCAGCTTTTCCGAGGTGATATAGCCGGAAAGCCGAATGATTTCCATCCGATCCAGCAAAGCGGGCGGAATGGTGTCGGTCTGGTTGGCCGTGCAGAGAAACATCACCTTGGACAAATCAAACCGTACATCCAGATAATGATCGAGAAATTCGGTGTTTTGCTCCGGGTCCAGCACATCCAGCAGGGCCGAGGCCGGGTCGCCATGATAACTGGCCCCGATTTTGTCCACCTCGTCCAGCATGAAAAGGGGATTGGCCACCTTGGTGTAGCGCAACGCCTGCACCACCTTGCCCGGCATGGCCCCCACATAAGTCCGCCGATGGCCTTTGATTTCCGCTTCATCCCGCATTCCGCCGACCGAAAAGCGGAAAAATTCCCGCCCCACCGCCCGCGCCACCGAGCGGCCAATGGAGGTCTTGCCCACGCCCGGCGGTCCGACCAGGACAATAATGGAACCGCCTATCTTCCCCTTGAGCTTGCCGACCGCCAGAAATTCCAGAATGCGCTCTTTGACATCTTTCAGTTCATCATGATCGGCATCCAGGATGCGCCTGGCCCGTTTGATGTTCAGCTTGTCTTTGGAATGCACCCCCCAGGGCAGAGAGGTCAACCAATCCACATAGTTGCGGGTGACATTATATTCCGAGGAGCCGGTCTCCAGAATGGCCAGCTTTTCCATCTCATCGTTGATCTTGTTCGTGGCCTCTTCGGTCAGCGTCAACGCCTTGATCCGTTCCCGGAATTTTTCCAGGTCCGCCGTGCGATCATCCTTGGTGATCCCCAGTTCTTTCTGGATCTCCTTGAGCTGCTCCCGCAAAAAAAACTGCCGCTGATTTTCGGAGATGCCCTCCTCGACCTGTTTGGAAATTTTGTCCTGCAACTTGACAATTTCCAACTCTTTTTTCAGGAGTCCCAACACCTTTTCCAGCCGCTCGCGAATGTTCAGGGTCTCCAGAACCTCCTGCAACTCCTCGCGGGTGGAACTGGTCATGGAGGCGACAAAATCCGCCAGCCGTTCGGGTTCGCTGAAATTATGGCGGGACAGGAACATTTTGACCTGTTCCTGGTAGAGCGAATCATATTTCAGAATCTCTTTCAGGGTGCTGATGACCGCCAGCATGTAGGGTTTGAGCGTATCGGGCTCAAACTGGGCGACCGGCTTGTCATGATGGGTGACAATGGCCAGGATGGGGGGGCCATCGTCGGCAATGCCAATAATTTCAAACCGGGACAACCCTTCGGCCAGCAATTTGATCTGTTTGTCCGGTTCATTGACCACCGATTCCATGATGCGGGTCACGGTCCCGAAGCGGTAGAGCTTGCCCGCGACAAAAACCTCCTCACCCTCTTCGGCATGGCTGAGCACAATGCCGAACATTTTGCCCGGCGATTCCAACGCCATCTTGATGGTGTCGTAGTAGGGGGATCCCTCCACCTGGATGGGGGTGAGCATACCCGGAAAAAAAGGCCGCCCGCCCAGGGGATAAATCACCAGTTCGCTGGGCAGCAGTCGGTGGGCCTGTTCGGCGGGATCGATCTCTTCTGTATCGGGTGCAGCGGCCTCCTCTTCGGATGGCATGGGCGCATCCAGGGGGTCGGCGGCGAGTGCATCGAGATCCAGTGCTGGGTCGATGGGATCGGTCGAGGCCGCCTCGACAGGCGCGGTTGGGGCAGGGTCCATCGCCGCATCCGCCAACGGATCGGCAGACAAAATGGCATCCGTTGCATCGGGAGCGGCCTTTTCCTCCGGCACGACGGGATCGGCACGGGGGGAATCTGTCTCGGCAGGGTCAGGGACAAGCACCTCTTCTGGCGACGAGAGCACATCATCGGACATGGGAACCATCCTCAAACGATTGCAAGGGCCTGGGAACCATCACGATTCCCAATGGGAGTGGGGGAGTGAAGCACCCACCGATCAAAACCGGGCTCAAATTTCGTGGGCGCAGCCGCCGGTGTCCGCAGGCGTAAAAGACTGGCCGCACCCGCAGCGGCTGGCCGCCTTGAGATTTTTGATCACAAACTGGGATCCGTTCAGATCTTCCACAAAGTCCACCTCTATGCCATCGAGATAGACGATGGAGGTCTCGTCGATCAACAATTGGATGCCATCCTGTTCCACGACGGTGTCGCCCTCATCCTGCTTCTCATCCAGGGTAAAGCCGTACTTGAAGCCGGAACAGCCCCCCCCGGCCACAAAGATGCGCAACTTCAGGTTGGGATTGGTCTCCTCTTTGAGGATGGCTTCCAACCGGTGGACAGCATTGGTCGTCAAAGTAACAGACATGGCACCGAGACTCCTTCAGGAAGACGACAAGGCATAAGGGACGCAAAACGGGTACTCTAGCACATTGTGTGCGGGATCGCACCCAGTAATAAAAATTTCGCCTGGGTTGGTCGGTGGTGGTGGGGTGGTACCAGTCAATCTGCGGTCGCACGCCTCGAAAGCGGCCACAAACCCTTGATCAAGAGCCTGAAACGGTACGCGGAGGCCGTCGGTATGCAACGGGATATCCGTCTGGCTCCCCACTGAAGCGACTGCGCATGACTGATAGCGGTATTTGGCCTGATTTCCTCAAATTAATCAAGGAAACATGACAGAGAAAATTTTTATTGACCTTTATCGTCTACCTCTGGTAGTATCAGCCGATACTCATTGTCCAGACCTCTGCAGGTCGCATACAATCAGATCGGAGAACTGTGATGCCCATCCGCGAACTTGCCGCCAGATTGGAACGTGTCCGTTCTGGTAGTATCGAGAGTCAACATAAAAAGCTTTCAGAGGATCTTTTTGATGCGCTTGGCTTGATCGAGAAGGAGATCGTCAAAGGTCGTGATAAGGGTTGGGCCAAGGATGACACTGGGGTCTCGCAGCACATCCCCATCTACCTGACCAAGTTCCGGGTCAAGAATGTTGAAAGCCTCTTCTTGAAGACCCGCCGCAAGTGGAAAAAAGGGGAGACACATGAAAATTTCACCGATTGGGGTGGATTGCGCGTGCTGGTATTGTTCGAGGCTTGCCTATCCGGTTGCTTGCCAATTATCCGGATGGGTGAACCCACTCACCGCTGTAGAGCATGTCATAAGTGGGTGACGATGCATGCACCGCAAGTCCCAGGGCTGAATTGAATGCCGTCATCGGG
>JADFYM010000056.1 GCA_015233035.1 Magnetococcales bacterium
GGCTGGAAAGGGTACGCATCAGAGTCCCCGCCCGGACCAATTACCATGTTGCGAGGTCTGATAAAATTCGAGCTGCTCCTGGAAGGCTGGAAACTCGCATCCAAAAAGATGTGTGCATAGGGTAGGGTGGGGTCCAGGGGCAACGCCCCTGGCGGGGCTCGGGGCGGAGCCCCGAATTGGGGTATCAAAAGGCTGTTAATAAAAAAAATGCGCAATAGCAATATGTTGTGTTCTTGATTCCCAGGGTCTTGTTTTTCCGGGGCTTCGCCCTGGACCCCACCAGGGGCGTTGCCCCTGGACCCCACCGGGGGAGATAATCTCCCCCGGACCCCCATGAATCATAACAACTTTCTGCGATGTGTATAATGGAATGCCCTTACCCACCCCCCACGCAACAGCTCAACCAAAAAATACCCCACAACAAACTGCCCAAGGTAATCGGTACACCCGCCCGCAAATAGGCTCCAAAGCCCAGAATCACCCCTTGGTGGCGGGCGGTTTCGGCCACGATCAGATTGGCCACGGAACCCAGCAGGGTGAGATTGCCCGCCAGGGTGGTCGCCATGGCCAGGGTCAACCAGGCCGTTTCCGCCCACGGCAGATGGGTCACCAGGGGCCGCAACAACAACACGGCGGGCACATTGGAGACCACATTGCTGAGTACCAGGCCGATCACCGCCAGCGAGGGGATGTGCAACGTCCCGTTTCCCACCAGCAGCGCGAGAAGACGGCCACTGCAACCTGTGCTTTCCACCGCGTGGGTGACCACAAACAAGGCGGCAAAAAAGACCAATATGCCCCAATCCACCTCCCGAAAGATCTGATCCGGCGACCACCGTCGGGTGACCAGGAGCCAGGCGGCGGCACTGAGAGCCGCCAGGGAAACCGGCATCCCCCGCCATAACACGACCACCAGAAACAGGGTGACACCCAGACTCTTCCACAACAGGAGACGGTCCAGCGGCAGCACGGGATGCGGTGCTGGATGGGGTGGCCGCGCAGCCAGTTCCCGCCGATACAAGCCGATCAGGATCAGCCAGGCAATCACCAACCCACCCAGGGCCACCGGCCCCAGAATCAGAAAAAACCGTTGGAAGGAGATGCCCGACGCCACACCAATCAACATGTTTTGCGGATTGCCGATCAGGGTGGCCACCGAACCAATGTTGGCCGATACCGCCAGGGCGATCAAAAAAGGTGGCGCGGGCAGACCCATCGCCAAAACCACTTCCAGGACCAGTGGGGTGAAGGAGAGCACAATGGTGTCATTCAGAAAGAGGGCGGAGAGCACCCCGGAGACCAGCATGAGGAGGGCCAGCAACCCCTGAGGGGCCAGACGGGCGTCCACCGTTTGCCGGGCCGCCCAGGCAAAAAAACCGGCCAGACGCAAATGAACATTGACCACCATCATGGCCAGCAACAGCACAATGGTATCCATGTCGATGGCCTGCCAGGCCGCCTCGCGGGAGAGGGCACCCGTCAAGACCAGCAGGGTTCCCCCCACCACGCCAATGCTGGCGCGGTTCATGGACAACCCAGGCAGGCGACCAATGGCCACGCCGGTCAGGGTGACCAGCAGGATCACCCACCACACCATTTCCTGAAGGGATTCCAAGGTCAGCGGGATCTCACCAGCAGCAACTCGCACCAACCATCAAACGGGTTGGTCCAGTTATGGTTTTTGGAGGGATCATAGAAAACCGATTGGGCTTCCGAGATTTCGAACTGTTCCTTGTCGTAGGTCAACAAGGCCCGGCCCCGTTGGATGCGCACAAATTCCACGCCGTTGCCCGCGCCAAAGGGTTGGTCCGACATTTCACCCCCAGGATTCAACCGAATCAGGATGGGTTCAAAGGCAATGGAGAAAAAACGCGACCCCAGGGGGATGATTTCCGCCCCCTGATGGGCATGAAATACGGGCCGACTGCCGACGGTCAAGACCTCCACCCGAAAGGAGGCCTCGCCCTGTTCCGTAAAAAAGGAGGCCAGGGGCGATCCCAGGGCATCGGCCAATTTTTCCAGCGTGGCCACCGAGGGAGAGGCCTGTCCACTTTCAATCTGGGACAGACCCGCCGCACTGATACCCGCCTTCTCGGCCAGGCCACGCTGGGACAAGCCGCGTTGCTGGCGAAATTTTTGAATGCGCAGATGAACGCTGGTGGGCATAAGGACTCTTCCTGCCAAAACGAACACGTGTCAACCATTATTTCTGGTGCGCAACCTGGCGAAACCAGCAGACGATGCGACCGAGCCACTGCGGCACAATAGTCAAATTTTTTCACCATCGCAACGATTAAATTGTGTTCATTCGCCGCAGCAGCCAGACCCGGAGTGCCGCAGGCCACGCCAGGGCCAAAAAATATGGGCCAAAGGGTGATTATTTTTCTTGCAGAGTGTTCGTTATTATGGTTAACCTGTCCCCTCGCTGGTCGCGTTGGCCAGCGACAACCTTTACACCTTGCCCGACACACCATGAACCTGCTTGAAATTTTTTTGTGGATGATTCCTCTGCTGCTGCTCATCGGTGGGGTTGGTCTGTTGGCGCACAAAACCGCGACCTGGTACCGGGGGGTGTATGGTGCCACCGGTCTGGTGTGTCTGTTTGGCCTGGTGGTGGGGGTGGCGGGGTTGGTCGCCGAGCAGCCCCCGCTGGAGTTGGTGTTGCCGCTGGGTTTGCCGTGGAGCCATGCCCACTTCCGGCTGGACCATTTGACCGCCTTTTTTATGGTGGTCGTCAATCTGGGCGGGGCGGCTGCCAGCCTGTTTGCCATGGGGTATGGTCTGCACGAACCCCATCCCCGGCGGATTCTGCCCCTTTATCCCTGCTTTCTGGCCGCCATGAACCTGGTCCTGGTGGTGGATGACGCCTATTCGTTTTTGCTGGCCTGGGAATGTATGTCGCTCACCTCCTGGGGGCTGGTGCTGGTGGAACACCGCATCGCCAGCAACCGGCAGGCCGCCTTTCTCTATCTCTCCATGGCCGGCTTTGGCACCATGATGCTGTTGTTTTTGTTCGGGGTGTTGGCCGGTCAGGCAGGCGATTTCAGTTTTGCCGCCTTCCGGTTGAACAGTGCGGGTAATGTCAACGGTTTCCTGGTGTTGTTCCTGGTTCTGCTGGGGGCTGGCTCCAAGGCTGGCCTGTTTCCCCTGCATGTCTGGTTGCCCCTCGCCCATCCTGCCGCCCCCAGCCATGTCTCCGCCCTGATGAGTGGGGTCATGACCAAAGTGGCCGTTTATGCCGCCTTGCGCATTATTTTTGACCTGAATGCCCATGTGCAATGGCAGTGGTCCGTGCCGGTGCTCATTATCGCGGGCATTACGGCATTCATCGGTGTTTTGTATGCCATCATGCAGCACGATATCAAGCGGTTGCTGGCTTATCACACGGTCGAAAATATTGGCATCATTTTTTTGGGCATTGGTTTGGCCATGGCCTTTCGGGCCAATCATCAGTTTGTGGGGGCCAGCGTGGCCATTACCGCCGCCCTGTTGCACACCCTCAACCACTCCCTGTTCAAAAGCCTGCTCTTTTTGGGTTCGGGTGCCGTGCTGCATGCCACCGGGGAGCGGGATATTGAAAAACTGGGCGGCTTGATTCACCGGATGCCGGTGACGGCCTTTTTTTTCCTGGTGGGATCGGCGGCCATTTCGGCCTTGCCCCCCCTGAACGGTTTTGTCTCCGAATGGTTGATTTTTCAGGCCATGATGGTCAGTCCCCATCTGCCGCAACCTCTGATGAAATTTCTCATTCCCTGTGTGGGTGCCCTGCTTGCGCTGGCGGCGGCTTTGGCGGCGGCCTGTTTTGTCAAGGCCTTCGGCGTCACCTTTCTGGGGCGTCCCCGTTCTCCGCAGGCCGCCCAGGCGGTGGAAACCGACGGTTTTTCATTGTCTGCCATGGCGGTGCTGGCCACACTCTGCATTCTGATCGGCATTTTTCCGGTCACGGTGGTCGATCTCCTGCAACCGGTCAGCCAGTTGCTGGTGGGGGTCCATTTGCCGCCGCACTCCGGTGAATTGGCACCGTTCACCCTGCTCCCCTTTGGCAGCGAAGGCAGCTCTTATGACGGCTTCCTGATCATGCTGTTCATGCTGGTGGCCAGTACCCTGACCGCCTGGTCGGTCAAACGGTTTGCCTGTGGTGTGACCAAACGGGGCGATGCCTGGGATTGTGGCCAGCCGGATCCGTCGCCCATGACCCAATATACCGCCGGCAGTTTCAGTCAGCCCATTCGCCGGGTGTTTGGTTCCGTCTGGTTTTATGCCCGCGAAAAAGTGGATATGCCGCTCCCGGGTGAAACCAGGGCGGCCTCTTTCAAGGTGACCATGCTCGATCCCGCCTGGGAGGGGCTGATTGCGCCACTCGGCCAGGGCATCGGGTGGCTTTCGGAACGGTTTAATGTGCTGCATTTTCTCTCCATTCGCCAATATTTGTTTCTGGTGTTTACGACCTTGATTCTCTTTTTGTTGATGGTGGCACAATGGAGTTGATGCACGATTTGTTGCTGCAAGGATGGCAAATGGTGCTGGTGGTGCTCATCGCGCCCTGGATTACCGGCGTGGTGCGCAAGACCAAGGCCCGCATGTTGCGCAAACAAGGCCCCTCTGTCCTGCAACCCTACCGGGATCTCCGGCGGCTGCTGAGCAAGGAGACCTTGTTGGCGGAAAATGCCTCCTGGCTGTTCCGGGTGGCTCCTTATCTGATTGTCTCGGCCACCTGGGTGGCCGCCACCCTGGTCCCGACCTTTGCCACGGGATTGCCTTTCAGTTGGGTGGCCGATCTGTTGGCCATTGTGGCCATTCTGGCCACGGCACGCTTTTTCCTGGCCCTGGCGGGCATGGATGTGGGCACCAGTTTTGGTGGCATTGGTTCTTCCCGGGAGATGATGATTGCCTCGCTGGCCGAACCCGCCATGCTGTTCATTGTCTTCACCATGGCCATTCTGGCAGGTACCACCCGCCTGTCCACCATCGCCTCCGTCATGGCCTCCGGCACCATGGGGATACGGGTCTCCATCGGGTTGTCCCTGTTTGCCATGCTCATCGTTGCCCTGGCGGAAAACGCGCGCATCCCGGTGGACAATCCCGCCACCCATCTGGAATTGACCATGGTCCACGAGGCCATGGTCCTGGAATACACCGGTCGGCATTTGGCCATGATCGAAATCGCCGCTTCCATCAAGCTGGTTTTGTTTCTCTCCCTGATCTCTTGTCTCTTTTTTCCCCTGGGCATGGCGCAGCGGGAAGATGGTTGGCTGGCCATGGGCATTGGCCTCGTGGCTTATCTCCTCAAGATAAACGCCCTGGCCTGTCTGTTGGCGATTGGGGAATCGGTGATGGCCAAGATGCGGGTGTTCCGGGTGGCGGAATTGTTGAGCATTGCCATGTTGTTCGGCGTATTGGCGGTCTTTCTGCTGTTTTTGTCCCGGGGGATGTAACCATGGCATACGGGTATGATATCAGCCATCTTCTCTCGGCTTCCGTCCTGGTGTTCAGCTTTCTGCTGCTCTTTCAGGGGCGCATGTTCGGATTGTTGAACATGTTTGTGATGCAGGCTGTTTGTCTCTCACTCACGGTGGCCAGTCAGGCCCACTTTCAGAACGCGCCCCATTTGTATGTGACCGCCGCCATTGCCCTCTTTTTCAAGGCAGGCATTATTCCCTACAGCCTGCGGCGTATCATTATTCGGTTGGGCATCTATCGGGATATCGAGACTATTTTTGGCGTCGGCCTGACCCTGGTGGTGGGGGTGGCTCTGACCTGTCTGGCCATCATGACCGTCATGCCCCTGGCCCATGCCCAGGAACTGTCCGCGCGGGAGGATCTGGCCTTCGCCCTCTCGGTCATCTTGATGGGGATGCTCATGATGATCACCCGCAAGAATGCCATCAGCCAGATTGTCGGTTTCATGTCGTTGGAAAATGGTCTGGTACTCGCCGCCACCGGGGTGCGCGGGATGCCGTTGGTCGTGGAGTTCAGTGTGGCCTTTTCCATTTTGATCGCCTTCTTCGTGTTCGGCCTGTTTGTCTTCCGTATTCGGGAAAGCTTTGATTCGGTGGAGATTCATGTCATGGAACAATACCGAGGAGAGAAGCAATGATCCCCATCGCTGTCCCGGCCGTGATTGCTTTGCCCGCCCTGGCGGCGGTGGTCCTGGCCATCATTCCCAGCTATCGCCTGGGGGCCTGGGTGAACCTGCTGGTTTCAACGGCTGTGTTCGTCATCTCCGCCTCCCTGTTTCATACCCCATTGGCCGTCAGTGACTATTTCCTGCTGGACGAGTTCAATATTTATCTGATTGTCCTGAATACCTTTGTCGGGATGACCACCAGTATTTTCAGTGCCACGTATATTTCCCACGAGTTGGAAAATGGCAAGCTCTCTTTTGGCCATTTGCGTTTTTACCACGCCATGTATCAAATTTTGATGGCATCGATGAATCTGGCCCTGCTCAGCAACAATCTGGGCCTGATGTGGGTGGGGATTGAACTGGCCACTCTTACCACAGTGGTGATGGTGGGCATCTATCGGACCCCGGCGGCCATTGAGGCCTCCTGGAAATATTTTATTCTGGGCAGCGTGGGCATATCCCTGGCCTTTTTTGGCATCATTTTGATCTATCTGGCCGCCCAACCGATCATCGGAGAGGGGTCGGCCTCGCTGACCTTCACCAAACTGATGGTTTCCTCCGCCAAAATGGATCCCAAATTATTGAGTCTGGCCTTTGTCTTTCTGTTGGTGGGCTATGGCACCAAAGTGGGGCTCGCCCCGCTTCATGCCTGGTTGCCCGATGCCCATGCCGAAGGGCCGACGCCCATCTCGGCAGTGCTCTCGGGACTCCTGCTGAATGTGGCCTTGTATGCTTTGTTGCGGTTTAAAATGTTGCTGGCTGGCAATGCATCCGTTTTGTCGCCCGGTCCCATTCTGGTTACCATGGGGCTGGTCTCCCTGGTCTTTGCGGGCATCATGCTCTATCAACGCAAGGATATCAAGCGGTTGTTCGCCTATTCCTCCATTGAGCACATGGGGATTATCACCTTTGCCTTCGGTCTGGGTGGTCCCCTGGCCAACTTTGCCGGATTGTTGCACATGACCATGCACAGTCTCACCAAATCGGCCATATTTTTTGCCGTGGGTCATATCTCCCAGGCCAAAGGCACCCAAAATCTGGCCGATATCCGGGGGTTGGGCACGACGCATCCGGTGTTGTCCTGGGGGTTGGTGCTGGGCGTGGCCGCCATTGCCGGTCTGCCCCCGTTTGGTGTCTTTACCAGCGAATTTCTCATCATCACCACCACCTTTGCGCAGCATCCGCTGCTGGCCATCTTGTTGGTGATCGGTTTGTTGATCGCTTTTTGTGCCTTGTTGATGCGTTTGCAGGAAATTGTCTTTGGTCCACCCTCCGAGACCTCCCGGCCAGTGCATGCCTCCTTGGCTCCCTTGTTCATCCATCTCATGCTGGTGCTTCTGGCTGGCATTCATCTCCCTGGTGAACTGGCCCAATGGTTCACTCGGGTTGCGGAAATGTTGGGGTAATGCCATGACCGAGACAACATCCCTGCACCACACCCTGCCTGCCCTGGATTTTTTGCAGGGTTTGCAGCCGGTTGCGCACCATCATCCGTGGCCGAGATTTCGCCTGGATCAGGCGGCATGGCGCGACATGCGGGAGGCCCTGGCACGGGGCACCCTCTCGTTGCTGGGATTGTGGGCGGATCGGGAGGAGATCCATGCCGCCGTCCTGGATCATCAATCTGCCCTGCTGATTTTGTCCGTCGTGGTCGAGGCGGGTGGCTTTCCGTCCCTCTCCACGCAGGTGCCCCAGGCCATGCGTCTGGAACGGACCATCCATGACCTGTTTGGGCATCATCCGCAGGCCATTCCCGATGAACGGCCCTGGTTGGATCATGGTCGTTGGGGTGTGGCCCAGCCGCTGGCCGAGGGGCGGCGCGTCCCGGTCGCACCGGTGGAGTATCCCTTTTTGCCCGTTGAAGGGGAGAGTTTGCACCAGATTCCGGTGGGTCCGGTCCATGCCGGTATTATTGAGCCGGGCCATTTTCGTTTCACGGCCAGTGGGGAGACGGTGGTACGGCTGGAGGAACGGTTGGGCTATCTCCACCGGGGGATCGAACAACGGCTGGAAGGGTGCGACCTGCTCCAGGGGGCGCGGTTGTGCGGTCGCATTTCGGGGGACAGTACGGTGGCTTATGCCCTGGCCTTTGCCCGTGCGGCCGAGGCGGCCACCCAGACGGTGCCCTCGCCGCGCAGTCAGGCCCTGCGGGGTATCATGGCCGAGATGGAACGGCTGGCCAACCATTTCGGCGATATCGGTGCCATTTGCAACGATGCCGCCTTCGCCATGTTGCAGGCCCATTTCAGCATGCTCAGGGAACAGATTTTGCAAATTGCCGAGCATTGTTTTGGTCATCGCTTGCTGATGGACCGCATCATACCCGGCGGTGTGACATGTGGTCTCACCCCCGAGGGGTCACGACGGCTGTCCAATTGGTTGAAAACTGTCCCGAACACCCTGAGCAAGCTGGTCGAGGTGTATGATGAGACCCCCTCCCTGCGGGATCGCATGCGCAATACCGGCGTGTTGAGCAGCGAATTGGCTCGCCGTTTTGCGGCGGGTGGTTTTGTGGGTCGGGCCTCGGCCAGAACATTTGATGCGCGCCGCAACTTGCCTTATCCACCCTATGATCGCCTGGATTTCCAGGTTCCGCTGCTGGATTCGGGGGATGTCAATGCCCGGGTCTGGATTCGTATCGAAGAGATTCGCCAAAGCATTCCCATGCTGCGCCGTTTGCTCACGATGGTGGAGGAGGGACCGCTCACGACTCCGCTCCTGGCGGGTGGGGGGGAAGTTCGGGAAGGATGTGCGGTGGTGGAATCTTTTCGGGGCGACATTCTGCTTTGGTTGCGTCTGGACAGCCAGAATCGCATCCTGCGCTGCCATGCCCGGGATCCCTCCTGGTTTCAATGGCCTTTGCTGGAAGCCGTCGTCTACGGCAATATTGTGGCCGATTTTCCCTTGTGCAACAAATCGTTCAACTGTTCTTACGCGGGACACGACCTGTAAGGGAACCCCTCATGCGCACCTTGTTTTTTGATGCCTTTCTGCATTCCCCGGTCACCCTGGCCCCGCCAGAGCCGGATCCCGCCGCCCTCGCCGAGGTCGAACGCGCCTTGGCGGTCAGACCTCGGCATCTGTCGGGTCAATCCCTGGCCATCCGGCAGGTGGATGCGGGATCCTGCAACGGGTGTGAACTCGAAATCCATGCCCTGAATAATCCGTATTATAATATCGAACGGTTCGGGATGCACTTTGTTGCCTCCCCCCGCCACGCCGATCTGCTGCTGGTCACCGGGTCGGTGACCCACAATATGCGTACTGCCCTGGAACGCACCTTTGCTGCGACCCCCGCACCCAAATGGGTGGTGGCCGTTGGTGATTGTGCCTGCCAGGGCTGTCTTTTCCGGGAGAATTATGCCTGTGCCGGTCCGGTTGATCGCGTTGTTCCCGTTGATTTGACCATTCCCGGTTGTCCACCCTCCCCAACCCAGTTGCTGAGCGGTTTGCTGGCTTTGCAACAGGCGTTGAACAGCAACGTGTGATACCGTCAGCAGCCCTCTTGTTGCGCTTGTATCGTGTCATGTTGCGCCAACGCAACAGCGTCCAGAAATTTCCAATGCGATTGCCCTGATTTCATGGTACATGATTATCCTTGCCTGGTATGGTATGATTGTAGCAGGTAACTTGGTCATTTCTACCGGGGCCTTGATTGGTTGAGGCTGTTGGGGGGCTTTGCCCCCAGCCCCACCAGGGGCTTTGCCCCTGGACCCCACCGGGGGGGATAATCCCCCTGGACCCCCTTGATCATGATTCAACAAGGAAGGGTGGAAGGGACTGGGGAGGCGTTCTCCGTCTCCCCAGCAAAGGAATCGTCCAATCCGCTCCACCTGGTTCAGCCATAGACCGACAGGATGAACTGTTATGAAAATTTTTCAGTCACTGAGCCATGCCGTGCTGATCGGCTTGTTGCTGTTGGGCACTGTTCTGCTCGCCTTCTCCTATCGGCTGTCGCTGGATGCCCGCCAGATCCATCAGGAGGCCATGGAAGACCACTTTTTTATGAGTTTTCTGAACACGGTGCTGGAGGCTCGCCGTTACGAAAAAGGCTATTTGTTGTTTCATAAAAAGAGTGACTGGGAAAGTGCCGTGGGTTACCTGGACCAGATCGATCACCAACTGCGTGAAAACCGGGAGGGATTTTTGGTCCTCCCGGACGGCAAAGCCCTTTTTGCCCGGATCTTTGTCTTGTCGGCGGAATACAGGGAAAAGTTGCTCGCAATACCCGCCTTGATTGAGCAGGACGCGCAGAATGTGCAAGCCCTGGAGTTGGCACTCCATCAGACGGGCCGACAATTGATCTCTCTGGCCGAAAAACTCACGACGGACACCAAAGATGACATTACGACGGCCCTGCGCCGCACACAACACGACATTGTGATGGCAGATATTGTTCTTGTGCTGGTTTTGTGCGGATATGGCAGCTTTTGCATCCGTCGTATTGTCGTGCCACTCAACCGGTTGCGGGATGAACTGACCCATGTTCTGACCGGTCGTCAGGAACAGATCCAACTGCCCGGCGCGAATCAGGAATTTATTGTCTTGACCCATGTGATGAATCAGGTGGTGCAATCGGCCTTGCACCGCCGGGAGGAACGGGCCAGTGCCGCACAGCAGGCCTTTGCCGATGCGGTGCTGTTGCGTCTGGTCAAGACGCTGGGCCAGCCCATGGCCAACATTTCCACGACCTGTCAGATCCTGCTGGAGGAAGATGCCCAGGTGTCAGCGGCCTTTCGCAACGACATGCTCATGCAAATTCGCCAGCAGGCGGAACAGGGCCGACGCATTTTGATGACTGTCCAGGAATATGCCATCCCGCAGGAAGAACCGGCCAAACCGATCAACCTGGCGCGACTGATCGACCGGGTGGTGACCCATTTGCCCGACGAGCAGGCCATCCATGTGCCATGGGACAGAGACATTCCCATGGATTTGGAGGTGATCGGCAACCCGTATACCCTGGAGTTGGCCCTGGCTGACCTGATCAGCCACTCTCTGCAATCGACCCCATCGCACTATCGGGGCACCATCCAGGGTTGCCGACGCAACCGGGACGAAATGCGGGAAGCACTTAAAAAATCCATCATGCGTCCCCTGGTCTGGTTGCATCCCGATTGCCAAGAGGTGGCAGAGATTGCGCTGCCTGTGGCCGGAGAGGTTTACATCACCTCGGATCAGGATGCTCAGGATGTCTCTCGTCTGTGCGTTCCCCAGGAAGATGGCAATCCGGGCATCTGTCTTTTGCCGGGCATTATTCGCCAGCATGGTGGTGCCTTGTTGGCGGAGCGCGTACATGATTCCGTCCTGCTGTTTCGTTTGTGGCTTCCCGTGGCCCAGTCCGGCGGATGGCATGATATATCCGACAGGAGATCCGTATCCTGATGGCCGATTCCATTCGTCTCTTGTTGGTGGATCGGGACAAGGTGGCACTGCAGAATCTGGAACACATTTTGGCCAAAGACGGCTGCTGTGTCACCAAGGTTCCCGGGGGAGCGGCGGCCCTCAAGCTCCTGGATGCCGAGGCCAGCAATCCCTGCCTGTTTGAGGTCATCCTGGCCGACATGGGACTGGATCCCCTGGATGAGGGCCATTTTCTCCGCCAATGCTTGCGCCTGCAACCGGCGACCGAATTGATTTTTGTTTCCGACAAGCTTTCGGTCCCCTCGGTGGTCGATGCCATTCGGAAGGGTGCGTTCCATTATTTGATCAAACCGGTTCGTCCGCAGGAGTTGCGGGAAACGGTTCTGTTGGCCGCCGAGCAGAGCCACCACAAACAAAGGCAACAGGGCATCCGTCAGGAGTTGGCCGTGCCAAAGGTGGCCTTGCCCTTGATCACCCGCAATCCGGCCATGCTGCGCCTGCTGGAGCAGGCCAAACGGGCTGCCGTGATGGATCTGCCCGTTTTGATTACCGGAGAGACCGGTACCGGCAAGGAGATCCTGGCTCGCATTCTGCACGATGCCAGCCCGCGTGCCGACCGTCCGTTTGTGGCGGTCAACTGTGGGGCCTTCAACGAAGAACTGCTGGCCAATGAACTGTTTGGCCATGGTCGTGAGGCCTTTACCGGAGCCGTGCGCGACCGCAAAGGGTTGGTGGAAACGGCCCACGGTGGCACCTTGTTTCTCGATGAAATTACCGAGATGTCCCCGTCCATGCAGGTCAAATTGTTGCGGGTGATCCAGGAGAAGGAGTTGCGTCGCCTGGGCGTGACGGTTCCGGTGACCGTCGATGTGCGCTTTCTGGCAGCGACCAACCGACCCATTCAGCAGGAGGTCGAGGCGGGCCGCTTTCGGCGCGATTTATACTATCGGCTGAATGTGATTGATTTTTATCTGCCACCGCTCGTGCAACGACCAGGGGATATTCCTCTCCTGGTGCACCATTTTTTGGCCAAATATGCCAAAATTAATGAGCAGGTCGTCGGCATCTCCCCGTTGGCCCTCGATCGACTGAGCCAACATGCCTTTCCAGGCAATGTGCGTGAGTTGGAAAATATTGTGCAACGGGCGGTGGCGTTTGCCGTCGGTACGGAAATTACCGAAAATGATCTGCCCGATTATCTTGAGCGGCGTCCATCCTACATTTTTCCGCGTTCCGACCAGCAATTGCTTTCCCTGGAGGAGATGGAACGGCACTATATCCTCTGGGTCTGCGAGCAGGTGGATGGCAACCAGACCATGGCCGCCAAAATTCTCGGTTTGGACCGTGTCTCCCTGTGGCGACGCTTGAAAAAAATCGGTGCCGCTCACCCGCCTGAAGCCTGACCAGTATGACCGTTGCGTCAACGCAACAGATGCTCCGCAAGACGATGACATGCACCTTGTCAACTGATTGATTATAATAAATAAAAGTTGATGGCTTGCATCTTGCTTTGCTTGTGTCATGAGGCATTCGCACGGATCGATACTCCCGAAAAGTGAGGTTGAATCGCAACTTTGGAAGCAGAGCAAAAATTGTGGATGGCTGTCCTGGAAACGGCATTGCATGACGCCTTGTTGAGTCAAGACCCTTCTCTCATGCGGTCAGCCAGGCGGTGGTTTCGTGAAGGTGGCCAAAATTTTGAATTGGTGTGCGATTTGGCCGATTTTGATGCCTCATTCGTCCAGAGGAAGATTCTATGTTTGTTCGACCAACAGGCCGTGGCCTGAGCAATCGGCCAACAGGGGAGGGGCTCCTGCCTCCTGTAGGGTTGCCTGCATGTTGCATGGATGAAACATTCTGTTGCGTTTGCGAAACGTCTCCTTGATTGATCCTCATGATCCCGGCTACGGTGGCGATATGACGCTTTTTGCATTGTTTTTCTGTCAGATCGACAAGTAACGGTAGCGGTGGCAGGGTGTTCCGGTTTCTTGATCCCCCATATCCTTAATTTTCAGGACCGGTTTGCTTGATGCCATAGCGGAGTCCAAGCTAAAAAAGTGACCATGCCGTTGAAAAGACGGCCCTGTCAGAGACATGCTCCAGTGGCCTGCAGAGGGTTCCCGTGTTTTCCGTGGTGTGTTGAACGGACCCCATTTGTGCCAACCGACTCGATATACCGATCCCCCCCCAATGGGTGACCATTGACAATTGGCGCGCAGGGCTGTAGAACAACGCACATTATCCTCCTTTCTTTGGGCGACGAGACCGCATGGATACGCAAAACAGAGACAAGGTCATCCGGTTTTTAAAAACCATCACCCGTCCAGATTTGCCCATTGATCGGATCAGTGACGATGATGGTCTGATCAAATCCGGCCTGATCGATTCGTTGGCCATGTTGGAGATTATTGATTTTTTGGAGTCGGAGTTCGGTATTGATTTTTCCGAAACCGGTATTGACCCGGTTGAGTTGGAGTCCATTCACAAGATACTGGATCTGATCGAGAGGCGCGCCAAATGACCGGGAGCACAACCGGGTCGGGAAAAAAAAGGGCACGCTGAACGGATGAAATGGTTCCATGTCTGCACCGTCCCAGGGCACCGAATCGGTTCGGGCGTTGCGGACAAACGAGAAATATGCCCAAATGACCCCTAGATCCCTTTACCAGAGTGTTGCACAGTTCCACGAAAACCCGCAGCTTCTTGCCTTTTCCATCACCCCGAAGGGTAATCTGGTGCTGTGGGCGACTGTTTTGGTCGTGTTGGGTTTGACGCCCTATCTCTCCCCCGTACCGCTGCCGTATCTGCCTCTGTTCCCGCTGTTGATCCTGGCCCAGCAGTTTCCCGCTCGTCGCATCGAAATGATGGGCTTCGGGGTGGGTGGCCTGTTCTTGTTCCACCGCCTGGTGCAACTCCATGTGACCCATCTTTTTTGGTTTGTACTGGATGCCGCCTTGGTTGTCGGTATGCTTTATATTTTCTTTACAATCGCTCAATCCTTTGCCCGTCTGCCCCGCCTGGTGCGCAACAATCCGCAAATTTTTCTTCATTTATTATTATGGTGTGGCATCCTTGTCCTGGCGGGGTTGCCTGCCGGCTTTCGGGAGGATCCCTCCTGGGTCATTGCCTCCAATCTGTCCGTCTGTTGTCTCTTTTTCGCTTTCTTGATCTGGCGTATCGGCTTCATGCTCTATTCGGGCAAACGGGGATCCATCCAGAAGACCGGTTTTGTGGATCATCTGATTTACTGTCTCCCTTACCTGGGATCCACCCAGGTTCCCTACGGCAAAGGGCTGGATTATCTGCTGCCGAAGCTGGCCGAATCCCGGCTCGACCTGGCCAAGGCGCAACTGGCTGGCGTCAAACTGCTCCTGCTGGCCTATCTTTGGCGTATCATTCTGTTGGTACTGGATGTTGCCTTTTTTGGCACGTTTGGCACGCACGGGCAAATCGTGGATGTGCCCTCGCCGCTTTGTCTGCGGTTGTACCATATTGATGGTCTGATTGATCTCAGCACGCAGCATATGCCCACCATGGCGATTGTCTGGGCCAGTCTGATCGTGGATATGGTCTACGAAACCATGCAATTGGCCATCATCGGACATGTGATTATCGGTTGTCTGCGTCTCTTCGGCTTTAATGTTTTTCGTAACACCTATAAACCGCTCCTGTCCACCTCCCTCATCAATTTTTGGAACCGTTACTATTATTATTTCAAGGAATTGCTGGTCGACTTTTTTTTCTTCCCGACCTACCTCTCCTTTTTCAAACATCGCCCCAGGTTGCGCATTTTTGCCGCCACCATGGCGTCGGCCTTTTTGGGCAACTTCTACTACCATCTGTTGCAACATTTTGATGGCTTTATCGAAAGTGGCGAAGCCTTGTCCTTCGTGAAATTTTATTCATACTTTTTTTACTCTTTTGTGCTGGGGATAGGCATTTTTATCAGCATATTGCGTGAACAAAACCAGCGGGGCAAGCCGGTTGTGGCCTCTTCGCCCGGCAGGACATTCTGGGTGACATTACGCAAGATTGCGGGGGTTTGGTTGTTTTTTTCCATGCTCCGGATCTGGGATCATCCGGGTTCCGCTTTCATGCAGGACACCACCTTCTTTTTTGCCATTTGGGGTATTCATTTTTGAAAAACCAGGATCTCATGCCTGTCCCGCCGGAGACCAATATTGCCCACTGGTTTCACCAGAGTGCCTGCCGGCAGGCCACTCGTCCTGCCCTGTTTGTCGAGGAAACCTGTTACAGTTATGCCGAGTTGCAACAGCGCGTCTGTGCGATGGCCTCGGCCATTGACCGGGTGGATCCCTATCCCGCCAATCCGGTGGCGGCGGTTTTTGCTTACCGTTCGGTAGCGGCCTATGCCGCCGTGTTGGCGATCCTGTATACCGGCAAGGGCTATGTGCCGTTGAATCCCCATTTTCCCATCGCCCGCAATCTCCATATTGCCGATCTGGCCGAGGTCGATCTCCTGATCCTGGATGCCCAGTGCGAACCCATGGCCCAGCCGTTGTTGGCTGCCGTGCAGAAAAATTTGACCGTACTGCTGCCGGATCATGCCAGACTGCCCGCTTGGACCCAGACCCTGTCGCGCCATCGTTTTATGGGTCAGGCAGAGATTTTTTCCCCTACCCCGACCCTGCAAATGCCCAGGCAACGGGACAACGCGGTGGCCTACCTGCTCTTTACCTCCGGCAGCACGGGTGTGCCCAAGGGGGTTGTGGTGTCGCCCAGCAATGTCAATGCCTTTGTGGTCAACATGCTGGCCCGGTACCAGCCCACGCCGGAGGATCGCTTTTCCCAACACAGCGACATGACCTTCGATGCTTCGGTCTACGACCAGTTTGTCTGCTGGGCCGCCGGGGCGTGTCTGTATTCCATCCCGCAAAAACTGCGCATGGCCCCGGCCCAGTTTATCAAGGAGCACGCGCTGACGTTCTGGGAGTCTGTGCCCGCCGTGATCCACTTCATGAAACGCCTGTATCAGTTAAAGCCGGGTGCCTTTCCCTCGCTGCGCTGGTGCGTGTTCGGTGGGGAACAACTGACGCAGGAGGCGGTGCAGTGGTGGCAGGCGGCCGCTCCCCAGGCCCGCATCGACAACAGCTATGGTCCGACCGAAGGGACCATTTGCATCACCGGCTATTTTTGGCAAACCGGCCAGTCCGAGGCGGAATGCCGCAACGGAGCGGTGCCGATTGGCATCCCCTATCCGGGTCAAATGGCGGCCATGCTCGTCGATGGTCAATTGCGACCGGGCGAGGAGGGAAGCAAAGGAGAACTCTGCCTGAGTGGTTCCCAGATTACACCCGGCTATTGGAAAAATACCGCCGAAACAGCAAAAAGTTATCTGCATCTCACCTCTGCTGACGGCACATCCCATCGCTGGTACAAGACCGGAGATCTGGTGGCCTGGAAGAACAGCGTGGGCTTTTACTATCTGGATCGGGTGGACCGACAGTTGAAAATCCGGGGCTACCGGGTGGAACTCGCCGAGATTGAACATGTCTTGCGTCAGGTTGCCCAGACCGATCAGGTGGCAGTGGTGGGTTGGCCTTTGGGTGGCGGTAATGCCACCAGTGTGCTGGGTTTTGTCTGTGGTTCTCCCTGTGCGGAGGCGGAAATTCTGGAAGAGTGTGCCAGACGGCTGCCTTATTATATGGTGCCGCGCCAGCTTCAGCATCTGGCGCAGTGGCCGTTGAATGCCAATGGCAAGACGGATTATGGACAATTGCGGGATTGGGTGACGGCAAATGGATGAGATATGCTGCGGGCACCAGGGGCAAAGCCCCTGGACCCCACCAGGGGCTTTGCCCCTGGGCCCTACCAGGGGAATGATCCCCCTGGACCCGCTATATTTTATAAATATTAAATTATATGAATAATTTGCGCCTGACCGGGTTGACCTGGGAGGAATTGAATACCCTGATGGCGGAGTGGGGGGAACGCCCCTTTCGTGCCAAACAGATTTGGTCCTGGTTGTATGTCAAACTGGCGCGCAGTGTCGCGGAGATGACCGATCTGCCCGCTGCGTTGCGCAATCGTCTGCTGGAATGCGCCCTGCCCCTGGCCCCGGAGGTGTTGGCGCATCAGGTTTCCCGGGACGGCACGGAAAAATGGTTGTTGGCGTTGGCAGATGGGGCCCGGATTGAGACGGTGTATATTCCCGATGAGGAGCGTGGCACCTTGTGTCTCTCTTCCCAGGTGGGTTGTGCCCTGGCCTGTGCCTTTTGTCATACGGGCACCCAACCCTTGACGCGCAACCTGGAGGCGGCTGAAATTGTCGAGCAGGTGACCTTTGCGCGGTCGGAACTGGCCAAACGTGGTCTCCGGTTGACCAATGTGGTTCTGATGGGCATGGGAGAGCCGTTGTACAACTATGACGCAGTGGTCAAGGCCGTGCGCATTGTGTTGAATGGCACCGGTTTGGCGATTGGGACGCGCAAGATTACCCTCTCGACGGCCGGGGTGGTGCCTCGGTTGGTGCAGGTTGGCTGGGATTTGGGGATCAACATGGCCATTTCGTTGCACAGTGTGCGCGATGCGGTGCGCGACCGGCTGATTCCCCTCAATCGCAAATATAACCTGGACGCCTTGCGCCAGGCCATTTTAGCCTTTCCGCTCAAGCATGGGCGGTGCATCACCTGGGAATATCTGCTGTTGAATGGCGTGAACGATTCCTTGCAGGATGCCCAGGAACTGGTCGATTTTGTGGACGGTATTCCTTCCAAGATCAATCTGATTTCGTTCAATCCCTGGCCGGGATCTCCCTTCAAGCCGTCCTCTCGTGAGACCACGTTGCGGTTTCAGGAGGTGGTGTGCAATGCGGGTTTGGTGACGGTTATTCGGGACAGTCGGGGGGGGGATATTGCGGCGGCTTGTGGGCAGTTGCGCGCCAGTGTGCAGCGCGAGGAGGAAGACGGGGAGCGGTTGTGATAAACCGTGGCAGGGGTCCAGGGGGATTATCCCCCTGGTGGGGTCCCTACCCTATGCACACAACTTTTGCAGGGGGCCGGGGACTGGCACGCTCCCCGGTGGGGGTTTGGGGGCTGAAGCCCCCAACGGG